>JAMPXM010000274.1 GCA_023701225.1 Pseudobdellovibrionaceae bacterium | reverse complement strand
TCTTCACTTCTGGAAGAGCCTCTACGACCGTTACCGGCCCGAAATCCAGCGCCTTGCAGAGGATGAGCGCGACAAGCGCCGCGGGGGCCGTCGCCGCCGTCCGCGGCGCGACGACAAGCGCCGCTCGCGCGGAGGTGAAAATCCTGACGAGACGGGCCGAGCCGAGGCGGAGTCGCTGGAAGACTCTGAAGAATCCACCGGTCAAGCCACCGACGATTCGGATGAAAATGGGGATGAACGTCTTTCCGGATCCGATGAGTCGGACAGCCGAATCCAACAGTGACCGCCCGCCCGGCTTCCCTTCCACCAGTCTGATCCGATCCCAATGGCGAGGTCCTTGACCTGAGCGGCAAAATGGACCAAACCTGACGACACCGAAAACTCGGCACTTGTAAGGAGTGGACCATGGGCGCAGGTGGCATTGGGCACTGGATAATTATTCTTCTGATCGTGATGATTTTCTTCGGTTCGAAAAAACTTCCTGAGCTGGGTAAGGGTCTCGGCGAAGCCATCCGCAGCTTCAAAAAAGGCCTCGACGGCAACGAAATCGACGTCACCAAGAGCAACAAACAAGACAGCATCAAAGAAGGCGAAAAGAAAGACTCTTGATCGTCTCGCCTCTAGATCCCCTCTGCGGTTGCCCCTTGGCGGGGTTCCCGCAGAATTCATCGCTTTTCGCGCTCATTTCTACAACAAGGCTTGGGCGGCCGCTGTGATCGCGGTGGCATCCAAACCATGTTTCTTATAAAGATCCAAAGCCGAATACGCGCTCTGACCGAAATGATCGCCCACGCCCAGCGACTTCACGCGCACGGGCTCACCGGCCATCGCCAGCGCGTGCGTAAGGAGTTCTCCCATACCGCCAACGAGACGATGTTCTTCGACCGTGACCAGTCGGCCACCGGTTTTGCGTAAGGACTCGGTCAGGGTTTGCATGTCTGGGTGGTTGACTGGCGAGTTGTGAATGACAATCGCACCGATGCCCTTGGCGTTGAGTGCAGCGGCGGCTTTCAGCGCTTCACTGAGCAGCGAGCCTTGAGCGGCGATCGTCACGGAAGTCTTATGTTCCACACTCGTGTCGGCGACCACTGTCGCGCGGCCGAGTTCATACGTAACGCCTTCACGATAAAACTGCGGGAAGTTCTCACGCCCCAAGAAGAAAATCCGCGAGGGCGGAACCCGTCCCGCGCGGCGGTCTTCAGCGAATTTCGTGAGAGCTTGGCTTAACATAGCCTCCGCTTCTGATGAGCAGCTGAGCGAATACGTTTCGACATGCGGAATGGAAGAGACTTGTGCGAAGAAGCTCAATGCCTGATGAGAGGCGCCATCCGCCGCGTCTTGAAAGCCTGTGTGTGAGAAAATGCCGATCACGGGCCCTTGCGAAAGACTCGCCATCGTCAACGGGAGCGCGCCCTTGGTGACACCAAACTGCGCAAAGGTATCGACGATCGGAATGTAGCCGGAGATCGAAAGGCCGGTCGCCGTCGAGACCATATTCGCTTCCGCGATACCGATATCCAGTGCCGAATCGGGGAACTCTTTATGGAATTCCGCGACACCCGTCGAGCCTTGCAGATCGGCGGAAACCGAGACGACCGGAAGGCCGGCTCGACGCGCCTGAATGAGTGCTGCGGCGACACCGACTTGAATTTTCTCCTGGCGCGGTTGGGAACTCGGCGTGCTCGGCTTCGCATTCACTGCCACCGCTTCGGCCTTTTTCTTTTCGTACCCCATCAGTTCTTCGGCCCAAGACGTGAACTCGGCCGGCACCTGCTGATTCTCATAAATTTCGGAGAGGAATGCCGGAAGCTCCTCGGCTTTCTTGAGCGGAAAGCCGTGCGCTCCGGTCGCGGAAGCCTCCGCCTTCTTGGAGCCCTTGCCTTTGATCGTACGCGCATGAATCACAACGGGAACCGTGGGATCGATCATGACTTGGTGAAAGACTTCTTCGAGTGTCGACACACAGGCCTGAAGCTGATGGCCGTCTTCGAGGTGGATCACGCGCCAACCGAGTTTTTCAAGCGATTGAAACGTGGGTTCCATCGAAAACGAATCCTGGTCGATGCGGCCAGAAAGTTTGGTGCGGTTATCACTGATGATCAAAACAAAAGGCGCAACCTTCCCACGCTTGGCAAGACCCGGAATCGCCGCGAACGACTCCTTGGCTTCACCTTCCATCGCGCCTCCGTCGGAAAGCGCGCAGACTGTGATGCGTTTGCGTCCCGAGAGGGCGTCGGCGATCGCCAACCCTTGCGCCTGAGGCAACCCGGAACCCAGAGGGCCATTGCTGACCAACACGCCTTGTGGGAATAAGTGCGCCTCACCATGACCGGTCAGCACGCTTTCAATGGAACGGAACTTCTTCAGGGCTTCGATGTTCAGGTCCGCGAAGCCGTAGTTGGCTTTGAGCGCATACAAACCGTTTTCGCAATGGCCGGCATCGTTGACGAAATGAAACGCCTCGTGCCACTCCACGCGATTTTTTTGTGCCTCGAAGAACATCAATCCGTGAACGGCCGACATCAGTTCGGCAAACGCCGCAGGACCTCCGTAGTGGCTGGCCGCGCCGCCATGGGCCGCATTCATATCCATAAGAGCGACCATCGCGCGCGTTGCTCGCGGGTCGGCGATCTTAAGTGCATCGCCGCTTTGCAATTGCACCTGCACGTTGTAACGGGGCGGAGTTTTCGGCGTGGGTGCGAGGAGCGAACGGACTGGCAAAGGAGTCAAGCGTGTTTGCGTCATGGCGTTAGGGATGTCATAGCGCCCTCAATCACGTCAACAAATTCCCCTTGAGACGAGCCGTGAAGGCGCACTATCCTCGAGCGATGTCAGACACCCCCTTGCCTCCTCCATCACCCGCATTATCACCATGGACCGCTTTTCCTAAAGTCGAGTTGCATCGCCACCTGGAGTGCTCGCTCCGAGTCGCGACACTCAAGGAATTGGCGCGACGCGCGGGCATCGAAGTCCCCGACGACGAACGCGCGTTCCGCGATAAGTTTCTCGTCACGACGCCGATGCTCGATCTCGAGACCGTGCTGACAAAATTTCTGGTCACGCAAAAACTCCTGTCGAGCGAAGAGATTTTGGAGCGTATCGCGTTTGAATGCGTCGAGGACGCGGTTCGCGAAGGCATCCGTATTCTCGAACTCCGCTACGCGCCGACCTTCGTGGCGCAAGGTCATCCGCATTTGAGCTTTGAAAGCATTCACGAAGCGATCCTTCGTGGCATCACGCGCGCGCGCCACTTGCCCGTCGCCGTCGGTTTGATCGCGATCATTCAACGCACCCGTCCGCTACGCGAGGCGGAACGCGTGACCGAGTTCGCCATCGCTCATCGCGAGACCCTCATCGGTCTGGATCTCGCCGACAATGAGGTCGGCTTTGACGCCAAACCTTTCGCTCCTTTGTTCTCGAAAGCCCGCCAAGCGGGTCTCGGAATCACAGTGCATGCGGGTGAGGCGATTTTCGCCGGTTCCGCCCGCGCGCCGATCGAAGCGGTTGAAAACTTGGGCGCACAGCGTATCGGACACGGTCTGCAGATCCACAATGATCCTCGCGCCATCGAATTTTTCCGCGCACGCCGCATCCCCTTGGAACTCTGCCCGACCAGCAATTGGCTAACGAACGCCGTGCCGTCCCTTTCTGACCACCCGTTCCGTCGACTCATGGAGCAGGGCGTTCCCGTGACCATCAATTCCGACGATCCCGGAGTCTTCGGAATCGATCTCGTTCATGAGTACGATGTCCTCGCCCGAGACCATCGGCTGAGCCAGCAGGAATTCAATCAGTGCAACGATGTCGCAGCTGCGGCGAGCTTTATCGCTCATGAAACGAAACAAAAGCACTGGCCTCGACCGATCGACAAATCGCTTGCTCCGAGTCTCGGCTGATTTACGATTGAGTGTGTGAATTGGACCCTCGCAGGAGAGGCATCGTATGATCGGAATTCTCGTTTTCATCGTCGTCACGCTGATTCTCGTTTTTTGGGCCATCGGAATTTACAACGGTATGATCCGCTTCCGGAACGCCTTTAAAAACGCGTTCTCGCAAATCGACGTTCAACTCAAACGCCGCTACGACTTGATTCCGAACCTGGTGGAAACCGCCAAAGGCTACCTCAAACACGAACGAGACACTCTCGAAGCCGTGATCGCCGCACGCAACCAGGCCGTCTCCGCCGAGCAGGCCGCGGCGGCCAATCCCGCCGACGCCGGCGCGATGCAAGGGTTACTCAAAGCGGACGCGCAGCTGGGCTCCGCGCTCGGTCGATTACTCGTGACTTT
>JAMPXM010000273.1 GCA_023701225.1 Pseudobdellovibrionaceae bacterium | reverse complement strand
TTATGGCGCTTGGTGCGCAGCACGCACGGACGCGGCTTTGAAAGTGTGCGTGAAGATGAAATTGCGGCCGAAGCAATGGGCGTGAACACGACTCGGATGAAAGTTCAGGCATTCGTCATCTCTAGCTTCTTCGCTGGACTTGGCGGCGCAATCTTCGCGGCAGCGACCAAATATCTAAACCCGTCGACGTTTCAATTCACGAAGAGCGTGGACGTCATCATCATGGTCGTCTTGGGCGGAATGGGTAGCCTCACGGGCTCGGTTCTCGCGGCGATTGTCGTGACGATTTTGCCTGAGTTCATCCTACGCCCGCTACAGGAATACACGGGAGTGGATCTGCGAATGGTGATCTACTCATTGCTTTTGATCATCTTCATGGTTGTGCGTCCGAAAGGGATTTTTGGAAAGACAGAGATCACGGACATCTTCCGAGGGAGGAAAAAGCATGGCGCAGCCTCTCCTTGAAGCCCGCGGCGTCACCATGCAGTTCGGTGGCTTGAAAGCCGTCGACAATTTCGATCTGGCGCTCATACCGGGCGAACTCGTTGGCTTGATCGGCCCCAACGGCGCCGGCAAAACCACGTGCTTCAATATGCTGACCGGCGTGTACCAACCGACGTCAGGCCAAATTTCGATCGCCGGCCAGTCGATCCTAGGCATGAAGCCACATCAAGTTTCGCACCTTGGGATGACCCGCACGTTTCAAAATATCCGTCTCTTCAAAGACATGACCGTTCTTGAAAACGTACTGATCGCGGCGCACCAACATACACGGTACGGAATCACTTCGTCGGTCCTGAGGACTCCCTCCTACTTCACTGAAGAAGACGCGCTTCACTCCAAGGCCATGTCGCTCTTGCGCATTTTCTGTCTCGACGGCAAGGCGAAAACCGAGGCCAGCGCGCTCCCTTATGGCGAGCAACGCAAACTGGAAATCATTCGCGCGCTCGCGACAGATCCGAAAATCATTCTACTCGACGAGCCCGCCGCCGGAATGAATCACCGGGAAACCGAAGGTTTGATGGAAACGATCGCCCAAATCCGAAAGGATTTCGGATTGACCGTTCTCTTGATCGAACACGACATGAAGCTGGTCATGGGGATTTGCGAACGGATCTTGGTTCTCGATCATGGCGTGCTGATCGCCAATGGCACTCCGGAGCAAATCAAGCGCGATCCGAAAGTCATCGCCGCCTACTTGGGAACGGACGCACACGCATGAGCGAGACGATCCTTGAAGTTCAAGATCTGAATGTGAAATACGGCGCCATTCAGGCTCTGAAAGGTTTGTCGTTTTCCGTAAGGCAAGGCGAGATTGTTTCTCTCATCGGAGCCAACGGTGCCGGCAAAACAACGACATTGCGCGCGGTTTCGGGTCTGCTTCCTTTTAGCGGGACTGTTCAGTTTTTGCGCGAGTCGCTGAGCGGTCGCCCAGCGCACGAAATCGTCGCAAAAGGCATTTCGCACAGCCCGGAAGGCCGCGGTGTTTTCCCGAATCTCACCGTGCTGGAAAACCTCGAACTCGGCGCCTACACCCGCTCCGATGCTGAGCAGATCGCACATGATCTCGAGCATTGCTTTCAACTCTTCCCTCGACTGAAGGAGCGCATCAAGCAAAAGGCAGGCACCTTATCTGGAGGCGAACAACAAATGGTCGCCATGTCACGAGCGCTGATGAGCCGTCCAAAGCTACTCATGCTCGATGAACCAAGTTTAGGCCTGGCCCCGCTCATCGTGGCGCAAATTTTCGAAATCGTGAAAAAGATCAACGCCGAGGGCACCACTGTTTTGTTAGTGGAACAAAACGCCCGAATGGCACTCAAGATTTCACACCGCGCCTACGTGATCGAAACCGGCAAAGTCACGCTCTCGGGCACCGGCCAGGATCTACTCGACGACCCCCGCGTCATCGAATCCTACCTAGGCGCGTAGGGAAGGTGCCAGGCCCTATTTCCGGACGCAGCGTATACAGAAACAGGGCCTGGCACTCCGTCTCAGTTTAATACGCGCGTCAGTCGGCAGATGCTCTGCTTGCACGGAAAGCGTCGAATACCATCTCATTGGTCCTATAAAACATTGTTGGTTTGGATCGTGACTGACGAGACGATACAATAACCAGACGACGATGAAGACCAAATTGACTCAAATCAAGCCATTCATTTTCATGATACTTGTCATGGCGTCCTTGGTTGTCGTCTTCCAGAATTGCTCGCCCCTCCAGGTGAGCTTCAAGTCCCTGGGTGCGGAAAAACCTCTTGCCGATCTCGGCGCAGAATTCGGCAACGGCACCGGCTACGACGGCAAGCCCGACGGAGTTTACTACCGCTTCGTGCCTGACTTCTCCTGCGAAACTCAAGTGGCCCCCACGGCCGTACTGACCATCAATTCCGAAACCGACGTCCACTACCGCGAAAACTCGCAGTTCAAATGCGGGCTCGTCGATGGACCTCTGCCGATCGAACGCGTCACCCGCTCGCGCATGCAAAACGAAGTCGTCAGTTACCAGGCGATTCCATTTGAGCGCAAAAACTCCGCGCCTGCCGCGATCCCTGCCAATCTCCTCGAAGCTTGGTGCCGAGACTTGAGCTCTGGCTCTCTCTTTGAAATCGTCTCCCACTTCGACCGCACCGCCCAGCAAGCCGTCGCGCGCATGTATTCAGGCCAGGACCAGGGCGCGGGATCTGTGCTGGTCAACGTCACGCCTGATGCCCCGGTCACTCGCCTGGTCACACCCGCGCGCGTGCACTTGCGTGGCAATGATTTTGATTTACTCATCGATCGCAACCGATTCTCTCCGGCTGCGGGAGAGTTCTTGGCCGATTTTCAGCGTGCGGGTAAAACCACCACGCTCAGTTGCGCGCTCGGCGGAGCTTTGGATCCCAATATATGGCCCATCCGCAAGCTCTCCGATGCGCCACTGCCGGGTGTTGCACTGGCTGGAGAATACCTCCTCAGTCCCGACCGGAACACGATTGCGTTCCGCGGCTCGCTTGAACCGAGAACGCCTGAGATGAAGGCACTGCCTTCTTTTGGTTCCACTTTTTTCTGGAAAAACGGTTCACTTCGCGCATTCCCTGAATTGAAAAGCGGGGTAAATACCTCCAGCGATCGGCTCGAGAAAACATTGCACTTTTCCACAGACTCCCAAACCGCACTCTTCGTTGCTCAAGAATCTAGGACATCTCCGCCCTATTTCTACCGCCTGACCATCGACAGTGGAGAGCCGACGAAAATCTCCTCCGCTTCCTGGAATATTCTGCAAGTTTTGATCAATCCTCTCCAAAATCGTCTCATCGGTATCTTTGCACCAGCCTCCACCTCCACGTGGCAGATCTGGGCCGCCGAAAACCCTTTTTCGTCTTCACCGCTCTTCATTCAATTCATACCGAGCTCGACATCGGTGAACGGTGGTGTCGATGGACTCATACAGCATAAGGGCCTCAATAGACTGCTCTTGACCTATCAGGAATCAAAAGATCCGAACGATCCCCAATACAACTACTCGAGACGCTATGAAATGATGAATTGGGATGGAACTGGTCAACAGGATATTACACCCCAGCGCCCAGGACAGGAATGGGCGGCGCTCGATACTAAATATGGTGGGCTCGCAGGCGCACAATTTGAACTCCTGCTGCCCTCGAGCGATATTTTTCCGGCCATATTTTCTAAGATCGAATCGAAGACTTGCTCTTTCACCACGCGCGGCGTTCACCTGCGCACCCTCCAGCAGATGGATTTTGGTCTCAACGTGCTGCCTTGGATGAGTGAAGGGGAATGGTTGGTTTTACGCAAAGTTACGCAGGCGCCTCCGCTCTGCACGGAATATTCTCTATTTACGGCTCCCTGGACTCCGCGGCTTCTCAATACCACGTCCGGTTCGCAGATGGAGCTCACCGAGTTTCGTCCTCACTCCCTGAACTGGAATCAAACCAAAACCGCGCTTCTCGGCTTTGAGAAATCCTCCGCGTCCGCACGCACTCGCTGGATGCGGATCGATCTGGCGACGCTCACATCCACCGAACTCTGTCGTGATCACGAAGGGGAGTGGATGGGGGAAACCGGCGCTGATTCTCTCGCTGCGCTACAAAGTGGAGGCGCCATTGCCTTAAGCCATGCCGCTGGACGCGTGCTCGTCTATTCCGCCGCGCCCGACGGACGCTGCACGAAGCTCAACGGCTTCCCGGCCGAAAATGTGCCGGGTGGCTATATCGAGATCGATCTCGCGCCCGATGACTCCGCGGCGGTCGTACGCATCCAACTTACGCAGGCAGGTCCGCAGCAATTGGTCTATGTGCCGCTCAACTCGGCGCCACCTATCCAAATCACCTCGCCTCG
>JAMPXM010000272.1 GCA_023701225.1 Pseudobdellovibrionaceae bacterium | reverse complement strand
TCCGCCGGAATCGCCGTGCCCGAAGCCGGATACGGGAACGTCGACACGACACCAGCGCTCTTGTCGGTTGGAGACGTGGACAAATCCAAAAGCACCAATTCTCCTCTGCCGAGGTCCACGTCTTTTTCCGCGCTACCGTCAGTGGATCCGGACGCGCGAGAAGGCACAAGACTTTCGCGCGCGATCAGCACGTGCGGAAGACCTCCGACCACCACGCGAGCGGGACGCCCGAAGAGTCGCGCAGGCACGGATCCGCCGCGAATAGCGTATGCTTCAGGACGAGACTTCCCCGCGCTCACATCCCAAAGCGCCACCCGAGCGCCCTGGGCGATGACACCTTGTTTTCCGATCGGCGCTTCCAACCACGCGATTTGAGTTTTCTCCCAATGCACGGCCCCGAGCTGCGAAGCTCCTGCCGCCGGTACGGGAACCGTGATCTCCTGAACGTCCATGTTCGCGCTCGAAGTTCGCGTGAGCCGAAAGGCCCGGATCTTGAGACGTTGATCTGCGGTATCGAAACGAAGAAACGTCACGACGCGATCGGCGAACAATGTGGGTTCAAAATGTGTCGTGGGCGAGACAGGAAGCGAAGCGATTTTTCGCAGCGTCGCGCGCTCGAGAATCACGTAGCCTTGCTGGTCCGGCAGGAAAAGCCACGCTCCATCCGGCGAGGCTCCGAACCCACGCAATCGTAGCCCCGCGCGGTCCGCTATCTTGCGCGCGGCAGGCAGCGGCTCGACGACACGACCCATTTCACGCACGCGGCCCGCGCGGTCGAGAATGTCCAAGGCAGCGATGTAGATTCTCTGCACGGGAGGCTGGGTCATATCCAGGGTGAACCGCTGGGCACTCAGCAACACTTCAAATTCGCCTCGGTCGTTGTAGCTCAGTGGCAGCGGAAAACGAACGTCGACGATGTTCGCTGTGTGCACATCGATCGGTCCCGTGCGCGCGTCCGTGAGCAACATCGTCGCGGGCCGGTCACGTTCCGTCGCCTGCGCCGGCAGGAGAGCGAAGTGGTTCGGATGGGTCGCCTCCTCGCACAGGAGGGTCAGCTGGTCGGTCAGTGGGTCGGTCGGCTGATCGATAGGCTTTTCGATCGGAGACGCGCTGCCTTCGTGGCCCGGAGTGGGCTGCTGCGGCGATGGCGTTGGAGCACCTGTTTCGTCCGGCTTTTGCACCTGCGGAGTCTTTTGCTGCGCAGGCGCAAGAGTCTGTAATTGGATTTCTTGGGCTCCACTGCAGGCAAGAAGCAGCAGCGGAAGCGCAAATTGAATCATGCGACTCAAAGTCATGCCTTGAACTCCGATCCCACGGCAGTCCTGGGTCTCCACGAACGTCTGGTCTCTTTTACTTACTCCGATTCGACGCATTGGGCGACCTCTTTCTCGACGCTCGGCTCCTGAAAGCTTCGTTCAGTCGAGTCCCCACGGGCCTCAAACGGCCTCTGACGACCCGCATAAATCAGATAACGGAACGACTCCCGTCCAGTGGACTCATGAGCCCCTCTTTGTCATCCTAAGCAAGTCGCACTCAGCAAGTTCAATTGCCACACGGCGACCGTGATCCGTAACAGCCCGGAAAGATTCCGGAACAGAGTCTGGAGAACAGACTGGAGCAAAGACTGGAGCAAAGACGATGAGCGAAACCGAAAAGCCTGAAAAATTGGAAAAAATGACCGGCCGAGAAGAAGAAAAGGAACTATTTGAAGCGCGGGTCGTATTGATCAGCTCGCCTGTCAACTCCAAGCTCGCCCACGCGGTCAACTCCAAGCTCTTGGCGTTGGAACGGCATGATTCCGAAAAGCCGATTTACATGTTTATCAATAGCCCAGGTGGCGAAGTTCACTCCGGTTTCGCAATCTTCGACATGGCTCGCTTCATCAAACCGCCCGTTTACACGATCGTCGCGGGTTTGGCCGCCAGCATGGGGTCGATCATCGCCCTGTGCGTGCCACGCGAGCGTCGCTTCGCCTTTCCGAACGCGAAGTTTTTGATCCATCAACCGTCGGTCACCGGTGTCGGCGGAACGGTTTCGGACATCGAAATTCACGCGCGCGATCTGATTGAAACCAAGAATCAGATCATCGAGCTCTATACCGCGGAAACCGGTCAATCGACCGAAGAAGTCCGTAAAGCGCTCGATCGCGACAAGTGGATGACGGCAGAACAGGCCATCAAGTTCGGCCTCATCTCACGCGTCATCAAACGCCGCGAAGATATCAAAGCCTAAGTCGATTCTGGCTCGTTTTTTTGGGACTGCCCGGACTCAGCCGTCGGATTGGGATTCGGGCCCCCCTGCCGGAAAGACATCATTCGCCTGTGAGTTGACCGACGGTGGAACAGCGGTTTTCGCCGTCGACGCTCGGTGGTTTCCAGAATTTTCTTTGGTGATTTCACCAGTGACTTCGTTCACGCTGGGAATGCGTAAGGGGCGCTCGTCATCTCCTGAGCGATGGTCATTGATGAATTCTTCGCTCGGCCTCTTGCTACTGCCAAACCAATTCGCGTCCGGTCGGTCCTTCTTATCTGGCAACGTCCCGTCGCCGGCTCGAGCAGGACGCTGACGTCGATCTTCGGAATGAGACATCACACCCCTCCGTCAGGATTTTTCGTAGACGTTTCGCCACGCTCGAGTTTTGAACCACGCGACGCGGTCACTTCACTGACGAAGAAAGTTTGGCGCAAGCGGATGCCCAGCGCTTGAATTTTCCTTTTCTTTTCTAGGTGAACTTATTCACGGCCGCGTGAAACGCCGAAGTCGGAATGTTGACCATCGCCAGCCGAGATCGTCAGAATGCGCATGGGGTACGTCTGATTGAAATCGAACTCCAGCTCCGCGATGAATTCACGTCCCTCGCGAAGCCAGACACGCAACGAACGGCAAAGGCCGCCGTCCGGCACATGAAGAGCGGCTTCGGAGCGGACCAGAAAAATACAGGGCTCGGTCTCCCGCATCACGGCGACCGAAAGACGCACGAAATGCGCCTCCAGCGGTGTTGCTCGGCTCTGTACCAACGCTTCGACCTGACGCCATCCGGACCGTCCATCAGCGAGAGTGACGGAGGTGGCACGGATCTTCGCGCGCACGCCCCAGGCGTGGCGAAATCCTTCGATCGCACCACGCACCCGCTCCAAACCTTCGACACCTTGGCGACGGACAAGATAACACAGCTCACTTGAGTCGCCAGAACACAGCTCACGATACGGTTCGATCTCCAATAGAGTCTCGCCGCCCGCTCCTCCACGCCCTCCGACGCCTATCGAACCGCCTGAGTCTCCGGAACCTCCGCACGCGACGAGAGACATGGCCAGCGCGAGACCCGCGAATACATTCCAGCGCGCCATCGATCGCGCGTTCTGTACTGGAACTGGCATTTCAAACCTCCTCGCGTCTAGAGGTGGATACGGCACTTTCTCAGGACCGCGGTTTGAGTTTCGCTTTTTCAACCGCGATATACGCGTCGACTTTGGTCTCCAGAACATCGAGCGGGAGCGCACCGCTACCCAAGATGACATCGTGGAACTTGCGCACGTCGAACTGATCGCCGAGCGCGCTCTGAGACTTCTCCCGCAGTTCGCGGATCTTGAGCTGACCCACTTTGTACGCCGTCGCCTGGCCGGCCCAGACGATGTAGCGATCGACTTCGACGACGATATCGTGATCCGCCTTCGCCAGGTACTTTTGCATATAGTCGATGGCCTGCTGGCGACTCCAACCCAAATGGTGCAGGCCGGTGTCAACCACGAGGCGAAGTGCGCGCCACATCTCGTAAGTCAGCTGGCCAAAGCGCTGATACGGATCTTTGTAAAAGCCCATTTCGTAGCCAAGGCTTTCCGCGTACAAACCCCACCCTTCAGAATAGGCCGTATAGCCCGCGTGCTTGCGGAACTCCGGACCTTTCTCCATTTCTTGCGCCAATGCGATTTGCAGGTGATGGCCAGGTACGGCCTCATGCAAAGTCAACGCTTCCATTTCCCAACGCGGACGTGATTTCAAATCGTAGGTGTTGGCGAAAAACAAACCTGCACGCCCAGCTTCGAGCGAGCCGCCATTATAGTAGGCGGTCGGTTGCGACTTTTCCGAATAAGCCGGAACGGGAACGATGCCGTAGGGCAAACGAGGCAAACGGCCGAAGAGCTTTGGCAACTCGGCATCAGCGCGTTTGGCGATGTCGCGATATTCGCGGATCAGGTCCGCTGCGGTCGAGTGAAAGAATTTTTTGTCGGTTCGCAAATATTTTTGAAACTCTGCCTGCGATCCCTTGAATCCCGACTCTTTTGCGACCTTTTCCATCTCCTGATGGAGACGTGCCACTTCCTTCAAACCAATCTCATGGATTTCCTGCGGCGTCAGATTCGTGGTGGTCGTTGTCCGT
>JAMPXM010000022.1 GCA_023701225.1 Pseudobdellovibrionaceae bacterium | reverse complement strand
GAGCACCTCATACTTGAGGTGAAGATTCGATTCTTCACAGAACTCCATGAGCCAATCATTCAGGGAAGGAATCTTCACCCAATTGAAGCGAGTCGCGCGCGAAGAGGACTGAAGGTACGTTTTGCTCATTTCAATGACTCGTTGGAGTCGGTAGACCTCTCCTGAAAACCTCGTGATAATGTCTTGCTTCGCTTCATCCACCCGCGAGACAGCGCGTGTGAGTTGGTCCAAGAGCAAGATCATGACGCTGACGGGTGTTCGAAACTCGTGGCTTAGAACTTGAAGAGCGATTCGATATCTTTCTCGATCTCGATTTCTTTCGTGGGCACGCTTCAGGTACATCGTGGTGAAAATTAGAATTCCGCTCGTGATGAGAACCAGCACTGCAGCGGCGTATCGATTGAGGTAGGACATGGCTGTGTTTGCGCCGTAAGTCCAGCAGCCATTTCCGATTCTCTCCAAGCAAAATGTGGACGTGGTGAAGGGAATAAGATCATAGGTTTGATCCGAATTGAAGTCGTCGGCTTTTTCGTCGAGTCGGGATTTGACATCTTGAATCGAGTAAACTCGATAACTGAGGGGAGAGAAGCCGAGGCGATCTTGGTTTTTCAACAATAGTGTGTGGGGGGTGATGACGAGAGGGAGTCCTTCGACCAAGGCATTGACTTCCAGTTCAGAGAGTTGGGACAGCGTTCGGAACGCTCGATTTTCAATGCGGTGGGATAGGAGAATTTCTTTTAGCTCCGTGGTCTTAAAAAAGGAAAGGTGGCTTCGAATCCATTCGGAGGAGTGAAAGGGGGCGACGCCATTCGTCGTAAGGAGATAAGCGTAACTGTTTCCGTCGGGAGCGATGAAAGGGGGCGTGCGAATGAACTCATCTGTCGGCCTGCTTTCGTTGTTCAAAATTCGTTCATACAAATGCTGTTTCGTTGCCTGAGCGGCATTCGCCTCGTTCAAGATGGATGGCTTGTCTTCGCACGCGAAGGTGGGTCGCGCGGATTTCAATACGGCCGACTCCATTTTGGAGCATGCCGCAATTTGAGTTTTCTGGTGCAGGTCATTCATCCAGAGAAGAGGGTGTAGAATTTGAAATTGTCCGTTTTCGCTATAGAGAGCACTGAGGTTGATCTCAGTGACGGGAATGTGCGCTTCCTGCAGCGAATCGAGGAAGTCTTGAGCACGTCTCGCGTTTTCAAAAGGAAAAATGCGTGGATAAAGCGGACGCCGCTCACCCAGTCCGATGGCGAGATAGGCGACGGTAATCACCGCCAGGACGATCGTCGAGACATATAAAAGATAGCGCCGCATGACAACCCCGCGTTGCTCATTATTCTACCCAGACCGATCCCCACTTGTGTCAACCGAATGTCAACTGAATGACAGCTGAATGAATCCGATTGACTGACTTATGTGTCTCCTTGATGGATTGACTATTCGCATTGCGATTCGGCGTGGTATGAAAATGGAGCAACCGTTGAGAATTCATATCTTTGGTGCGTCAGGATCAGGTACATCGACGTTGGGTCGATTTCTCAGCGAGAAACTCCAGGTCCATCATTTTGATTCAGATGACTACTACTGGAAAAAAACGAATCCACCGTTTACGGATTCCTATCCGATCCCCGAACGTCAGCGCTTGATGCTCCAGGATATGGAAGGTGTCGACAGCTGGGTGTTATCAGGTTCGCTGGATTCGTGGTATTACGGTTGGACGAAATATGAAGCGACATGAGGAGTGGATGGCCAAGCTGCCTTGCGCACAACTAAGATTGGACGGCCAAGTGTCGACGAGCGAGTTGGCGACGCAAGTTTTGAGAGTCATTTCGTCAAGATGAGATTGAGAGAAGGATGATGGAAGTCAGTGACTGGAATCAGTATTACCAAAGCAAGAAATACGAAGTTCCACAGTTCATTGTGCGAACTCTGTTCGACCATTACATGGCGGTGATCAACGAGCATATCGGAGCGGATCGGCCTCTGGTGATCGCGGAACTAGGAGGGGCGAACAGTTGCTTCTATGAACGATTTGAGCGCTGTCTGAAGATTGCGGAATACCATATCGTCGACAACAACAAGTTCGGTCTTGAGCTTTCGCGGCAAAAGAATCAAGAACGCGTTCATCTTCACGATGTGGATCTCCTTTCGGGAGCCGCGAATCCGCTGGGCGTTCAGGCAGACTTGGTGTTCAGCGCCGGTTTGATCGAGCATTTTGATGTCGCCGATACGCGCGCCTGCATTCATTCCCATTTTGATTTTGCCCGTCCTGGTGGTCTGGTGATGATGTCCTTTCCGACGCCGACCTGGGTGTACTGGTCGTTCCGAAGACTTCTGGAAGTGACAGGGCAATTCCCGCCCTTGTTTGAGCGACCTTTGCGGCGAACCGAAGTCGCTTCCGCGATCGAAGAGGTGGGCTCGCTTTTGGAAGGCAAAACCATTTGGAAGACGGCCCTCACTCAACTCCTAGTTCTTGGTCGCAAGTCATCGGAGCGGTAAGGGCGCTATCGAGCGATCAAATCTTGAGACAGAACCCAGGAACCGTCGGGACTCTCACTTATCTGACGCTAAATCCTCGAAAAGCAGAAACTGCTCGAGGTCAAAAGCCTTCGACTTTTGTCGACTTTTTGTGGCGCCTTTTGTGACGATGAAACCTTTCGAAAAAGCTCGTTCTAGAACTTGAAAATCCCAATCAGAAATCTGAGTTTGCCACTTGACCTCAATCGGCAGGCGTAAGTGTGTACTTTTGTCGATTACAAGAAAGTCGACTTCATTGCCTCCTGAACTTTTCTAAAGCAATCAAAATGAGTTTAGGCTGGTGGCGCCGAGAGACTTCCAGCAGATGTTCTTCGATCTGGGCTAGCGTTCTGAAAGTTTCGAAGTTCAGCCAGAGAATCGACCAGTTGACCCGGGTAAGGATGCGCTTGTCCCGCAGCCCTGATGAGCCTCGTCGCTCCGACCTCGTCGACTTCCGGCATCTGGATGTCCATCAATATAAGGACAACCCCAATCTTGTGGAGGACGGGCAGGTCCGCTTCCTCATCCACCAGCGCAAGTATAGATATATGGGTTCATAAAAAAACGGCACAAATTCGATTTTGTGGTAACATATTTCTAATGGACACAAAATCAACTTTGTCTCGTATTGGAGCTGGACCAGTGACAGCAAAGGAGCTTGAGGGTCGGGGACTTTCCAGGAACGAACTCGAACGTCTTTTGGCGGATGGTGAAATCGTGCGGCTGGGACGCGGGATCTATCAGCTTGCGAGCGCCGACATCGGCGACGAAAACCAGTTCCGTGCGGCGACCAAGCGAATACGGGGTCCATCGTCCGTTTGCACTCTCTCGGCCCTGGCCCACTACAATCTGACCGATGAAATCCCCAAACAGGTCTGGCTCATGGTCGGCGCTGGAAGAAAATCAAGCCTCAAAGACGTGCGTCTGTTTCGGACCAGAAATCCTCGCTGGAACATCGGAATAGAGTCCGCTGACGGGTACAAGATTACGAGCGTGGAAAGAACCATCGTGGATTGTCTGTCGTATCAGCATAAGTTCGGGAATCTCGGAGTGGATGCGCTCAAACGCGCCCTCAAAGATAAAAAGACGACTTTGAGCAAGATCGTGGATATCGCGGAACGACTCGGGGTCGGTCACAAAATCGCGCCGATCATCCAGGTGTTGTTATGAGCCGCGAAGTACGCGCCAACAAGATTCGCGTGGAGCTGACGCGGCTTGCGAATTCCGGCGACACATTCTCTGTCAATGAGTTGCGCATTCTGCTAGCTCTGGAGCGAATCGTCGCGCGACTCACAGCGGACAAGACGCTCGACAAGCATCTCGTTTACAAGGGCGGCTTCGTTCTGATGAAGGTGCTCGAAAGCGAGCGATTCACGCGCGATCTCGACGCGCTTGGCGTGGGTATCGACAAGAACGACATGATTGAACTCGTGCCGAGGACGCTAGAAAAGGATCTTGGCGACGGTCTTTGGTTTGGCGATATTCAGGTGGAATCGCTCGATGCCCAAGGGGAATACGGCGCGGTTCGTTTCGATGCCGCCTTTCAAATCGGCCGGCCTGCGGAAAAGAGCATCGGAAAGTTGTCGCGGATTCATTTCGATGTCGGGTTCGGTGACAAGATCCCCGCGAAGTTAAAACCGCTTGAATCGCCCTCCCTCCTGCCGAGTGAAAAGCCGGTGTCGTGGAAGGTCTATCCGCCCGAGTACATTTTTTCTGAGAAGCTGCAAACTCTGGTGGCACGAGGGAATGCGAATTCGAGGGCGAAGGATGTTTACGACCTCGTGCTGCTCTTCGGGCGATGTGCGAATCATGCGGAGTTAAAAAAGGCTGTCGAAGCTACGTTTGCGACGCGAGAGACGCCGATCCCTCTGTCTTTTCACGAAATGGCCAAGGGACTCAGTGTGCGGCAGATCGAGCACTCATGGAAAAGTGTTCAGCTCGAAACGACGGATCTGGATTTTCAAACAGCCTGGGGCGATTTACTCGAAATGCTCCGTGATTTTGATGCTGTTATGGTGGGATTCGGCGCATGAAATTCCTACTGACGGCTTTAATTTTACTACTTGAGGTGAGCACAGCTGAAGCAGCGTCTTGCCCAAAAGGCGAACATTGGGTCAGCTCCCATCATCGCGGCGCTTACCATAGACATGATGCCGTCTTTGTTTCCGCACTCCAAAGTAACTGGGCACTGCAGGGCAAATCCTAGAGGATATGATAAGTGGCATAGTCGTTTATCCAATGGCCGTCCATCCATATGGGGATACAAAGGCGAGAAATCAAAAAAACGGACTATTGAAGAAGTTGAAAGGGCTTTTGAAGATCAGGGGCGGAGTGAACCGAAATCCTCGGGCGCCTTCGCCGTCATACGCACACATTCCAAATAATCAAACATAAAATATCTGATTAACTCCACACTTATTCAAAAATAATTCGTCGTGCGAAATGATAACGACCGCCCCTTTATAATCAGCGATCAACCCTTCAAGGAAGCGGATATTGAATAAATCGAGATTATTTGTAGGTTCGTCGAAAATGATGAGCTCTGGCTTTTTCTTTGAAAGAAGCCCGCGAGCCAAAGCAGCTCTTAATCGTTCACCCCCACTTAACGAGCGGACTTCTTGAAAAACGCTGTCGCCAAAAAAGAGAAGTTTTGCGAGATTATTTCTGACGTCACGCTCACTCATAGCGGTGACATTTCTTGCGTTTTCAAAAACGCTTTTCGAATCATCGAGAATGGCGCATCTTTGATCAAGATAAAGGACTGGCTGTTTCCCAGATTTAAGTTTGCCCTTGGTTTTGAAACACTCGCCCAGCAATGCCTTAACAAGCGTACTTTTCCCAGAGCCATTGGCACCCTTAATCGCAAGTCGGATACTTCCTCGCCACGAAAAGTTGAGATCATTTTTGTAGAGCCATTTGTCACCAAATTGCACATTGAAGTCTTGTGCCTCGGCCACTAATTTTTGCTTTGGAATTTCCGATGCCATTAGGTCAGTGTACATTACCGGATCAATTTTAATTTCATTGAACGCTTCAGCAGCTGCTTTAACTCTGTCGTTAGCTCGCTCCATTGTAGAAGAGTCAATTTTTCCAGTCGTTGTTTGTGCATGTCTTTTTCTTGCGCCAATGAGAATTTTCGACATCCCGGTTTTAACGCCAGCTTCTTTTCCTTGGCGGTTTCGCTTGCCTTGTCTTTCAACTTGCAAAACTCGATCAGCTTTTGCTCTGTCTCTTTCGCGTTTTGCTCGACCCAGATCTATTCGGGAATTCTCCCTTTCCCATGCCTTTTGCCGCTCATAGATCTCAAAACCATTTCCGCACTTTTCAATGCCCCGATTCGATAATTCTAAAACGTCGTTGCAAATATTCAGGAACTCTCTGTCATGAGAGATGAGAAGAATTCCATGCTGGTATTCTCGGAGAAAATTGAGAAGAATTTTCTTTGCATCCCGATCTAGGTCGTTGGAAGGCTCATCAAGAATGAGAAACTGCTCGTGCATTACGGCTGCAAGCCTAACGCGCATCCACTGGCCCCCACTTAGGTGACTGCAAAGTAGGGTCTGGTCAATATCTTCAAGTAACTTCGCGCCAAGAATAGACCAAACATAACGACTCGAAAGATAGTCTTGAACGGCAATCTCCTTCGGATTTTCCCTCTGGTGGAAAAATGCAACGGATTTTCCTTTGCGGATGACGCCGCTTGAGGGCGAGAGCTCTCCTGAAATCAATTTCGCGAGGGTTGTTTTGCCGATGCCATTTGGTCCAACCAGAGCGGTGAGCTTCACGTCGAGAGTGAAATTTAAATTTTCAAAAAGTGTGCGCCCATTCGGTAACTCAAAAGTCACACCATGAGCTGTGATAGCTGAATGCATGAAATAAACCCTTCAAGAGCAGTAGCTCTTTAAACGTATTTGAAGTTACGGATAATATTGGGTTTATTTATGTTCTCATAATCCTCTGGTTATCCCAGAGACTTCTTATTTTATGAGAACTATTGATAAATAGCAAGTGGACGGCTTTTTTCGTCGAACTCACTTTGAAAATCCAAGATTCGAGACCTCGTGATTCGGGCTGGAATTCCCTTACGAACGATGCGCGATGAAAAGGGTCAGTTGGTTTTAGGAATTCGAGGCAAGCGTGGAACGAAACCGCCGTGTGGATATTTGTACCTTGATGGCCAGCTTCAAACGCATCCGAAAGAGTATCCTGTGGTCCTTGAGATCAAAGGGCGATGGAAAGCGGGCCAGTCCCGAAATTCCATCGCAACCTGGCTAAATGGGCGCGGAATTATGATCGCACGTTGTGGTTGGATCAACAGGACGCACTCCCGAAGTTTGGTGGCTTGACCGGCTTAGAGCCGCTTGGATAATCCGCAAAAACCTGGGCCAGCGCAAACAAAGTCATTGGCAGATGATTTGATAAAGCTTCCTCGTACTCGGCGGCAAATTTTCGCGACTGCGTGAGAAGTTGCTTCAAAAGCATATCATTTTACCAAGCCCTTTTGATTTTTCTTAAGCCAAGCTACCGCTTCGACTTTTAATTCTTGGCAAAAATCTAAAAGTTCTTGAACTTCTTCCTCACTGATATTGCCTGCAAAGTCGTATTCAGTTTCGTTGCGCTTTTTGCGACAAGTATCCAGATAGTCAGCATTGGATTTATGTTTATCACCTAAAATTAGTGGCAAAGATTGGAGAGTTCGGTAGTGAGCCAAATTTTTTTCGGGCCGATAGCCTGAGCTATGGAGCAAGATCGTGCAAAGCTTGAGTGCGGCATTGTACGCGATGCCAAACTTCCAATCCTCAGAAAGTCCTTTTGCGGAAGTATCTTTCAGATCGCGTTCAACAATTTCTAAGAGATTGCTGATTTCTTCTTTCGTTGGCTTATGTGGACGTAGCCATCCATTTTTAGCCCATTCAGCTAATGACATTTTCATCTCCGATTAGAAAGACTTTTTTTTCTGCAAGCACGCTTTTGATAAAGTGGTCTTTCTTCTTCAATTTTTCTTTCCACGATTTCGCTGAATAGACGTGCGGATTAATTTCGCGTTGAGTTTGCTCAGTTAGATTTTTAAATGCTGTTGAAAGTGTGCGAAGTCCAACATTCCCGATAATAATCAGATCGATATCGCTGTGGGATTTTTCTTCGCCCTTCGCGTAAGATCCAAAAATAAATGCACACTCGATTCCCTTTATTGAGCCCAAGGTTTCTTTAAGTCGTTCAGCGATTCCAGATGTTTTTTCGATGAGGCTGCAGATTTCTTTATAAAGCGGATGATCTGCATTGGCAGTGTAATAAAGGCGATTTCCATCACGCTCTGAAGTCACCAGATCCAATTTTTTAAGGTGAGCGATTTCTTTTTGAATAGTTCCGATCGACAAACCGGACTGGCGTTGAAGATCACGAAGATGAATCGAAATTTTATTGCCGCTAAAAAGTAGACGAAAAATTTCGGCACGAACTTGGCTTGATAGGATCTGAGCTAGTAATTTCATATGTATATTTATAGCATACAATTGTATGCCTGTGGCGTACATATCGGAATGCTAGATTGATAAAGATACTGTCTAAAAGACGAGTGTTTTCGGGCAGATGCAATGTGACCTAAGCTGTGGGTCCGAACCGTGTAAAAAATACAAATTGGTGACCCCGCCTCGACTCGAACGAGGGACCTACTGCTTAGAAGGCAGTTGCTCTATCCAGCTGAGCTACGGGGCCATATGCACTTCATAGCAGTCTGCGGTTGATTCGAGCAAGCGATTTGCTGCGTCGCAAGTGGATGAAATTCATCGGATTTTGTGGACTCATGGGTTTGAAAATGAATTAATCGAAGGCATGAATCCGACTTCGATGGAAATTTTGGCCACGGTTTTGTTCGCGATCGCGGTTTTGCATACCTTTCTCATCAGCCGCTTTCAGCATTTGGCACATCGCTATCCGGAAGGCTCGATCGGGGAAAACTTCTTTCACTTGCTCGGTGAAGTGGAGGTCGTCTTTGGTCTTTGGGCCGGTGTGCTGATCGCGTTGATCGCCGCTGTCATTGGAGCCGGGGATGCGGTCGCGTATGCTGAAAGCTTGAATTTCACGGAGCCGGCATTCGTCTTCGCGATCATGACCGTTGCCGCCACACGACCGGTCGTCGATCTCACTCGCTGGATCATTCGGATGGTGGCCCGCATGATTCCGCTCAAGACCGAAGCCGCGACCTACTTGAGTACGCTCGTGATCGGTCCTTTGCTCGGAAGCTTCATCACTGAGCCCGCCGCAATGACCGTGACCGCGTTTGTCCTGCGCGATCTCTATTTTTCCCGAGAAATGAAACCCATCGTGCAATACATGACGATCGCGGTGTTGCTCGTCAACGTCTCCATCGGTGGAGTTCTCACTCACTTCGCGGCACCTCCGGTTCTCATGGTCGCGGGCAAATGGGAGTGGGGCCTAGGGTTCATGATGTCCACGTTTGGTTGGAAGGCAGTCATTGCCGTTGTCGTGAACGCGGTGTTGGCGACCTTGGTGGCGTGGTCGGAGCTCATGCGCGCGGATTTCCGCCTGCCGGCGCTTGAGAAGATGCGCTCGCCGGTGTGGTTGACGGGATTGCATCTTCTGTTTTTGGCTATGATCGTAATGAATGCTCATCATATGGTGATCTTCGCCGGGCTCGTGCTCTTTTTTCTCGGAGTCGCCGCGATCACCAGTGAGTACCAGGACCCTTTGAAGCTGCGCGAGAGCCTCTTGGTCGCCTTTTTTCTTGGAGGCCTTGTCGTTCTGGGAGGGTTGCAGAAATGGTGGCTGGAGCCACTGATTCGTTCTATGGACGATGGTGTACTTTTCTTGGGGGCCGCCGCGCTCACGGCCATTACTGACAACGCAGCCCTGACCTATCTGGGCGCTCAAGTGGAAGGGGTCAGTGATGGGTTTAAATACGCGCTCGTAGCGGGGGCGGTCGCGGGTGGGGGGCTCACCGTCATCGCCAATGCGCCTAATCCGGTGGCGTTTTCCGTCCTTCAAAGCCATTTCGGTCCGGACGGTATCAGCCCTCTCAAATTGTTGGCTGCTGCCCTGGTTCCCACATTTGTCGCCATGGCGGCGCTCTGGTTCTTATAATTGCGTTCATTGGCCCCTAGGCCTCTCGTTCCAGGGGCGTCATAGGGTCGTCCGTCCGCTTATTAAGCCATGGTCCTGCAATTGCTTCATGGTCCCTCGATTGACGATTGGGATCCAGTACCTGTTTAAATCGGTTTTAAAGTCCGCCAGGTGCCGGAAATTGTCATTGTCGACGAGGTGATGATCATGAAGGCAAAGCTCTTTGTTTTAACGCTCTTGAGTGCTCCCCTGGCGTGGGGCGCGTTTTTAAACGAGCCCGCGGTTCGCAGGGCTTACGACCACATCGCGCTGAAGATCTTCACTCCTTATAAATACAAAACACCGATTTCCGAAGTGCCGGAGCCGCTCGCCGCCGTTCATCGTGAAAGTGAGGGTAAGCGCAATGACATGCGTATGATTCATCATGGATCGGCCGCGCTCTATAAGCGTTTGGAAATGATGGACCGGGCGCGGAAGTCGATCGAAATGGAGTACTTCATCTACAGCCCGAACAAAAAGGATCCAGCTCCGACCGAGACACCCTATGAAATGTCGGCGAAGATCGTGACGCAGAAACTGATCGAGAAAGCCATCCAGGGGGTGACGGTTCGTCTGCTTGTCGACTATTCGGCGACGGTCTTTCAGTTCAATCCTTTTTACGTGTCAGCGGCGAAAAACGCGGTCGCTCGCGGCGGCGGAGATCCCGCCAACTTCGAAGTCCGCTATTACAATGCCAAGTTGACTGGCGCAATTTCGTCCTATCGTTCGCACCGGAAGTTACTCGTGATCGACGATGTCGAGGCGATCACGGGCGGGCGGAACATTGATGATAAATATTTCGACCTCGATCATCGTTACAATTTCTTGGATCGCGACATTTGGATCAAAGGTAGTGTGGTTCCAGTCATGCGCGCCAGCTTCGATGCGTTCTGGGAAGCGGATGTGAATAAGATTCCGAAGGAGCCGAAGCGCCCGTTGATAAGAACGAATAAGGCAAATCTGAAGTTCGATGAGAATGTACGCAAGGCAGCGGAATTCATGGTCTACACGGATCATGACCGCAATGTCGAAAACAAGATTCGCGACCTCGGTGCGGGGCTATATGACACTTCTAAAACGCATTCGTGTCCCGTGACGACGTACGTGACGGATCGCCCGCTCCAATCCGTGTTCGCGCGTTGGTGCTTGAACGACCGCATATGTAAGTCGGGTGGCTATAAGGAAACACACCGATTCACCGAACGCGCGATCGGAGAGCAGATTAAAAAGCTCACGAGCGAGGACGAACTCATCGTCGATTCACCTTATTTCATGCTCAACACGCGCTCTGGAGACTTGTTGCGTCGATTGACGGAGAACAACGTCAAGATCACGGTCCATACCAATAGCTTGGGCTCTACGGATGCTGTTTATGTCGCCAGTGCTTGGTACCGTGAGGTCTTTGGTTTGGTCGAAAACGGAGTCAAGGCTTTCGTGCACGGCTCCAAATCTGAACCCGGCTATCCGACCATCGACGAGAACGTGAACAAAGCGCGTTGGGGCACGCATTCGAAGACACAGATCTTCGGCGATCGCGCTTTTTTCGTCGGGACCTACAACATCGACAATCGGTCGAGTTTCTACAATGCTGAAATGGGAATTATTTGCTCTGGCAGTCCGGAGCTGATGGCGGATCTGAAGCAGAATTTTTATTCGCGTCTGGAAAAAGCGGGCCGTCGCATTTTGAATGAAAACGTCACGGTTGATTCTCTCGGGAATTCCGTCGATGTCATGGGCGATGCCAGTGAAAAGCAGAAGTCGTTGATGGACGCGATCCGCTATCCCGTCGAAGCGTTTCAGTTCTTGATGTAAAGAAAAAAAGACCGCGGGGGATACCGCGGTCAACGGAGTCTAAAACGGTGGCTTCAGCTAAGTCGCCGTTTTATTTTTTGGGAATATAAGTGATGTCGATGCGGGTGCCGGTCTCTGGCGCACGCTCAAAGATGATCCGTCTTCCTTCCACGCGGAACGGAATCGGGGACGAAGGGCTCAGGTGGACCTCGACGCTACCGGGGACAGGCGTCTCGCGTAGCTCGAACGCGCTGAGTCCCTCGCGTACTTTCTCGGAGATCTTGCTCAAGCTGCGGCCATAGTCGCTTTCGCAAATACTCATCGTCGATCCGCCAGTCAGACGCGCCAGCTCGGCGACATGTGTCCCGTAGTAGGATGAGTGCGTCGGATTGGTGAGATCAGCATTCTGATCTGCCAGGCATTTTTGATCGCCAGGCTGAATGATGATGCCGTAGGCGCTCAGTTTTTTCGTGTCACCGAACTCTCGCTTGAAATGATCCACGACTTGCTGCGGTTTGGTAGCGGCGGCGGGTCCGTTACTCAGCTCATCTTCGTCGCTTAAGACCAGAACGACCGTGTCGACCATGTCACGAAAGAAACCCGCGTTGTCATGATGACGTTTGTCGAGAGCCATCAGAGTCGCGCGCAGAGGCTCTTCATTGCCGGAGCCGCAGGGCGGGCCACTGGTCCGATTGAGGCAGCCGTCGGTTTCGGGGCGCGCGACCGTTTTCTGGAACAGCATGGTTGCGTCCGGCGCGTGCGGCGTCAGGATGTACTGGTTCGTGCTCGCAAGATTCAGTAATGAGCCTTTGATTCCGAACGGGCCGTCACTCGTATCTGTGGTCGTGATGCCGATTTGCCAGTCGATATTTTTGAGCGCGCTGATGAAGCTTTGAAATTTCACGCCGAGTTTGCGTTGGTCGCGATCCATCGAGCCGCTATTGTCGGTCACGACGAGGATGTCGACTTTGTAATCGGATTCTTTTTGGACGAACGTTTCTGTCACGCTTGGGACAGGAGTCGGAGTCGGGATAGGAGTTGGTTCAGGCGTCGGTACTGGAGTCGGAGCTGGCGTCGGTTCCGGAGTTGGTGCCGGAGTCGGCTCTGGCGTCGGATGGGGTGTGGGCATAGGAGTCGGTTCCGGCGTCGGTTCAGGAGTCGGCGCGGGAGTTGGCTCAGGTGAAGGTCCCGGAGTCGGGTTCGGCTCCGGAGCAGGTTCCGGATTTGGATCAGTGGGAGTTTCCGTTTTGACCGGCTTTTGGTCTTCGCTGCCGATGTATTTAAACTGCTTCGGTGAGCAAGCGGTGCTCATCAAGCCGACGATGATGCCGGCAAGAACAAGACCAAAGCCGCGTGTTTTGGATTTTGAATTGCGAAACACAGTCATAAGTCCCCCACGCCCTTCTGCAATGGCAATCCAGGAGCCAAGCCAAAAGATGGTGATCGGCTTTGTCCAAGTGCGGCAAGCGGTGGCGAGACTTCATGATTCTTGTTCTGAAACAAATGGTGAGAGTTTCGCGAAGCGATCAACTTTTGAGTGTGTCGAAAGACCTGACGGAATTCTGAAAACAAGATGCGCCGCGAACGCGAGGAGAGTCGAGGGGAAGCGTCGAACTTGCTCGCAAACCGGCTTTGATGATGTGAAAAGTCTCTGGACCAAGGACTGAGCGATGGAGCGAGGGAGATTTCGAACTGTCTGAAAGTCCTGGGCTTCAAGGCGATCTTAGCCTTTGGCCGGAGGCAAATCCGCGATTTTCGTCCGCATCCTCGACAGGACCACTGGCTGGCTTTTACTGGAGAGTGTTGTTATAACGTCCCTTCGATTTCGTTCCCGATAAAGGAGATGTGCCCCCGTGACCAAAGAGATTCGTCTCGCGACACAAGCGATTTTAGACCACGTGACTCCGACGCCAACTGTGCACAACGGTTTGAGCGATCAGCAGAAAGTCGATATCATCGCGGGGCATTTCAAAGAGATCCTGACCACACTCGGACTGGATTTGGAAAACGATAGTCTCAAGGAAAGCCCGACGCGGATCGCGCGGATGTATGTGCATGAGGTTTTCAAAGGCCTCAATCCGGAGCACTTTCCGAAGATCACCGTGATTGAAAACGACATGAAGTACGATCAGATGATCGTCGTGCGTGATGTGACCGTGCTTTCGACGTGCGAACACCATTTTGTCACGATCGATGGCAAGGCGACGATCGCTTATATCCCGAATAAGAAAGTCATCGGTTTATCCAAGATCAATCGCATTGCGGATTTCTTCTCGCGCCGACCGCAGGTTCAGGAGCGATTGACCAAGCAGATCGCGGATTGTTTGACACATGTGCTGGAAACCGAGAACGTCGCCGTGCACATCAACGCACGTCACTACTGCGTCATTTCCCGCGGCGTTCAGGACTCGCACAGTACGACGATCACCTCAGATTTACGCGGAGACTTTAAAAGGCTTGTTGAAACGCGTAGCGAATTCCTCAGTCACTGCACGACGAAGACACTGGGCTTGGAGCTTTGAATTTTTGAGGGGCGATCTCTGTCGCGATCGGATTCGTGGTCACAGAGAGCCGCGGTTCATTACCGCGGCTCTGTTGTTTTGTGTGGACGAGAATTCAAGACAATTGGTCAGGGCGTGTATGTACCGCCGTCGAAAGGATCCGACGGACGAGTCTCGGCCGCGGGCTTCGTATGCACGGCAGAGTCGGTCGAGATCATATATGAGGGCAGCATTTGATCTGAGAAGCCGCCGCGATTTAAATCCGACGGATGACGGTAATCGACGACAGTGCCTTCATCGATGACGAACACGCCCGAGAACTGGCGATCCGAAAGATCATAAACATTGCCACTGGCGATATCCGGGTACTGATCGATTTTGTACCGGCCGCGATCCAGATACTCTGATTCAGGAGTTCCAGAAGCCAGAACGCTGGCCGCGTCGGCGGTTTGTCCCATGTCTTTTCCGTATCCGGTCTTGGTCAGGATATAGTTCCAGGACGGCTTGTCCTGCGAATAGGATTTTCTCTCCACGTCGCGCAGGCCCTCGCGAGCGTAGATTTTCACCATCGTGCTGCCCTTAGGCACCAAGTGGCGCAAGTAAGAAATCGCTTCGTTGTCGACACGCGAGCAGCCATGGCTGCGGATGGCCGTGAACAGATTGACGATCCAACCGGCGAACTCGCGGCGGAACGTGATAAAGTCATCGCCATCTTCGCCCCAACCGACGGTTCCATGCGTCCACTGCGCGTTCGCGTTCGGCCCTACGATCGCCGTATACCAGCCGAATGCGCCTCGCATGTCGCCTTTGCCATCAGGCATGACGTCTTTGCTCAGCCAAGCGGTACGCGAGCCTGGACCAGGGACCGCGGGGTAGTGGGGGCGATACCATGCCGGGTATTTGCGTGCGCCGTCTTCATAAAATTTTTCCCAGCGCTGGATCTTGTAATGTCCGACGTTGGTGCGCGTTCCGTCGTCATCTTCGCCCGCGACCATCTCGGCTTCGAAAACGAGTTTGTTGAGGCACTCGGCGCCGTCTTCGCATCGTTCATACACACGGATGCGTTCGGTGGCGATGTTCTGGACGATAAAATAACGGAGGTTGGCTTTTTCGTCATTCGTCAGCGTCCGCTGTTGCGTACTGAGGTACTTGGCGCTGACGAATACGATCGTGCCAGCGGGAAGGCTACCGCTTTGGATGACTTGCACTTGCACGAATTTTTCTGGGCCGATCTGCTTTGAGTCGACGATCGTGACGCGGTCGTTGATCTCGAGAACGCCCGAGATGTTTCCTTCCGTGATTTCGGCGCTGGAGCGCGCGCGGACCCGCTCGGAATAAATATACAGTGTGGTTCCTGTCGGCGTCGTGGCTCGGCTCGGTGACGGCCGCGTGGGAGCAGTCGTGCGTCGGCTTGTGCCAGGAGCTGTCGCAGATGGCGCCGTCTCGGGAGCGAGGGGGCGTGTGCCTTCCGGTGCGACTTGGGCTTCGATTGAGAGATCACCGGTATGAGGAGCCGAGGAGCCTGAGTCTGGCTGAGAGCAAGACATGGAGGTCACGGCCACGAGTCCGATCAAGACGATCAGGCGAGCGGAAGCGAGCGTGCGACGGGCATTCATAAGTCATCCTTCTGAAAATGTGGGCGTCGACCGAGGGAAATGTGATGATAGGTAGAGATGGTTTTTGAAAGACGTTGTCCGAGTGCGCGCGTCTGCACGGATGTGTCGCCGGTCGGCTGTGGACGGCGGTCCTCTGGTGGGAATGGCTCAGGTTCACCTGGAGCCTGTTCCGGCTCGTCATCCAGAATATGGATTTTGAGAGGTGGGTTTGCGCGCACAAACGCGGCGATCGTTTCGATTTGTTCGTCGCTCGCGACGGCAACGCAACCACGAGTCCAGTCAAAGCTCGTGTTCATAAACCCGGCACAGCGAAAGCGTCGCGCGGGGCCGTGAATACCGATATCACTTCCAGTGTAGCCGGCACGTCGTTCAGCGACGGTCGGGTAGCCGACCGGAATAAAGGTTCCGAATTCTCTGGAAGGATAGGGCTCAAGGAGTGGATAGGTACCGATCGGTGTCTTGCGATCGCCTTCACGACGTTTATAGATGCCACCTCGTCCGAGGGCGATATCGAAGTCTCCGACGACTTGATTGTTTTGGCAGAGATACAAGCTGTGGAACCACGTGAAAACGACAACGGATGTTCCGCGCGCGCGACACGGATTTTCACGAGGCGGTTGCTTGAGAATACGTGCTTGCTCGGGCGGGCGGACCGAACATGTGCGGGAGGAGGAAATGGATCCGTCCGATGAGACATCATCTGAGCCGTCGCCCCAACCTGAGTCTTGTGGAGCTTCAATTGCCGGAGGCGGCGACTCTGGTTGTGCGTGCGTATGCGTCGCCGCTCCGCTGTGCGCAGCCGCGAGTAATAGCATGGCCGCCAGCCAGGAGCTGAGCGCGATAGAAGTGATGCGCACGATTGAATTCCTCACTTGTCTTTGGGGGCAACGGTCGAAACCCTTGTCCAATGCCAGAGCCCGAGCTTTCTATAGCTGAGGACCTCGCAAATGTCATGCCCAGGTGAGGTGAAAACCTGTCAGTTTTCGATGGTTTGGAGATGTATTTATTTCACGACAGAGCAGCAGATTGGCGTCGAAGTGACCTCCCTCTCCGCCATATGGCGTGGCGAGACTTGCGCCGGATATCGATGAGCAGTGCCCTAAAACACGGCGGTGAGATTTAGCGCGTGCGCGCGCACCCAAGCTTCATCCAGGTAGAGATAGCCGGCATCACCGGCACATGTACCCCAGGAGTTCTTCGCGACAAAATATCCCGCACCGATCGCAGGAGGCGCGCCGGCGGGAAGTCGGGTGTTGGGCACCCAGCCTGTCACCAGGAGGGAGTGTACGCCATCCCAGCTTTCGGCCGCTCGGGAGGAGGCGCGGATATAGCCTTGATTGCCTTGTTGTCGAAACGATGTGGGGATTCCAGCTGTCAGGACCAGGGGAACTTTTGCGCGGAGCAATTGCCGTGCGCGCCGAAGGCCGGATTCTGGTTGAGTCACGTCGTAGATGACTGAGAGGTGTTCGATCGCGATCGGCGTGACGGCCGGCATGGGCGCATCGTAACCACAGAAGCGCCACTCATCGACGCGTGTGCAGAGGAGTCGAGACTGGTGAGCGGAATCCGAGCAGTGTCGGCCGGTGTATTTTCCACAGCTGTTGTTGAATTGGAGTCGTGCAGTTGCGCCGGCGTTGCGTGAAGATGTGCGACCGTAGCTCGGATTGTAGGACCAAACATCTTCAAAATGAAATCGGTACCCGAAGGCGCGCTCTCGGCCCGAAGAGAGAGTGGGCGCATAGCCTTCGCTGAACTCTTCTGGTGTGCGAGACCAGAGAAGCTTCATCTGACTGATGAGGTGCTGTTCTGAGAGATTGGCCAGGCGGCGTTCCGCTACGGCCACACGGGATTCTACGGCCGCGGTCAGGGCGAAGGCGACGGAGACCGCGCGTTCGCCTTGGTTGCGAACGCAGGTATTATATTTTTTGAGCGCCCAGTCTCCGCCTTGGAGCAATCCTGCGGGTTGAGGTTCGCAGCGGCGCCCGGTTTGGTCGCCGTTGTCTCCTGCACCGACCGAGCCGGCCCCTTCTTCCGCCTCGCAGTCGCCAAATTCCCTTGGGCCACGATCGCTGGCATCGGTGCCGTGTTGGGCTTCGAGGCGCGCGATCAGGATGTCGTTGAGGAGCATGAGTTCGTGCGGTCCGAGGCGTGAAGTATCGACCGCGGCGAGATCGGTCGCGTCCGGTACGCGCGCGGTGAGAGCAGCGAAGAGCGCGAGTTGGTGATTGGCGCTTGCAAAGGTTTGTCGGGCGAAGACCAATTCGCGGATCGCCGCATTTCGTCCCATCAGAGCGCGTTGCAAGTTTTCTCCACGGGAGCTTTGAATTGAAAATGGAACGTCTCCGGCCGTGCGCAGACGGAGGAGAGCCGAGACTAGTTCGGGCCGGGAGGCCAGCAGTTCGCGGCGTGCGGAGTCTTCCAGGGCGCGCGTTTCTTCATTCAGTTTCGTCAACTCAGCGGCAGACTTCGCGGGAATGTCGAGGAGAAGGGAGCCTTCATTGTACCGATTCTCGAACTCATTCGGGCCGGCATCGCGGGATGTTTCCGGCCCTGGTTCCATGAGCGGACTGTGGGCATTGTCAGGTATAAAGAGTTCGGGCCGATCCTCGGCGATTGCAAATGGAACTGAAATCAGCGCGACGATCACCACCATGGAAAACGCAACGGCATATGCGGAACGTGGCATGAAGAACTCCCCATCGTTCGTGACCGCGCGACACACGCGGTGCGAGGACGTAAAGTCCCCGATTGAGGCTGGAGGAGTCAAAATGAGGAAGTGTGTAGATTCGGTGTTGGCGAGATCACAATCGCCTCTGGCGCCACGCAAACCTCGCGTAGGCGCTCCTACGAGAGCGCGCAGCCATTAACGGTACCCATTCAGGATCTTCGCCAGAGCTTCGCGTGGGGGGCGAGCTTCTTTTTCCGACAGCTGGGCGAGCGGCCGCTCCGTCAGATTTAACGTCTCCATGAGCGTCTGCCGTGCGTGATTCGTGTCGACATAGAAGAGCCCGGTTAAAATTTCGCCTTTTTCACGCGATTGGCGCAACATCGAAATCGCGCCTGTTCCGTCGTGGATGTCGTGTTGCCGCGAGTCCAGCTTGCGCAAGGTGAGAAGCGAGCCGTCTTCCATGGCAACGGTCTCGGTGGTGCCTTCGGCGTAGTCGACAGTTTTTTCTTCGAAGCCATGAACGAAGCCGAGTTCCTGTAATATCACGCTGTGCTCTTTCACTTCTGCGAAGCTCTTTCGCGAGCCTTCATGATTGGCAAACGTGATACACGGCGAGATGACATCGATGAACGCCGTTCCGTTGTGTTTGAGCGCGGCCATGAGCAGTGGCACCAATTGTTTCGCGTCGCCTGAGAACGAGCGGGCGACGAACGTGCATCCGAGATCGATCGCCATGGAGCAAAGATCGATCGTGGAGAACGGATTGACCGTACCGGATTTTTGTTTAGCGCCTAGGTCGGCCGTCGCGGAAAATTGACCTTTGGTGAGACCGTAAACGCCGTTGTTGGCGACAACATAGGCGATCGGCAGATTACGGCGCACGAGATGGGCGAATCCTCCGAGACCGATGCTCGCCGTGTCGCCGTCACCAGAAACGCCGATCATGATCAGGTTGCGATTGGCAGCCTTTGCGCCCGTCGCACAAGGAGCCATGCGCCCGTGAATGGAATTCAGGCCCGACGCGCGCGAGAGCCAATACCCAGGCGTTTTCGACGAGCAGCCGATGCCGGACATTTTGGCGACATCGTAGGGATTGATGCCACTTTGGAAAAACGCCGAAATGATATGGTTTGAGATGCTGTCATGTCCGCAGCCGGTGCAGAGCGTGGATTTTCCACCGACGTATTCCGTACGGGCGAGACCGATACGATTGGCTGTCGCGGGCGTCGTACTCATTTCAGAGCTCCTTCCAGAGATCCTGTGCGAATACCTTCCATAGTAAGAATTGGATTCGCGATGTGGGGCGCGGTGATCGGCATGCCGTCATAATGACGAACGCTTTTCAATTTTTGCGAATGCGTGAAAAATTCCATGCGCAAAATGTCGAGCATCTGGCCGTCGCGATTTTGCTCAATCACATAAACCCGGTCGTGCGCGGCGATGAAACTCTCGACTTCGTCGGTGAGGGGAAGCGCGCGGACGCGTAGGTAGCTGTTGGCAAGGCCATGCTTTTTCAGGATATCGCGGGCCTCACGCATTGGCATGTTGGTCGAGCCGTAAGCGAGAACGCCGATCTTCGCGCCCGGAACGTGGTCGACGATGGGCTGAGGCACGTATTTCTTGGCCGTGTTCCATTTCTTCACCAAGCGATCGACGACTTCTTGGTATTGCGGGCTGCTCTCGGTGTATTGCGCGTGCTTGTTGTGACCGGAGCCACGCGTGAGGAATCCGGCTTTTTCGTTATGTGTGCCAGGCAATGTTCGCCAACCGATGGCGTCGCCATCGACGTCTTCGTAGCGACTGTAGCGCGGGAGCTTTGCCAAGGCGTCCGCGTCGAGCACTTTACCGCGGTCGAATGGCTTATCAGGATACTGGAATTCGTCTCCGATCCAAAAATTCATTCCCAAATCGAGGTCGCTCAAAACGAAGACGAGCGTCTGCATGCGCTCGGCGACGTCAAAAGCCGACATGCCGAACTCGAAGCATTCTTCCACCGTGCCTGGTAAGAGCACGATGTGTTTGGTGTCCCCGTGTGAGAGCGTATAGGCGCTCATCAAGTCGCCTTGCGCCGTACGGGTCGGCATTCCGGTCGAGGGACCGACGCGCTGGATGTCCCAGATCACACCCGGGAGTTCGGCGTAATAAAACAGTCCGGCCGCCTCTCCCATGAGCGAAACCCCGGGGCCTGACGTGCAAGTCATCGCTCGCGCGCCAGCCCAGGCGGCACCGGCCACCATGGTGATCGCGGCCAGCTCGTCTTCCGCTTGGACGACGGCGAAGGTGTTCTTGCCGTTTGCGTCTTTGCGGTATTGCTCGGCGAGTGAAATGTAAGCTTCGGCCAGCGAGCTCGATGGCGTGATCGGATACCAGGAGACAAACGTGCATCCGCCGAAGATCATGCCGATGGCGGCGGCGGTGTTGCCGTCGATCAGGACTTTGCCGGAGTTTCGATTCATCCGCTCGACCGTGAAGGGGAATTGTCCTTGCAGGTCTTTGAGCAAATGTTCCATGGCGTACTTGCGACCCACTTCCAATGCCTTGAAATTGCTTTCCAGCACTTTTGGTTTGTCGTTGAACTGATCTTGAATCGTCGAAACGAGAACATCCCAATCGATGCGCAGAAGCTCACCCAGGATCCCGACGTAGATCATGTTGACCAGGAGTTTTTTCAGCTTGATCGCGTCCGTCGATTGATCGACGAGCTCGCGGAAATTAACGCCGATGTTGCGGATATCCGAGCGGAGCAGCGACGCATCGACTTTAAGTTCGGTGTTGTAAAGGAAGACGCCGCCTGGTTTTACCTTTTTCATGTCGTCGAGAACCGTCTGAGGATTCATCGCGACAACGATGTCGACGTCTTCGCGGCGAGCGGTGTATCCATCTTTGTTGACGCGAATGG
>JAMPXM010000271.1 GCA_023701225.1 Pseudobdellovibrionaceae bacterium | reverse complement strand
GTCCGACTTACGTCGATGCCGCGGTTCGCGTAGCGGCGAAAGGCACCCGGGCGGCTCCGCCCCTGCGAATTGCAGGTCCGAACCCATTCCAAAAACTCAAAATCAGGTCCGCGTCCTGCCAAGACGCTGGTTTATCAACGGCCTGCTAGAAGCCTTGTCGCATACGCGTGACGGATCGCGTGCGGTCCGCGCTTTTGCCCAGGGGCTGTTTCGATATTCAGTTTCATAAAAGCCTTAGCCACGATGTTCCAGGTCGACTGCTCAAGCGGCCTCTGACCCACCTCACTTGATCCACCGGTGCCAGAAGTTAAAAATACTTGGGTGTATTCCTTGGGCGCTTTCATGCGGCCAGCTTTGAAGTATGCATAGAGGGCTTGTTTTACATCCGGCAGCAGTGGGGCCAAAACATCTTTGCCGCCCTTGCATGCCTTGAAGTGAACGGTCTTCTTTTTCCAATCGATATCCGTGAGCCTGAGATCGCGGAGCTGGATTGCGCGAACACCGTATCGCGCCAGCATCAGAATAATCGCGTAATCGCGTTTACCGCAAAACGTGTGACGGTTGGGAACCTTTAGAAGTTGCTCGACCACATGCCACGGAAGGCCCTTCGGGACCGAAGAGTGCCGGTGGGTCACGATCATCGGTACTGACACCGAGAGGTCAGTTTTCGTGTAGCCCGCGAAATGAGTAAAACGAAAAAAATCTCTCAGCACAATGATCAACGATCGCCTCTGGTGGCGAGACTTCATCTGGCGCGCAGTTTCGATCGTGTATTCTTGAATGTCGGCCGGTCGTATTTTTCCGATCGTCTTGGGTGTCGCAAATTTCGAAAACTTCAGCAAAAATCGAAGTGAATAAATCTTTCGATTTTGGTAACTATTCAGGTCCCTTCGGCTGCGCCTTGGGATGATCGGCCGCTCTTGCGAATCGCGTGGATAGGTGAGAACTTCTGCAGCTATGGCAACCCGGCCGTCTCGAATGTCATGGGATCAATTTCGCTCGCTACCTGAACCTTTCCAGCGCGAGGTCTTCGAACGGCTCATTGGCCTCATCGATGTCGTCGAACGGCAGGCCAAGGAAATTGAGGAACTCAAAGCCGAGAATCGTGCTCTTCGCGCACGAGTCACAGAACTCGAAGCACGTCTGGCAAAAAACAGCCGGAACTCGCACAAACCGCCGAGCCAGGATGGCCCGACAAAGCCCAAGACCTCGAGCCTTCGCGAGAAGAGCGGCAAAAGGCCTGGTGGGCAATTTGGACACGAGGGCTCGACACTCAAGCATGTCGCTCATCCTGATGAGGTGATCCGTCATAAGGCTCCTGGGCATTGCGAAAGTTGCGGACACGAATTGCCGAAGCGGCCCTCGCATGTCGAAAATCGCCAGGTCTTCGATATCCCGCCACTGAAGATCCACGTCACCGAACATCAGTGCGAGATCAAAGGCTGCCCCGCATGTGGGCATCGCAATGAGGCTCAGGCGCCGGTCAGCGCGCCCGTTCAGTACGGCACTCGCGTGAAAGCCTTGGCAACCTATCTCCATGCGTATCAGTTGCTGCCGGTGGAGCGCCTCAAGGAGACGATGCGTGATCTGTTCGGGCTTCCAATCTCAGCGGCCACGATCACGGCAATAGCGGCGGATGCCGGTGCAGTTGTGGCACCGAGCTGTGAAGGCATCAAAGCAGCGCTCATCGACGCCGACGTCGCCCATTTTGACGAAACTGGCGGTCGTTGCGCGGGCCAGACGATGTGGGTGCACTCCGCTTCAACTGAAACGCTCACGTATTACGATATCCATCCCTATCGCGGCGTAAGGGCAACCAGCGAGATCGGCATCCTACCGCTCTTCACCGGTCACGCCATCCACGATGCTTGGGCGCCTTATTACGAATACAACCGCTGTCGGCACTACCTCTGTAACGCTCACCATCTGCGCGAACTCAAGTTCCAGTACGAGGAACACAAAGAAGTCTGGGCCGATCGAATGAGAGAACTTCTTATGGATATCCTCGACAAGGTCGGTGAGTACAAGGCACGAGGTGAAGATCACTTGTCACGTTATCTCATCCGACGCTTTGAAGCGGACTACGATCACGTTATCCGCCTGGGAAATCGCTTCCACAACCGGCTCCATCCGATCGAGAGTCATGGCGAGAGAGGGCGCAAGAAACAGCGCTCGGGAAAGAATCTGCTCGACCGACTTGATGAACGAAGACGCCAGGTTCTCGGCTTCATGTATGACTTCACGATCCCGTTCACGAATAATCTCGCCGAGCGCGATCTGAGAATGCAAAAGGTCAAAGAGAAAATCTCAGGCTGCTTTAGAACAATGGCGGGAGCGAAGGTCTTCTGTCGCCTCCGGAGCTACATCTCCACGGCTCGCAAACAAGGTCACAACGCCTTCGCGGCCCTCTACGCCGCTGTCGCTGGAGAGCCGCTCAGGCTCGCCCCAGCGACCTGAATAGTTACGCAGAACTTTTGATGGAAAGCGCAAAGAACGCGGTTCTCGCGGCAGCGATCGAGCTGATGAAGCAAGACGTCGAACGCCTTTGCGGAAAACCATTTTCGAGAAAATTATCTGAGGACCGCTGCCACCGAGGCGGGAGCGAGACGACGAGCCTGATGGTCGACGGCGCAAAGCATTCGATGAAACGACCGAGGGTTCGCAAAGACGGCGAAGAGGTGCCGCTGCCGTCGCTTGAGAAAATGCGAGATCAGGAGCTTCTTGATCAAGACATGCTGGCAAGAGTTGTGCGCGGAGTATCAACTCGCAACTACGAAGGTGTCATCAACGGCTTTGCTGACAAAACCGGCATCAAGAAATCATCGGTGTCGAGAGCTTTTAAACGCGCGTCAAAGAAGGACCTCGATAACATCAATGGGCGAGATTTATCTCAGCATAAGTTCGTTGGAATTCTGGTCGACGGCACCGGCGTGGGTGGGAGCTGTCAAGTTGTCGCCGTCGGCATCACTGACGACTCGCAAAAAATCCCGCTCGGGCTTGAAGCTGGCGCAAGGATCGAACCCGGACTGAGTCAAAAACTCTTTCCGAATTATCGAAGCGACGTTGTCAAGGGCCAGCAGGCAGAGCTTCCCGATCTGGCGATCCGCTTTCTTGAGGTCATGGCGGCAACGAGCAAAAAGAACACGGTAAATGGATATCAGACCGCCTTGCGCGGATTTTATCGTCTTCACCAGATGAAGGCCGATGCGAAGCCATATCGCATCGACCGAGCCGACATCGAAACCTACATGATCCATCTCAAAGACAAGGAAATGGGGCCAAACGAACGTGGCGCGCGCCTCCTACAGATCAGGAAATACCTCGATTGGCTCTACGACCATCGCAAACTCAAAGTACATCCCGATATCCTGATCAAGAGTGCCGACTTTCCGAAACGAATCAAACATTTGCCAAGACCGTTTCCGGTCAACGTCGATATTGAACTCCAAAAGCGACTCGACGAAAACGGGGGCATCGATTTTCTTGGTGTTCTTTTGATGCGGCGAACGGGGCTGAGAGTCGGCGAACTCTGCGATCTCACACTTGATTGCATCACGACCGACCTGAACAGCAACTGGTTCTTGAAAGTTCCGCTCGGCAAACTTAATTCGGAGCGGGTCATCCCGCTGGATCCAAAGACGGTCGAAGTCGTGCAACGGATTCAGAAGTTTCATCCGAGCGAATCCGCGCCCGATGTCGGGCGACGCTTCTTGATTTCAAATCCATCCGGCAGGAGACGTTCAAGGGCGCATTTCGCGATCGTTCTTGAAGAAGCCACAAAGGACCTCGCAATTCCTGGGAAAGTGACCCTCCACAGGCTGCGGCACACTTTCGCGACGACTCTTTTATCGGCCGGTCTGCCAATCACGACGCTGAAGCAGCTGCTCGGCCACAACGATATCCGAATGACGCTTAACTATGCCGCCGTGACTCTCGAGACCGTTCGCACCGAGTTCTTTGAGGCTCTTGCTAAAAATCAATCGAGATACGAGACAGCCGCCTATCCTCTCAAACTCCCAGATCAGAGAGAGGGTATGAATCGCGCCATCTATGATGCGCAGAAATATGCCAAGAAAATCGCTCGAGACCGCGCCGACATAGATCCCGACAAGGTCAGACGCCTTCTTGGCCGGTTAATGACGATCCGCCAGGAGTTATCCGACCTGTTGATGTGATCCCTTCTCCCTCGCCGAGGCGATTTCTTTCCAGAGCCTCGTCAAACAGAATTCTCTCCTGACTCTTTGGTTATTGAGAGTACCGCATTCGCGCCTATCCAGCGATGCGGAAGCCCTCATATCTGTTGAGATCGATGCGCGCGCGGAGGAATTTCGCGAGAGGATGCGCCTCCGCACTGGTCGCGAGAAACTCGGGAAGCGCGTTCCGGAGCGCCATCG
>JAMPXM010000021.1 GCA_023701225.1 Pseudobdellovibrionaceae bacterium | reverse complement strand
GCGCAAAGCAATGAGGCTCACGGTGGTGACATCGACTCGGCTTGGGCAAGGTTCGTGCGGCGGGTGTCGATGCACGGGAAACTCCCTGATTCGGGGCGGCTTTGATTGAATTCCACTTGACACCTATTTTTGTTTAATTCACCTAGGTGTGCCGCGCACTTTGGATGCTTATCTGAGGCCTGCGAAGCCGATCTGATTCGCTGCCTGCAGGAAGTGGATCGATTTCTCGTACACCGGTTCATCGGTTTTAATTCACTTTTCCAGTACGCCGTGCATGCGCTGAAACTCTTCGAAGCGCAGAGCTACGCCTATATCACCGTTGCAAGGAAAGCGCGGGAGCTGCCGCAATTGCAGGAGGCGATCGTGTCAGGAGAGCTCACGGTTTCCAAAGCCGTGCGCATCACGTCCGTGATCAATGAACAGACGCAAGAAAAATGGATCGGCCTCGCTTTGGAATTGCCTAAGCGAGATCTTGAGCGCGAAGTCGCTCGAGAAAACCCCAGAGCCGTTCGGCCCGAACAAGCTCGATTCTTAGATGCGCATACGCTTCAGTTGCAAACGCCGATTTCGGAGGCTGGCTACAAAAAGCTCGAACGTGCGCGCGAGTTGATGGCCTCTGGCGATGGCGAGTGGCTGAGCCTTGAGACCGTCATCGAACGGCTGGCTGAGCTTTACTTGGAGCGAAAAGACCCGGTCCGTAAGGCCGAGCGGGCACATCTGCGTGAAACTCACACCTTGCCTGGGAACTCGGCCCGGGCAATGCCCCAAGCCGAAAAGGCGAATCCGTCGTTGTCCGTAGACTCAGATGTTGTCCCGAACTCGGCTCAGGCAAGGTCCGAAGAGCAGAATTTGAAACCTGTGTCGCCAGTGAACGCCGAAACACTCTCCACCTCCGGCGCCGCTCTCCCCGCAGCCGTCGCTCATCAGGTCCATCTCCGTGATCGCGGGCGCTGCCAGGCGCGGCTTCCGGATGGCGCACTTTGCGGTAGCTCACTCTGGGTGGAACTGCATCATATTCAACCGCGGTCGCAAGGCGGGCGGAACGTTGCTGACAATTTGACCACGCTCTGCCGCGCTCATCATCAAGCTTGGCATGCTGGAGCTTTTGAAGTGAGACAACGGACGTCATGAACCATACACTTCGAAACAGACATCTCGAGACGTTCACCTCGTAGCGAACATCTCGAGACGGACTCATTGACACGACCGCCAAGTCTGAGCAGGTTTTTGAGAACACGACTCCTCAGGAGGAACGACGTGCTTTTTCGGATGCGCCACGCTTGCTCCGCACTCACCATGCTCACGCTCATCACGTTCGGTTGTGCGACACGCTCCCCGGTCTCGCCCTATCCGACTCATTGGTGGACGCCTGTTTCCACACAAGGGGCTCCGGAATGGGAGATTCTCCCGCAGGCCGCTGGCCCTGGTGAAGTGATCCTTTCCAAACGCCACGAACTCGGCCTTCTCTCGAATTTCGCGGCGACTCCGTTTGAGTATCGTGGCAAGCGCTATGCTAGCGTCGAAGGCTTTTGGCAAAGCTTGTTGTATCCGGAGTCAAAAGATGATCCTCGCGCCAAAACCAAAGGCCTCACTTGGCCGCAGACTCGGGCCGAGGTCGAACAAATGGTCGCGTTTGATGCCAAACGCGCCGGCGGTCCCGCTAAAGAGAATATGCAGAAATTGGGAATCGATTGGGTGACCTTCGAAGGTAAGCGGATGCTCTACCGCTCACCCACACCTGGCGAACACTATCAGCTGATCCGCGATGTGTTGCGTGCCAAAGCCAGACAAAATCCTGCAGTCATGCGAGTGCTCTTCGCGACCAGGGATTTAAAACTCAAGCCCGATCACTTCGTCGCGCCTGATTCTCCGCCCGCTTGGAAGTATCATGAGATCTGGATGGATCTCCGCAAAGAGTTCACTGCGCCGGAGCCGTGATCGCGCATTCCATCTCCAAACGCTTGGCCTGAATCAACGCCGCCTGCACGGGACGACGAGTGTTGTCGGCATTGCGTTTCATCGCTTCGATGCGAGATTGAGAGGAACGGCTCGAGCGCAAATCCAATCCGCCCCGGCATGTCTCTATGATGATCGACTCCACATCTTCGCCGATCATGTCGTCGATCGCCTGGCAAAAGACCTGTGTCGCATCGAGATGGTCCTGCGCCCGCAGCCAATCCAGATACACGTCATCCAGGCGGCGGCAGGCGTTCTTCCAAGGACGCGATCCCTTCGGGAAATTCTCGAGCGTGAGCAGCTTCAACTCAGAAAGATCCAGCAACGACGAGTTTTGATACCGTGCCGGATTCGCCGCGATCATCGGCGCAACGACATCGCTGTCCAATCGGCGGTAACCGCCGTCAAACGAACTGATGGCGCCTTTGTACAAAACCAATAAGTGATTCAGCCATTCGCCAACGAGGGACTTTTGCGAGATGAGCGGGATTTTCAGGCCGCGCGTCCCGAACAAGACCACGCGGATATCGCGTTCGCGCTGGCTGAGTTCACTGCGCGTAATGGCGGAGCCAGGCTCGGAACGAACTTGCATGAAGGCAATCACTTTCGTGAGCAGCACGCGTTCGCTTTCGATATTCGCGACCGTACGGCTCCACTCACGATATTCGGGCTCGTTCTTGAGCATGGTCCGTACGCCGCCTTCGCGATTCTGTAAAATACGATCCATCGCCCAGAGCATTTGCCCTGAGCTTCTGAGCCAAGATGCGGTCAGGTTGGCGCAGGCCTCGCCCTGTACGCTCGCCGCTCCCTGAGTCAGCTGCGCACGCACACGTCGTTCGACGTTGACGTGCGCATTGGCGATAGTTTCGATTTCGATCGAATCGGATTCGTCCGGAAATTTCTTCCGTAAAGAGTCGAGTTGTTGAGTCAGGCCGAAGGGAAGCGTGGATTTCGAGGCCAAGACCTGGCCAAAGGAACACTGCAGTTCCCGCTCGTTTCCAAATTTATTGAACGAGGCCTCAAGCTTAAAGAAATTCTCCCGGTTCTTACGCAAAATCTTGGATTCGGCTTCCAGCGCGGCCACGCGCTCCTTGTACTCGCGAGCCATCTTTTGCAACTGCGGCCGACCTTTGAGCGAAGCCTCGAGTTGACGAGCGCGCGCGTCCAATTCCGACTGCAAACCGGCGACATGACCGGACTGCATGAGCATCAGGTACTTCAAGCGCTGACTGACCTTGGAGTACTCACACGTGCTTCGCAAAACGAGTTGGCGATGCTCGTAGTTGCCCATATCCAAGGCCTTCGAATCATGCAACGTCGCCAAAATCTTGAATACGCTCGAAACGCCGGCAACGCCCAGAACATAGGGCACAGCGATGCTGAGCGAAGCCGTCATCGTCCCCGCCAACACAGCCAGAGGCGCTAAGCTCGTCACGACGTCGCTGACGGCGAGAAGCACTTTGCCACTGGAGAGCATGCGTTGTCCGCACTCGGTCTTCGCCAACGCAGTATTGGCGATCGAGTCCGTGATGGAGTTCATGCTAGTCAGTGCGGTACTGAGTTGCGTGGAGAAGGCGCTGGCGTCGCTGGCGGCCAGTGCCGGGTCCTGCCAAAACTGTTTCAGCTGGAGCGCCGAAGCCCGCAACTGCTCCTGGGCAGCGTAAACACCTTTAAAATCCTGGCTCGCAGCGCAGCCCGGGACGGCATTCAATGCATGGCCCAGAACATCGATGGCTTGCGAGAGATCCCGGTACTCCTGCTGATCCACCAACAAACAGCTATTGCCTTCCGCTCGTGCGGACTGCGACGCCATCGCCAAGAGAGCCAAACCAGTGATTAAAAATCTCTTCATATCGATTCCCTGCTAGGAGCGAATTGCGAAAACCAAAACGCTTTGGATGCAAAAGCATGCCAGGAACGAGAGCGATACCTATACGGTTTTAGAACCTAAATCCTGACGAAGCGCCGATTCCCGTCACTGCAACTTTCCCGCCGGACTTTCCCTCCGACTGCGCCCGCTCGAGGTCCATCTGAGACTGAAAAGAAAAAACCAAAATGTAGAGAGGCAGAAACGGGAACTCGGCCCAGGCCGAGTACGCAGGTGAAATGGTGAATTCAACCCAATCGGCGGCACACGAAGCGAATGTCAGTCCGCTCGATGCGCTTGGGGATGTAATTCACTCACGCGCGCGAGGAAATCGGCTTCGAACTGATGGACTTTGAGCCACTCCCGGAGTTGGCGGTGGTCGGGACAATGGCTCGTGACAAGACTCCAGAATGCCTGGGAATGATCATGGTATTTCAAATGCGCCAGCTCATGAATGATCACATAGTCGATCACCGACACCGGCGCGACAATCAATCGCCAGTTGAGACTCACTCGACCCCGCGTGGAGCAGCTTCCCCAGCGAGTTTTTTGCGAGCGAAAGCTCAGACCCGTCGGATAAAGACCCATGCGCTCGGACCAATACGCGACTCGCGCGGCCAGTGCGCGACGGGCTTCGCGTTGGTAATAACCGGCAATCGCTTTGGCTATAGCTTTGCGATACGTGGGATCCGCGATCTCACAAAGCAACGTGCGCTCACAGAGGCTCACGCGCGGCGTGCTCGCGACACACGCTTGTATACGCAGGGTGTACGCTTCGCCCTGGAGCATAAAACTCTCGCCATCGATGTATTCCTTGCGTGGATACCGACGGCGAATCTCTTCGTACTGACTCAAATGGACGCGGATCCATTCGCTATGCGTTTCTAAAAATTCATAGATCTTCGCCAAACTGACCGACTGTGGAGCACTGACTTTAATGACGCCATTGACTTGAAGCGTGATGCCGATCGAGCGCTTATAGGAACGACGCCGAATCTCGACACGTGATTGCCGAAATTCGAGAGTGTCCGGTGGATGCGATTGAGGTCTGCGCAGGCCCGTGGCTTTTCGTAACTGGCGAAACATCACGGGCAGAGTGTTGATTTTTCCCGTGCCCTTGGCAACCGGTTTCGCTAGGTTGTTAGGCGCATGGCTTCTGACTTTGACGCACTTCAACCCGATGTGATCTTGAGCGCTCTCGAGGCGGCTGGGTACCACCCGACCGGCGAGTACTCGCAGCTCAATTCCTATGAGAACCGCGTCTTTGATCTCAAACTCGAGGTCACCGCACACGCGCCGGAGCCGACCGATCGCGTGATCGCCAAGTTCTATCGCCCAGGACGCTGGAGTCGCGAAGCGCTGCGTGATGAGCAAGAATTTCTCTTCGACCTACAACGCGAAGGAATTCCAGCGGTCGCTCCTCTCCCATTGAAAAACGGCGAAACGCTGCTCTCACACGCAGGCTATCTGATGGCGCTCTTTCCGCGCGTCCTCGGTCGCAATCCGCAAGAATTCCTTGGCGACGAACTCAAGCAAGTCGGCCGCACCCTCGCGCGTATTCACAACATCGGCTCCCGCAAAGTGGCCAAGAACCGCCGCTGGCTGACGACGCAAACCTTCGGTTGGGACGCGCTCGATCGCCTCGAACACTGGGTCTACCCCGAGCTCTGGCGGTCGTACGAAGAAGGCGCGATCGCGATTCTCGATCATCTTGACGATAACCTCGATGAATCGTCATTCATCCGCATTCACGGCGACTGCCACAAGGGCAACCTCTTGCACACCGGCAAGGAGTTCTTCTTCGTCGACTTCGATGATTTCTGCAACGGCCCGGCGATCCAGGATTTTTGGATGCTCTTGAGCGGAACCCTCAGCGATGATCTTGCCAACGACGAGCAAGAGCAGATTTGCCTCGGCTACGAGGAGCTGCGCGAGATCCCCGACGACTGGCATCTCTTTGAACCCTTGCGGGGCTTGCGCGTGATCTCTTATGGGGCCTGGATCGCGCAACGCTGGAACGACCCTTTCTTTCGGCGCATTTTCCCGGACTTCAACACCTATAACTACTGGCTCGAGGAAGTCGAAGTCCTCAACCGCATCGCCAGCAAACTCTAGCCACGAGCGGCACTGCGGTTTTTGCCCAAATTCGAGGCATTGCTCCCGCACACAGGCGAATTCGAGTTCACATCCACCTCGTTGATGCACCAATTGATGCATTATGTTACGAGCACTCCTTGCTACGTCCGGGAGGGGCTTGTACATTACGGCGTTTACGGCCGGGTCCCGTACAATACAGCCTGGTGAAACCCGCCAGATCCGGAAGGAAGCAACGGTAACCAAAGCTTTATGTGATACGGGGTGCCCGGTCACCTTCGCGCCGCAGGAGAGAGCTTGTCCTACCAAGTGATCGCTCGCAAATGGCGTCCGAAATCTTTCGAAGAGCTGGTCGGCCAAGATCACATCTCGGTCACACTGCTCAACGCCTTAAAAAATGGTCGCCTTCCGCAAGCGTTGCTGTTCACCGGCCCGCGGGGGACGGGCAAGACTTCGTCCGCGCGCATCCTCGCCAAGAGTCTGCGCTGCCCGAACGCCAAGGACTTCGTCCCTTGCAACGTCTGTCCGAGTTGCGAAGATATCGCCCAGGGCCGTAGCCTCGACGTGATCGAAATCGACGGCGCCAGCAACAACGGCGTCGATGCCGTGCGCGAGTTACGCGACACCGTCGGCTACATGCCCTCGAGCGGCCGCTACAAAGTCTACATCATCGACGAAGTTCACATGCTCTCGACGAGCGCGTTCAATGCGCTTTTAAAAACGCTCGAAGAGCCGCCGCCGCACGTCGTCTTCATCATGGCGACCACGGAAGCGCAAAAAATCCCGAATACGATTCTCTCGCGTTGCCAACGATTCGACTTCCGCCGCATCCCCTCGCGCCAGATCGCGGCCCACCTCGAGCTCATCTGCCAAGCCGACGGCGTGGCGAGCGAAGCCGAAGCGCTCTGGCTGATCGCGCGTCAAGCCGATGGCTCCATGCGCGACAGCCAAAGTCTGCTCGATCAAGTGATCACGTACTGCGAAGGCCAGGTGACCTTGGCCAAAGTGATCGACGTCTTGGGCCTCACCGATCGTTCGCTTTTGCTCGAAGCACTCGGTGCGCTCGTACACCGCGAACCAGAAAAAATCCTCGACGTGATCGAAAAGATTTTTCGCGCCGGATACGATCCGAAGATATTCGCGCAAGACTTGCTCGAAGAGCTGCGCAACGCCCTGATGGTCCGTCTCTGCAAGGCGGATCCCGCGCGCATCGTGGATCTGCCGGACACGGAGATTCAGGCGCTCGCGGACCTCACGACTCCACTGAGCGATGAAGATATTCATTTCTTGTTTGATATGGCGCTCAAAGGCGCCAATGATCTTCTGCGCTCGCAGGACCCACGCGTCGTGCTCGAAATGATGCTCTTGCGCATGGCCGCGGCTCCTCGCCTGGTACACCTCTCGCACCTCTTACATGCGCCTGCGGTGACCGGTGCCACGCTGACGACTGCGGCACCGACCATCGCCTACGCCCAAGCGTCCGCTGCGCCACCGCGTGCGGCGCCAAACGCCGCCAAAACAACGGGCGCAGCGAAGGCCGTCGCGAAACCAAGCACGCCGGCACAGGCGAATCGACCGCCCGCATCTGCGCCTGCATCTTCACCCGCGCCAGCGACCGGCGCGCAAAACGGTGAGAGCCCATCAGGTGACCCTTGGTTTAAGTTCGTCGCGCGCGTGAAAGAGGCCAACGGCTTTTTAGGCGCGATGCTCGAGAACACGCATATTACGGAGTCCAAAGAGGATTTGCTTGTCGTGGGGGTTCCGCAAAAAATGAGCTTTCTATTCGATAAGCTCAAAGACCCCGAGAATGTCCGACGCATCGAACAGTTCCTGGAGAGTTTCTGGAACAAGCGCTGCAAAGTCGAAATTCGTCTCGGCGACGCGAAAACCGAAGTGGTGACACCGAAGGTTGTGGCCGAGAAAAAACAACAAGAACAAAAGCAATCCCTGGAACAAGCCGTAGAGCGCCATCCTTTGGTGCGCTCGGCCCAGGACGTATTTAAAACTCAGATCAAGTCGATTAAGGAGAGACCATGAGAGGCAAAGGACCCGGCGGCATGCAAAACCTCATGCGCCAAGCCAATCAACTTCAACTCAAAATGAAAAAGCTCCAAGACGAACTGGCGGAGCGTTCCTACGAAGGAACCTCCGGTGGTGGCGCGGTCACTGTCACGGTCAAGGGCGAGCACACGCTCACAAGCCTGAAAATCAACGAAGACGTCGTCAAAACAGGCGACACCGAAATGTTGCAAGACATGGTGATCGCCGCCGCAAACGACGCGCTCAAAAAAGCGCACGAGACTCATGCTGCAGAGATGGCCAAGATCACCGGCGGCTTGAACATTCCAGGAATGTTTTAATGTTTAAGATCGGCTCGCTGGAAAAACTCATCCATGAATTGAACCGGCTGCCCGGTGTGGGTCCGAAAACGGCTCAGCGCTTGGCGTATTTCATTTTACGGACCCCTGAATATTCCAGCCAGTTGCGGGCCGCACTGCATCAAGTGGAAGTCATGGTCCACCTCTGCTCGCAGTGCTTCTCCTACACGGATGCCGACGATCTCTGTCGGTACTGCACGGATCCCAACCGCCGCGATGACCTCCTCTGCGTCGTCGAAGAGCCATCGGATATCGCCCGCGTGGAAGGTTCGGGCGTCTTCCGCGGCCGGTACCATGTTCTTCAAGGCGCGATTTCACCCTTGGATAACGTCTCCCCTCAAGACCTGAAGATCCGCGAGCTTCTGGAGCGCGTGGATGCTGGACTGGCAGGGACAAAGCCGAAGATCAACGAAGTCATTCTCGCTCTCGATCCGGACCTGGAAGGCGATACGACCGTGCTCTACCTTGCGAAGATGCTGGCACCGAAGGACGTCAAGGTGACCCGAATTGCGAGTGGCGTTCCGATTGGCAGTGATATAGACTACGTGGACGATCGAACATTGGGACGCGCTCTAGAAAATCGGGTGGAGCTTTAAGTCATGGCGTTTATCAACCAGGAGGCCAAGGAGATCCACTGCAAGGTGGTTTACTACGGTCCTTCTCTGGGCGGCAAAACCACGAATATGCAGTGGGTCTACCAGAACGCCGTCAAGAAACACGAGGGCGCGTCGGAGCTCTTTGATTTTCCGGCAAGCCCCGAGCGCACCTTGTTTTTCGACTTCTTGCCCTTTGAAGTTGGCGAAATCCGTGGCCTCAGGACACGCTTTCACCTCTACACCGTTCCCGGCCAGGTCGTTTACGATTCCAGCCGTCGCCTAATCTTAAAAGGCCTCGATGGCGTGATCTTTGTCGCTGACAGTCAGCTGGAGCGCATGGACGAAAACATCGAAGCCCTGAAAAACCTGGAGCGCAACCTTGAGGTCCAGGGCTACGACATCAAAGAAGTCCCGCTCATCATTCAGTACAACAAGCGAGATCTACCCAACATCGCCTCGGTCGCCGAACTTCGAGCCGCACTCAATAAATATAACGCGCCGGATTTCGAAGGAAACGCTGCCATTGGACGCGGCGTAATGGAAAGCCTGCGCACCGTCAGCAAGGCCATCGTCACCGTTTTGAAGGGTGGCGAGGGTCAGTGAGAACGACTCGTTTTTCGAGTCCCCTCTGAAGTTTTCCCAAGACATTCTTTTGACGCCAACTTTTCCCCTAAAAGTGGTAAACCCCATGTCGCAAGCCGGAGGCAAAGACATTGGGAATAGCCATTGAACGAACCAGCGCCCCGAAGCCGAAACCCAAATCCACGGAATACGGATTTGGCCGCTTTTTCTCCGACCACATGTACATGGTCGACTACAGCGCGGCCGATGGCTGGCACTCACCCCGCATCGTTCCGTACCAGCCACTCACTCTGGATCCCGGCGCCGCGGTCCTGCACTACGGTCAGGCGATCTTTGAAGGCCTGAAGGCGTTTCGCGGAGTGGATGGGAAGATCCGTTTGTTCCGCCCGGAAATGAATTGGAAGCGCCTGACGGCAAGTGCTGATCGACTCTGCATGAAAGCGCCGGATTTACCGACTTACATGGAAGGCCTGCAACAGCTGGTGACAACCGAGCGCGAGTGGGTGCCGACGAAAGAAGGCACCGCCCTGTACCTACGCCCCACACTGATTGGAACGGAGGCGTTCTTGGGTGTACGCCCAGCGGAAAAGTACCTCTATTACGTGATCGCTTCGCCCGTGGGCGCCTATTACGGTGACAGCCTGGATTCGGTCAAAATTTGGATCGAACGCGAATATTCTCGGGCAGCACCTGGGGGCATCGGCGCGGCAAAAGCCGGCGGCAACTATGCCTCGAGCCTCAAGGCTGCGCTGGAAGCAAAAAAACGCGGTTATGCCCAAGTGCTCTGGACGGATGCCGGCCAACACAAGTTCGTCGAGGAAGTCGGCACGATGAACGTCTTCTTCTTGATCGGCGACCGAGTCATCACTCCCGCTCTCTCGGGCACGATTTTGCCGGGCGTGATGCGCGACTCCGTCATCGAAGTTTTGCGTTCGTGGAATCTTCAGGTGGAAGAACGCTCAGTGCCGCTCGCCGAGATTCTCGAGGCGCACAAAAACGGCGAGCTCAAAGAAGTTTTTGGAACCGGGACGGCTGCGCAAGTCTCGCCGGTGAGCGAACTGGGCACCGAAGAGCAAGTCTACAAGATCGGCAGCGGTGGCGTCGGCCCCCTCTCCGATCGATTATATACGTACTTTATGGAGCTCAACTATGGCCGCACCAAAGACACCATGGGTTGGCTCCACGAAATTTGCTGAACCCGTCTCTAGGGTGTAAATGAGGGGCTCCATGTCTGCCCAAGCTTTGCTGAACGAAATCCAGGAACTCAAGATCAAGCGCAACGCGCTGATCCTGGCGCATTATTACGAAGACGGCGATATCCAAGATATCGCCGATGCCGTGGGCGATAGTCTGTTCCTGGCGCAAGAAGGTGAAAAAGCGAAAAATCCGGTCGTGCTTTTGGCGGGCGTCACTTTTATGGCCGAGAGCGTGAAAATCCTCTCACCCGACAAGACCGTGCTCGTGCCCGACCCGAATGCCGGCTGTTCGCTCGTCGATCATTCGCCATATGAAAAATACCTCGCATGGCGCCGTCAGCATCCCGACGCGATCGCGGTCACCTACGTGAACTCCAGTGCGGCGGTCAAATCGATTACGGATGTCTGCGTGACCTCGAGCAATGCCGAGAAGATCGTCAACGCCATCCCGCGCGACCGCGAAATCCTTTTCGGACCCGACCGCAATCTCGGCCGGTACTTATCGAAAAAACTCGATCGCCCGATGACACTCTGGCCAGGCTCTTGCGAGGTGCATGTCTTGTTTTCCTCGCGCAAGCTACATGAACTCAAGCTGGAGCACCCGCACGCACGCGTGATCGCGCATCCGGAGTGCAATGAAGTGGTTCTCGAGCATGCTGATGTCATCGGCTCTACCTCGCGCCTACTGCAAGAGGTGCGTGAGAATCGCGCCGTCAACGAGTTCATCGTCGCCACGGAACCCGGCATTTTTCATCAAATGAAAAAAGCACGGCCCGACGCGCGTCTGTACCAAGCGCCGGCGGAAGGTTCCTGCGCTTGCAACGAATGTCCATACATGAAGATGAACACGCTCGCAAAGATCCGCGACGCGCTTCGAGACCTGAAGCCCAACGTGCAGATCGAAGCAGACCTGCTCAGCAAAGCGCGCATCTCGCTGGATCGCATGATGGCCCTCACGCGCGGTGAGTCCGTGACTTGGCCGGAGCGTTTCAACGGGTGAGCAAGGATGAAGCGATGACAATCGCGGCTTCCACTGTGGGCGAGATTCGCGACCTCGCTGCCGCGAGTCTCCACTGCCCTGAGCTTGAGCTCGAACTCTCGCCGGATTTTGCCTCCTCAAAACACGATTATCGACTGGCGATTCGGCGCGCGCTCGCCACCCGACTACCCGACGTGGCAGCGGACCTTCTCGATCTTGAGCGGCTACCCAGCCATCCGCGTTTTTCGATTTCGATTTCTCACGGACGAAGTTTCGGAGGGTATGTTTTAGCTCCACTTCCCTTGCGAATCGGCTTTGATCTCGAGGAGAGCGCGCGAGTCCAACCGGCCATCGCCGATCGTATTCGACATCCCAGCGACGACCCTGCTCCGAGTCCCGCACACCTTTGGGTCGCCAAAGAAGCGGCCTTTAAGTGTCTGCCGATTGATCAACAGCCCAGAACATCAACAAAAATTGTGGTTCAAGATTGGACACTTCTGGGCGCGACAAATTATTCGTGCCGCGCAAGCACCCCGGAATCTGGAAGTGAATTCAGTGGTTACGGCTTCATCACCGGGCACCGTCTCCATTTGATGTGTTTTTTCACAGACGGTTCTCAACTCAGGTCCAGCTCTGCCGATAGGTTTTCACGTACGCGGAGTCAACGTGAATGACAGGATCGGATGGTGATTCTATGGGCGCGGAAAAAAGAGTAGCACCTCGAACAGAGCTGGAACCAATTAAAGTTTCGGCCTTCACTTCGCTGGATCACCTGACTCTCCTGGCACGTCATGGGGAAATCGTGGAAGCCAGTAAGACGGGCTTCTGTCTTCATGTTCGCCGCAAGGATCTTCTGCCGAAGCAGTTCCGCGATGTCTTAAGTATCTCTCCTCTGGAAGGCGATCGCGTGATGCTCACGCTCGCGGATATGGGGCTGGAAATATCCGGCACCATCAAGCGCACTTCGCGCGTGAATAAAGACGTGTTCGCGATCGGTATCGATTTTTCTGAAGATGCACCGGAGTATTGGCGCGAGTGCTTACTCGATCTACTCCCGCGCCCAGGCGGGTTCTGAGCCGCTCAGAGCGGTTCAAAACCATCGATGGCCTTTTCACTAATAATGGCGACTGCGTAGTGGCTGGGGAGGAACCAGGAAATCGCTTCGGCGATGCCCATGTGTTCACCGGTTGGCGGTTGCCCAAGTGATTCATTTGAAAAACAAAGATCGAAGTTTTTGCGATCCTCACTGATCAAAAGCACCTTCGGTGCGTAAACGCCTTGGTCCAAGAAGAATTGTTTCAGCACGTCCCGAGCGAACTTCGGCAAATAAGACTCGCTCGGCGAACCCGTCAAAATCTGCGCGCCAGGCTGCAGACGAACCTCACCTGTTTTACGTTCAGGCGCGTTGCTAACAAAAGCGCCCCGCAAGCGGTAGTTGAGAATCATTCCGTAGGTGAGAATAAAATCAGGAGCCTCTTTTTGTGGATTGAGCGCAAGCCCGATTCCACGCGTGGATAACCAGTCCAAAACACGGACCGCCGGCTCATCCGCTTCGGGCGATGTTTCCACCTGCAAGTACGGCCATCCATCCGGACCCGGCTTCGGATCCGGGTGTGAGACAAAAATGTTCTGTTTTGGGAATTCACGTAAAACGAGCGCTTCCCAATCCGCATCACGTTGATCGACAGGAATAGACAGCAGGTCTTGGAAGGGTGGATTTGCGTACGCCATAGCCCCGCCAGAGATAGCCTTGGCTCGCGCGTAGGGCAAGCAAAAAGGCCAAGCAAAAAGGCCCGTCGGAATCTCGCTTTGAGACAACCTCTACGTTAACCGCGACCGCGCTATTGCCGATGAGACCTATGTCGGGAGGCTGCCGACTCGCTTGCTGAGAGGCACACGGGAGATAGGTTCTTTGATGCACGAAAACGAAATCCCAGCTGACAAGGCCCAGCTCTACGCGATGTTCGGTATCGCGGGCTCGATCTCCATGATGCTCGTCCTGGTGATCGGGCTTTCGCTTTGGGCGGTGCGGGCCGAGCAAAACGGTGAGCTGCGAATCGCGCACAGCAAAGCCTCGCAGGCAGAAGCTCGCATCACACTCGCCTGGCTTTACGCGGCCGAAAAAACGATGTACGCGCAAGCCAAGCGCTATCAGTTGAACCTCGGTCACCTGGAGTCGGACACATGGCATCGCGATACTTACGTCATCGCTTTTGATCCGGCTTGCGCCCAACAACATGAAGGAAGCGATGTCGTGTGGAACTCATTGCCTCCGACCGCGGACCGCATACCCGCCTCCACCTCGGCACCGCTCGAGTTACCGCAGGAGCCGACTCCTCAAACACTGCCTCTCTCGTCGCTGCAAAATGCGCTAGCGCAGATGACACGCGGGCGACCATGCCGAGATCCCAAGACTGGATTTACAGCCTATGCGATTGGCAATCTGGACGACGATCCCACGTATGACATCTGGATGATCGACGAAAACAAAAACCTGGTGAACCTGGTGTCGGATCTTACGCAGTGAGAGCGCTTGCTGACTTTGCAGCGTAATGGTCCCGTCCGAGCCTTGCCCGAGCCGAGTTTTGGTCACCCATAAGTGATGTGGTGGATAGGTGGCTTGGAGAGATGGCTTGGAGAGATGGATTTTACTGACGAATCACGGCTCGATTTTGTAAGAAGTGCTTTCTGAAGCTGGTAGGATCGATTTTTTATCCCGAGATTTCAACAGCTTGTGACGTGATCTGAATGGGCACCGGGGTTGCTCATGAGTTGCGATGTTCGGGCCAGAGGAGCCTTGGCAACTGACATGGGGATAACCGTGACAAGATCATTTCTCATCGCGATTGCAGTTGGGATTGGGCTTTCGGCAACAGCCGAGGCGCAGGTTTATCTTGTTTCGGACGTGCAACCGATCATCACGACTCCGACAGCAGTGAACGGCTCCATCGAACATACCGAGTCCTCCGAGGATGAATCCTCGCCTTCGAATCACGTGAGCGCCGAAATTCGCACCGACAGTCGAGCTGACAATCACAGCAACACTTCCGGCGAACCCAAAGACACGCAGATCGTTGCTTCCGCTGAATGGACCGGCGAGCTTGTGGCGACGTCAGTAGCCGAATCTCGTGCGACATCCGCGGATGTCGCGAATGAAACTTCGACCACCGGAGGAGCAACTACGGTGGAATCAGGCTCTGAACCCACCGCTGTCCCCTCGAGCGCCGCCGGACCAAGATTTGTTTGCCAAGGTATGACGCCGATGTGGACGCTGAAAATCGAAAGTACTCACATGAACTTCAATCAATCCGGCTATGCGCCCGTTCTTTATTCCGCTCCTGGCGCAAGCCCATCGCAGAATTCCGGTGCCGCGGTCACGAATTTTTCTGCCGTGACTCAATCCGGATCACCTCTCAGTGCGTTGGTCGTCCACACACGTCACAGTGGGAGCGCCTCATGCAGCGACGGCCATTCGGATCAGGCGTATGAGTTCTCTGTGTTCGTGAATCGCGAAGGACGTATCTTCGACGGTTGTTGCTGGATCGAGCGTTGATTCGCCCGATCCAGCAGCACTGGATCTTGAGAATTAGAAGAGCGGATAGTTCGTGTCGTCCGTGAAGCCGTCGCAGTTGCGATCGATTTCATAATTCGGTTGGCACCAGAGAGGAACATCGGCCACGGTACCACTGTCGGTCGCGCCGCCATCCACGACACTCCCGCCGTCAGTCGTGCCGTCAGTCGCACCGTCTGTCATGCCACCATCAACGCTGCCCGTGTCACCACCGACCGTGCCTGTGTCACCACCGACCGTGCCTGTGTCACCACCGACCGTGCCTGTGTCACCACCGACCGTGCCTGTGTCACCACCGACCGTGCCCGTGTCACCACCGACAGCTCCTGCATCATCGCCTGCCGCGGAATCACTTCCGTCAGTACCGCCCGCATCACAAGCGCCGACGTGATCCTTATCTTCATGATGATCGCTACCATGATTGAGATGCGCCGGAATCGCCGTCAGTGGAAGACTCATTGTCTTGCTATTCGCGGGATCTCCTGGAGGGCGATGACAAATCGTTACGCAGAAGATGCCGTTCCGGCACGTTTCTACATGTGCCGCGACGTCTTGGAAGGTCGCTTCATCTAAGCTGATTTTGTTCATAGCGAAATTGAGATCGCTATCGACTGCTAGGGCTTGCACCGCTTGGCTATCCGCGCCTCCGCCCTGATTGCAGGCGATCAGCGAGGTCGTCATAAGTAGAGCCCCGAAAAGTCTCAAACTGAGACGCACGGTCTGTCGCGTCTTTTTCATAAATGCCTCCGTCAACGTGAACTGGCAATTTACTCAAATCCGCTTACATACCGCTTTGACTAATAGGGTCATTGTACCTAAAAAAAGAGTTCTGACAAAAAATCTCACGCGCTTTCGCAAAATGATCCTTGCAAATTTTAGAAGTCAGAGATTGTGCGCAAGTTTTTGACGAAGTCGGTGAAGATCACATGAAGCGAAGGCCCTCCACTCATTCAAGAGTACCCGTTTCAAGTATCTGCTTAAATGTGGCAAAGATACGGCCTGCCGGACCGCCGCCCATCACCCGGCGATCGAAAACCATGACGAGCGGCATTGTCGAACGCGCTTCGATTTTGTCTCCCACCACGAACGGACGCTTTTTGACGACACCGAATGAAAACGTCAACGGCCAGGGCCAGGTGGTCATCACCAGATCCGCGCCGGCCTTCGAAGGAGCGTTGACCCAACACGCACATCCGCGATGTTTTTTCCATTGCGACGCGAACCAGGTCGGGACGCGAATGATCCAATTGCTGAACGGGCGCGGAACGTATCTCAAGATTCCCATGAACGTGCGATATTTCTCGTTGTTGTCTTCCGTGCATTGGGCCAGCTCTGCGAGCTCTCCCGTTATGCTGCCCAAACTCCGGTCCGCCGTGTTGGTGATGGTACCGGCGAACGCCTGGCCGGGAAGGCCGGGCAAGCTTTTTTCGACAGCGACGGAAATGTCGATGTTGGAAAACTGAATCAAGCGTCGAAAAAACCACGGCCCCAGAATCGCGCGATTGGCTTCCGGATGGCGTTGCAAAGTCAAAGCCGCCGCCTTCATCACCAAAGCGGTGTAGGATGGTGCCTTTCCGTGTTCAACCGCCAGACGCGCGCGAAGCTCATCGATACGACTGGCATCGATTTCTGCCACCATTGTCACCATATAAACAGGGTTCATTTCATCGGACATGGCCCAAGACGTTCTCTCCGCTTGACCCACCGTAATCGTTTGCGGATCTTCGGATACGTCGATGACCGACGGCGGAATTGACGGCGGCTCTTGCGGACTGGATGATTCCGGCGAGCGCACACGCTCTTTTTCACGTAGACCGCGTCCGGGAATTTCCCGATCGCCGATGATTTCCTGCAGTGCCAATGACGGGTTCGATAACGTCGCACTTTTCATAACTCACCTTTGTCGATCCGGATTCAACCGGAATGGGAACATTCAATTCGATTCCAGTCGGATACGTGCAACGGGAGCTACGAGCTCCATCTGTATCCAGTCTATGGTCCTAAGTCCCCAATACCCATCGACATTCAATGGCGAGATTTATAGAAAGTCCTAATATTATCAATGTTTTGATAGCATGATCCAGCACGAGACACCGGGACAGAACCCAGGCACGGCCCGGCCTTGGTGGATGCCTTTCAGCGGGCGATTTTGTGTGCGCGAGTGTCGCCACGCGAACTGAATTTGTAAGTCGCATGACGTCCGGAGTGAATACGAATGATGTCGCGAGAGGAGATCAACTCTTGAATCCGACGAAGTGCGGTTCGCAAAGACACTCCCTCACTTTTCGCCCAGTCTTCTGCGGTGAAATGGGATTTGTCGACGAGTGAAGTTGGAATTTCCGGAGAGGTCTCAGAAGGAAATCGCGCATGCAAAAGCAAATGGCATGGCAATGTGGCCTGCAATCGCAACGTCCCCCGTTCGACGAGTAACTGAACAGCAATCCCGGATTCCGCCAGCCATTGCCGGCATCGCGCGACAAGTCGGTGAAGTTTGATCGGCGTCGTCTGGGGATTGTAATACTCTTCGAAATAAACTTGATCGGCCACCTCGGGCAATCTCAGCGGACGATAGAATTCACGGGTCAACACAAACATCAAACGTCGTAAGTAGCGCGTCGGAGCCGTCGCCACCAGATCGAACACCGGCGCGTCAGCTTGCGCCTCTAAACAGTTCCACCGATAACTGGAACCCACCACTTGCGCGGGATCAAATTGAGTCAGAACTCTGCTTCGGTAGGCGACCCAGCTCGTACCCCAATAGACGCGTAAAAAATAATCCCGGTCATGTGTCACAAGCGCGCGGTGCCAGTCACACTCACGTGCCGTCTCCCAATCGCGAATCTTCAACGCTCGCAGCTTCAGTTCATCCAACAGTCGCTTGCCGTCGGAAGATGCGGGATTCTGGTGAAACCGGATCAGCAGACGCCATTTGTCGACATACAATTGACTCCGCTCGTCGGCCCGTTGCAGAAGGCCCGCGGCGCGATCCAGATCGCGAAGCGCTTCGGCGTCTTTGCGCAAGCTGTTATGGAGCTGAGAACGCAGCTCATAAAGATTTCCGAGCAAGAGGCGATGTTCGTCTTCATGAAGCAAGATCCGTAAGGTCTCGATCTCCTCCTGCGCAGCTTCCAACTTGCCCAGGACAAGTAACACCGAGCAAAGATTCAGACGACTGACGAGCTTCGCATAGGCGCTCGCTTTTGGATGCCGGATATGCCGACGCAATTCGAGCTCGGCTTTTTTCGACTCCCATTGATTGATGTAAAAAGATCCTTTGAGAAAATGAATTTCCGCCGCGTCTCGGCCGGAAACATCCCGGAATATCTCCGCCGCCTCCCGAAATGCCCCAAGACGAACCAGGCCCGCAGCATAGAGTGCTTTTTCTAAATCGGTGGGCTGACGCCGCACGAGTTTGTCCGGACGGACCAATGGTCGCAACCAGCGAAGAATCAACTCCGGCGCACCGACTCGTCTGGCCACTTGCGCGTAGTCTACGCGAAGCTCATCCGGAATTTGATTGGCATTGATTTGAGCGGTTTCACGTCGAACATCTTGGATTTGTCCACGTCGAATGTGCGCGTCCCAGCGTTGCAAAGTTTCCTGATGACGCGCTGACTTTCTCATTCCTTCAGTTTGCAGTCTTTTCGGCTCAGGACAATTGGACCTGAGTCGAGGTCCTCAAAGGCCGGGCATCGATTGCAATTCCAATGGCCTCGGAATCGGAATCCGAATCAATCGACGCGCGACCGGACTTCGCACGCATCAGACTGTGCGAGGCTTGAGTGAGCGCTCGTGCGCTTCCGGGCTCATTTCTCCGATCGGCTCGAGGCGCTCTTGCTCGGGAGTCATACGAACTCCGACTTTGTGAGTCGCGATGAGTTCCCAGCCGTGGTAACCGGCCGCCATGGTCAAAACGACACCCACGAGCGCCAGCCAAAGCGGAGTTCCTACTTGTTCTGGCGGTGCATCCCACGTTCCCCAAACCGTGTAGGCACTCAGGCCGAACAAAATGAGAGCGATGACGTTTAGGGTCATGTGGCGAAGCCCACGACGCTTTGCCGCTGTTTCCCGCGGAATTCCCACAGACCAATCGATGAATCCGGGGATCGCTGCGAGAACCGCGGTTGCAACGCCGGCGTAGTTGCAAAACAAAGCCAAACGATACCAAAACAGATCCTGGATAAACCACTGATACACGGCAAACGCGATCAACGTGACCGTATAGAACGTGATGGGAAACGCAACAAACATCGGATGCAATGGATGTCCTCGAACGGCTGCCTTTGAATACATAAAAACTCCTAACCTAAGATGGATGAAGCTAAGGAAGTAAATGTGGAAGAAGTTGCGGAAACAAACGCGATTCTTGTTTTGACCCGACCCGCGACGGCTCTTGCGGTAAATAATCCGCAGAGCAAAATTAGCCCCGTCCACATGCGATGACGACTGACCCAAACTTGCAAGCTTCCGCGTCTCGCCTCGTCACCAAACTCTCCTTCGATTCCGAATTGGCCGGGCACCGATCTCCAGAGATTCTCCATCACGGATCCAAAAACCGTTTTGCCTCCGATAAATACCTCTCTTCTGTGTGTACCCATCGCCCACACCACCTGACGGGCGATAAAACGCGGATCATAGACAGGCGGAAGCGGACGGAACCTGCGGGAGGAATGTGTTTTCGTCCATGAAAATTGAGGCGTGTTGACCGCTGGCAGGTGAACCATCATCACTTCAACCGGACTCTTCTGATGGATCAACTCCGCACGCAGGGACTCCGTAAATCCATAAATGGCATGTTTCGCCGCGCAGTAGGCAGCTTGCAAAGGAACGGGGCGCACGGAGAGACCGGAGCTGATTTGAACAATCTTGCCACGTTGACGGTGTCGCATGTGGCGAAGCGCTGCACGTGTTCCATGGACGTATCCAAGATAGGCGACTTCAGTCACTCGCTTGAACTCGCTATTGGTGATCTCATGCACCTCACCGACAACCGAAGTCGAAGCGTTGTTGATCCAAATCGCGATCGGCCCTAACTCCGTTTCGATTTCGTCGGCGATGCGATCGACAGCGATACTCTCTGACACATCGACAGACGCTGTCAGAACAATCGCCCCTTTCCGCTTGAGTTGATCCGCGGCCAACCGCAAGCGCGAGTCATCGCGGGCCAAGAGCGCTAGGCGCACGCCGGGTCCAGCTAGCTCATGTGCCAGAGCCAACCCAATACCTGCGCTTCCTCCCGTAATGACGATCACGCCTCTTTGATTCACGATAAGAGTCTAAGCAGACTAAGTTGAAGCCGCGGTGAAAAAATCCACTTTTGTTTTTGCTCTTCTCTTCATGGACAACACTCTGGGTCAGTGCCATTACCAAATTCTAAAATTAGACGGAACGCTACACGTGATTCGCCAACCGAATCCCTGGTCGCTGACGGCCACAACCGGCGAACGGGCAAAAGACGCGTTTGAAACCCTCAAAGAGTGGCTCTCACCGAATCCTCATTGACCCCATTCACAGTCAAGGTCACGCTCAAGATCAAGGTCATTCGGTATTGGCTCGGGCGAGCGCAGCTTTGAGGACAAAGTGAGTTTCGTTTATCTTTATCTCTTTCTACTGATGGGCCACCTACTCTATGCATGGCTCGCGCTGCGCTCTCGACAGTTTTCACTCGTCATCTTTCGTGCGCAGAAGCCAGCGTCAGTTCTGATGCTTCTGCTTTTGATCAACGGATTCTCCTTGCTGGCGTTCGCGTATGCACGTCCTTGGTGGGCGCTCCTCCATATGTTTTTACATGCGGCCCTGGGCACGAATGAAGCCCGGCATTTGAAATCAACTCCTGCCCGTTGGCCGTTCCTCGTTAACCACCTCGGATTTATCTGGGTGCTGTATCTTTATTTCGGCACGACAACGTCAGCGTCATAACTCAGGCACTCTGTGTGACCACTCGCGCAAGTCGTTTCCGATAACTGAAAGCGACCGGGC
>JAMPXM010000270.1 GCA_023701225.1 Pseudobdellovibrionaceae bacterium | reverse complement strand
CGCCGAATCCGAACGTGGAAATTCATCCGAAACGGGCGCGTCTTTCTCGAACGAGATCGATGCCAAATGCGAAGCGCCGGTCGCCATCAAATAGGGTTGCAAAACGAGCTTGCTGTTGGAGCCCAACGGATAAAGCGCGAATCCCAAATTGAATTCTCCGCCGAGTACCGTGTAACTGAGATCTGCAACTGTGGTGCCTTGGTCATCAAAGTCCGCTTCGCCAGAACCTGTGGTGATCACGAGACTCGTCGCCCAACGGAACATGTTTTCGCCGGTCTGCGCTCCCAAACGCAAGAGCGTTCCTGTTTCGGGAGCCAACGACTCTTGGGTTTTTCCCGCAAAATATTCAAGGCCCGCGCTCACATCATACATGGAGCGCTCGGCGCGCGCCGCGAACGGTGCCGCAAGAAGGACCCAGACAATAGCCGTGCGAAGAATCCGCTTCATCACTTTGCGTTTCGGTTCGGGACACACAAGCGTTGAGGCTAGAAATGACACTCGCCGTGATGAAAAAAAGGGAGCGTCGGTTGCCCGACGCTCCCTTTGGCGGTTGAGGGACGGAGATGAACTCCATTGGGTCTTCGTTATAGTCAGATCTGGTCGGATCCCTCGACAACCGGCCCAGGAATGTCCTTGTTATGAGTCCGGTTGTAGCCGAGATGACCCGTGCCATGGTCCGGTCGAAGCTTATCGCGGTTCTCACGCGTTCGTATCGACCTCCGACTCGCCCACCATAGCCAAAGCGACCCGGACAAAGCTTGTTCTCGACTTTGCGATTTCGTGAAGATCCGTACATAGCTTCCACTCGCCGTTCTTTCGATTTAAAATAGGTGGTCGAATGACGGAAAAGGGGGCAACCCAATGATTTGGCTTCTGACTTGGCTTCTGACTTGGCTTCGCCGATTTGTTTTCGTCATGGCAGTCGTGGCAACTACCTCCTGCAGCACATCCCCGCGTGGACGCAAACAACTCGTCCTGCTCCCTGAAGGCCAGATGTCTTCGATGGGCGCGCAAGCGTTTGACGATATGAAATCCAAAGTTCCTGTCGAGAAGGACCCGTCGGTTAACTCCTACGTGCAATGCGTGACCAAGCCGATCACCGCTCATGTCACCACGATGGCGCCCAAGGACGGATGGGAAGTCGTTGTCTTTCGCGACGAATCCGCCAATGCCTTCGCGCTTCCTGGCGGCAAGATCGGCGTACATACCGGGCTGCTGGCCGTGGCGAAAACTCCATCGCAGCTCGCGGCGGTCATCGGTCATGAAATCGGACACGTGATCGCACGCCACGGAAACGAACGCGTCTCGGAGACCGTCGTTGCACAAATCGGACTGGCCGGCGTCGGCGCGGCGCTGAACGATAAAAACCCGAATTATCGGCTCATCATGGGAGCGCTCGGAATGGGCGCGCAATTCGGCTTACTTCTTCCACACAGCCGCACGCAAGAGTCCGAAGCTGATTTGATCGGGCTCGAGCTCATGGCCAAGGCCGGCTTCGATCCCAGCGAATCAGTGACGCTCTGGCAGAACATGAGTCGGTCCGGCGGAGGACAACCTCCAGAGTTCCTCTCGACTCATCCCGCACACGGAACCCGCATCGCCAACCTGCAACGCACGGTTCCGCAAGTCCAACCGCTCTACGAAGCCGCGCCATCGAAGCCACGGTGCTCGCCGCCGGCGACCGGTCCTCATCATAAGTTGAGCGATCGCTGACCATTCCCGTTCGCAATCGCGCCCGCACTTCGAAATAAAAAGCCCGCGTGCTGCGGGCTTTGGGAATCTGATGACCATCCTCCGGACACAATCGCCTTCAGTGCATGAGCTGACGATCCAAGTGAGCTTCGATCTTCACCAGCTTATTGTACATACCGATCACAAGCAGGCTAGGAACCCAGAGACCGAAGAAGTTCCCCAGGGAACGATTCTTCAGAACGAGGCTCGTAAAGGCTGAAATGCCCATGCTGCCGACTGCGAGCATCAGATAATTGATACTCGGGATTTTCGCCGTCTGCGTTTCAATCTGACGAGTCAGCTGTCCCTCATGTACATTCTCAATACGGTCCTGTTTGATTTGACTGGAATCTTCTGTCGCCATCGCGTTCCTCCCTGAAGAGTCATTGAAATGCCGTATTCGTGCGGCGTGCTCAACTCATGAACACGCATCGAATCCAACGCTACACGACTCTCCGAATTTGAGTTTTGGGGAAACGATGGAATTGTCTTAAACTCCGGGCCGACTCGCCACAGTCTGCTCCTGGCGTCCGGATTACAACAGCCCGAAGCGGATCAGATCCCGTTCCAGTATCACGGGGTCGCGAAATTGAACGCCATGAAGACCGACGGCCCGCGCACCGAGCACGTTCTTCTCGACGTCGTCGATGAACAACGTCGTCGCCGGCTTCAGACGGTGCCTCTCCAAGAGAAGTTGAAAAAACCGCGCTTCCGGCTTCAACATTTTCTCCACGCCAGAGACCACGATGCCATCGAACCACTGGAGAAAATCAAACCGATTCAATGCATGCGGAAATGTCTCCGCCGACCAGTTGGTCAGCGCATAGAGAGGCCGCCCCGCCACCCGCAAACGATTTAAAATCTCGACCGTGCCGGCGATCGGCCCGTTGAGCATCTCTGGCCAACGTGCATAGTACGCGTCGATCATGTCCTTCCACTCCGGATATCGATGCGAGAGTTCGCGCACGGCTTCCGCGAACGGCCGCCCTGCGTCTTGCTCTTCGTTCCACTGTTGATTGCAGACTTCACGCAAGAACACTTCCATGCGTTCAGGGTCGGTGATCAGCTTGCGGAATAAATAACGTGGATTCCAGTCAATTAGAACGCCTCCGAGGTCGAAGACGATTGTTTCAATTTGGCTTTGCTTCATGCCCGTATTTTGCCAGCGACTTCGATCAAACGGGAAGCGAGATTTTATGGCGCATGGCCGACTCGACCTTGCTCGCCTACGGCACAAATGCTCTAATTCTCGTTATGAACGAACTTGAAATCTCCATGACCGTGATTTGGGTGGCAATCGGTCTCGCTCTTTGCGGCGCCGAAGTACTGACGGGAACATTTGTTCTCTTGTTTTTCGGATTGGCGGCCTTCGTGGTTGCGATCGCTCGTGTCCTTGGGCTCGACAATCTGACATATGAAGTGACGTTGTTCACGATCGCCGGCTTCGCCAGCCTTCTGCTGTTTCGTAACAAAATCGCCGCCACTTTCTCTAAGCCCGGACGCGGATTTAGCAACGACGCGGACACTGTCATCACACTGAGCGATGCCGTTCCGGCCCGCGGGGAAGCGAAGATTTCATACCAAGGTTCAATGTGGACAGCCATGAATGAAAGCGCGATCACGCTTGCCAAAGGTGACAAGGCGGTCATTTATAAAACAGAAGGCGTGAGAATCTTCGTTCGCGCGCTGTCTTAAAGCGTGCCTTGAATTTTTTAAATTGACCTCTCCCATTGGATTTTTCAGCAAGGAGTGAACACCATGTTCTGGATAGCGGTCGGCGCAGCCGTCTTTATGATGATCGTCCTGATGCAAGGCATTTGGATCGTTCCCCAACAACAGTGCTACATCGTCGAACGCCTGGGAAAGTTTCACGCCAAGCTCGAAGCCGGCCTGCATTTCTTGATCCCATTCATCGATTCTGTCCGCTACCGCCACGAGCTGAAGGAATTCGTTCTCGATATCCCGGCCCAAGTTTGCATCACCCGCGATAACGTCTCGGTCAATGTCGACGGTGTGCTGTTCTTCCGTGTCGTCGACCCGATCAAGGCCAGCTACGGAACGACGGATTATATCCAAGCGATTATCCAGCTCGCACAAACCACTCTGCGCTCCGAAATCGGCAAAATGGATCTCGATCGCACTTTTGAAGAGCGCGAAAAGATCAACAACGGTGTGATCTTGTCGGTGGATCAGGCGACCGATCCGTGGGGAGTGAAAGTTCTGCGCTATGAAATCAAGTCGATCACGCCGCCGCGAGATGTCCTTGATGCTATGGAAAAGCAAATGCGAGCGGAACGTGAAAAGCGCGCGAAGATTCTCGAATCCGAAGGTGACCGTGACTCGAAAATCAACCGCGCCGAAGGTTTGAAGCAGGAAACCATCAAAGCGTCGGAAGCCGACAAAACCAAGCAAATCAACGAAGCCGAAGGCCGCGCGCAAGCGATTCTCTCGATCACGAGCGCGACAGCCGAGGGACTTCGTCAGGTGGCTCTCGCGATCAGCGCCCCCGGTGGCGGAGACGCCGCCCGATTGCGCGTCGCTGAAGAGTATGTCAAACAGATCGCGCACCTAGCCGCGGAGGCCAACACGATCATCGTGCCTGCCAACGTCGGCGACCCGAGTGCGCTGATCACCTCAGCCTTTACAGTCTTTGACCAAATCAAAGCCAACAACGGCGCAACCCGCTAAAAACTCGCAAAAAGGTGCGCCGCGTATTT
>JAMPXM010000269.1 GCA_023701225.1 Pseudobdellovibrionaceae bacterium | reverse complement strand
TGATGCTCCTCCACTCAGTCGAAAATCCCAGTCGAAAATCCCAGTCGAAAATCCCAGTCGAAAATCCCAGTCGAAAATCCCAGTCGAAAATCTCAGTCAAGATCCCGCAAAAACGGTTCGAAGATGTTCTTCGGCACCGCGCCCAAAAGAAGCACACCCATTTGATCCGTGTCCAGGTATTTACGAATGTATTCATTCACCGATTTGACCGTGATCGCCTTCACCTCTGCGATCACCTCATTCACCGACCGATACTCGCCGAAGACCATTTCATTGACGCCAAGCGAGTTCATTCGATTTTCGATATCATCCGACCCGAGCAAGATCTGCCCGACAACTTGAGTCTTGTACAATTCCAGATCTGCTGCCGACACGCCTCGCTCACGCAACTTCGCGATCTCTTTGAGCGTCAGTTCGATGACCTTTTTTGCGTGCTTGGTTTCCGTGCCCGCGTAGATGGTCATCAAGCCATTATCGGTGAAGGTCGTCAGCTGACTATAGATCGAATACACCAGACCGCGCTTTTCGCGCACGCTCTGGTAGAGTTTCGAAGTCATGCCGCCCGCAAGCAAGGTGCTGACGATATAAGCCTCAAACCGCAGTCGGTTCTGAAAATCGGCCGCCGGCCAGCCCATCAAAATATGAGCTTGCTCCGATGGCTTTTCGACTACGGCACGGAACGGCTTGAAGAGTGCTTTCTTACGGCGCCGGGGCGCACCTTTGCGCAGTTTCGGACGCAGCACTTTCTCGACGAGACGAACGACATCTTCGTGTTCGATCGCACCCGCGACTGAAACGATCAAGCGATCGGCGGAATAAGAACGATGATAAAAGTCGACCGCCTTCGCCCGGCGCATCGCCAGAATACTCGCCTCGTTGCCCAAGATCGGCCAGCCCATCGGGCCACCGCCGAAGGCGCGGTCAAAGTAGAGGTCGTAGATAAAATCCTCGAGATTGTCCTCAGCCATGTGAATCTCTTGAAGAACGACCTGCTTTTCCTTTTCAAGATCGGTCGAATCAAACGAGGCTCGACAAACCAGATCGGCAAGCACGTCCAAGGAGAGCTCAAGATGGTCGTGTAAGGAATGCGTATAGAAACAGGTGTATTCGCGCGTCGTATACGCGTTGATCTCGCCACCGACGGCTTCCATCTCACGCGCGATTTGAAACGCCGTTCGGTTTTTGGTCCTTTTAAAGACCATATGCTCGACGAAGTGGCAAATTCCCGCATCCTCGCGACGCTCGTCACGAGTGCCTGTCTCAACCCATATCCCGACTGAAAGCGCACGCGCTTGCGCGTGCATCTCAGTGACGACCCGAATTCCGCTCTTCGGGATCCGGGTCTTGCGAAAAACCGGCGGCGCCGGTTTCGGTCGAAATGCGGTCATCAGTTCGGTTTCTGATCCAAGATCGCCTTGCGCGACAGCTTCACGCGCCCGGCGCGATCGATATCAATGACCTTCACATCCACTTCTTCGCCCTCGGAGAGAACATCCGTCACATTGCGAATGCGCTCATGCGAGATCTCGGAGATGTGCAAGAGACCTTGCGTGTTCGGAAGCACTTCAACAAAGGCACCGAAGTCCATGATACGAACCACTTTGCCCTTATAGACACGACCGACTTCGGCTTCCGCGCAGATCGAGTTGATGATCGCGATGGCCTTTTTCGTCATTTCTGGATCCACGCTGGCGATATGAACCGTGCCATCGTCTTCGATGTCGATCTTCACGCCGGTCTCTTCGATGATGCCTTTGATGACCTTGCCACCCGCACCGATGACTTCACGGACTTTTTCGGGCTTGATCTTGATGGTTTCGATGCGAGGCGCGAACTGCGAGATCTCCCCGCGTGGCGTCTTCATCACCTTTTCCATTTCGTTCAAGATGTGCACGCGACCATCCTTCGCCTGACGGAGCGCTTGCTCCATGACGTCGAAGGAAATCGAGTCGATCTTGATGTCCATCTGCAAAGACGTGATGCCGTCGCGTGTTCCAGCGACCTTGAAGTCCATATCGCCCAAGTGATCTTCGTCACCGAGAATGTCGGTGAGAACCGCGACCTTGTCGCCTTCCTTGATCAAACCCATGGCAAGACCGGCGACGTTGCCCTTGATCGGTACACCGGCGTCGAGCAGCGCCAACGACGCTGAGCAAACGGTACCCATGGAGCTCGAACCATTGGACTCCAGCACTTCCGAGACGATGCGGATCGTATACGGAAACTTTTCAAAGTCCGGAAGAATCGCCTTCACGGCGCGCTCAGCGAGGTTGCCGTGACCGAGTTCGCGACGGCTCTGTCCACCCATGCGTCCTGTCTCGCCAACCGAGAACGGCGGGAAGTTGTAGTGCAGCATGAAGCGTTTTTTCTCAAATCCACCGAGCGCGTCGATCATCTGTTCGTCATCGCCCGTCCCGAGCGTGACTGTGCCGAGAACTTGCGTTTCCCCGCGCGTGAACAGACCCGAGCCGTGCGCGCGAGGCAAAAGCGCCACTTCACACGCGATTGGACGAACCGTCGTTGTATTGCGTCCGTCGATCCGAACTTTGTCGTCGAGGATCATGAAGCGAGCCGTGTTGTACTTGAGGTTTTCGATGATGAAATTGAGTTCTTTTTTACGGAGCGCGAGTTCTTTGTCGTCGGTGATGCCGGCCAGAAGTTTGGTTTCCGCCTCGGTTTGCGCCGTTCTGTATGCCGTATAGCGATCATTCTTATTCTTGATCTGCATGGCCGCTTTGATCTTGGGGGCCAGGAGTTCTTCGGCGCGCGCCTTAAAACCTTCTTCGGGCGTGAACACTTTAAACGAGCGATTCTCCTTGCGACCGACCTTTTCAACAAGCGCGTGCTGGAGATTGAGAAGCTGCTTGATTCCTTCGTGCGCGAACTTAAGAGCCGCGAGCGCATCGGCTTCGCTGATGAACTTCGTCTCACCTTCGACCATCAAAAGGCCATTGACCGTTCCGGCGACGGCGATCTCGATGTCGCTTTCAGGCAACTGCTGGGGAGACGGGTTCAAAACCATCTGACCGTTGATGCGGCCGACAGTCACAAGCGCTGTCGGACCGTTGAACGGGATATCGCTCGTGACCAACGCCGCGCTCGCGCCGACCGAGGCCAGTGTTTCGAGCGGAAACGTGCCGTCGTAGGAGAGCACTGTCGCCACAACCTGCGTTTCATGGCGATAGCCTTCCGGGAAGCAAGGACGGATCGGACGATCGATCAAACGCGCCGTCAGAGTCGCGTTGGTCGTCGGACGACCTTCGCGCTTGAAGTAACCGCCAGGAATCTTACCGGTCGCATAGAACTTTTCTTGATATTCAACCGTGAGCGGAAAGAAATCGAGAGGTGATTCTTTCGATGAGGACACTGCCGTGACCAGAACCATGTTGTTGCCGCAGCTGGCGAGGACGGAACCATCGGCCTGTTTTGCGAGACGCCCGGATTCCAACGTGATCGTCTTTCCGCCGATCTGGGCGGAGACTACTTGCTTCATTTTCTCTCCTTCAAACTTCTCATTCTTATTCGTCTTTTAAGTTTTTTGATTCTGTCCGAATTCGCGTCGCAAAGCACTCTTCGATGCCAAGCGCCAAACAGATTCGAGGCGTTTCCGTGGCTGGCTGGTTCCGGGGGAGCTGTAAAACCCGCGGGCTCGACCAACCCCAAAAACACTTGAGGCGCCTTCACTCTCGGTTCCCGAAGATCCGAGTCGGATCTTCGGGATAAGAGGGGCGCCTCAGAGTTGCGGGTCAATTCATTCCCGCCTCAGTGCGGATTACTTACGCAGATCGAGATCGGCGATCAGCTTCATGTAGGCATCCGGCTTCGTCGTACGCAGGTAGTTCAGAAGCTTTTTACGACGGCTGACGGCTTTCACCAGACCCATGCGGCTGTGGTTGTCTTTTTTGTGAATTTTGAAGTGCTCCGTCAGCTGACGGATGCGAGCGGTGAGCAGCGCGATCTGGACTTCGCTGGAGCCCGTATCGAGATCCGAACGCTGGAACTTCTGCACGACCTCTTTTTTCTGGTAACTGAACAATGCCATTACATCCTCCTTCAGGACGGTGGAAAAAGCCCCCCTGAACGTCATGGCTGTCGTTTCCGGGAGCATAGAAGGCCTAGGGAGTACTCGACCCCTTGCGCCGAGTCAAGGTGCCGCTTCAAAAACACCTGAAAAGACAGGAAAATTCGCTGGACACCCCCCCTGCTTTCCATGCCTCAATGACCTATGCGTATATGCTCCCACTACCTCTTTCTGGCCCTCCTTTTGTGTGCTCCGCGAGCCCGAATCCGCCCGCCCCGATGGGCACATACTGGATACCGTATCAGAAACAGATCAGCCGCTGCACGCGCGGCTGCTGACGCCGTAAAATCCGAAGCGCAGCGAGCATGTCCCCGCCCAAAAGGTGCACCGCATCTCCAAAGGGTGCGCCGCGTATTTTGGTAGAGTACCTGCGTC
>JAMPXM010000268.1 GCA_023701225.1 Pseudobdellovibrionaceae bacterium | reverse complement strand
AGTCACCGCGCAGGAGGTGGCGGGCGGAAACTTCGACGTCGATCGAGTATCCGGATTTGCATCTCAAGCCGGACTTGAACACCAGGACTGAACGCGCCGAAATCTCGCTGGGATCGCTTTCCGATGCGCGCAGCGTGGACTCGGCATCCGTGAGAAGATCAAGGACGTTCATTTGACCAAGTTCGTCTCTCGTATAGCCGAACTGTTCGATGACCGCTGAGTTCACGTCGAGGATTTGATAGCTGTGTGGCGAGAATATCCACATCGGCTGCGGATTGAGTTCAAAAAAAAGTCGGTATTGTTCTGAGGAAGACCATTCCGGCGAAGCCGGCCGTGATGTTGGTGGTGAAGAGAGCGGGGGCGTGATTTTCGCGGCCAGCCAAATTCGCAAAACGTCTCTCAGGCTCTGAGCTTCCAAGACATGCCCCATTCAGGCCCGGTGTCGAGCGGTCAGTGATGTCGTGCAGGAAAGAGTACGTCCGGGCCACGATCAAGAGTCCGATCAAGAGTCCGATCAAGACTCCGATCAAGATTCAATGGAATTTATACTTCGCTCTGAGAGGAAACGCACGCGCGTGGCGGTCAGAGCGGTGAATGTGTTGAGCATTCCATATTTGCAGCGGGCCTCGCCTCAAGCGCAAATCTATTCAGTGCCCCGTCGCTGGGCCGGTGCTAATAGGGTCCGTATATGATGGTTTCCCCACACCCGCGACGCGATGAGAGCGGCGTGTAGGAGAAGTCAAAGCCGATTTCTGACCAATGCGTCCACGACGGAAGGATCCGCCAGTGTACTCGTATCGCCGAGTTGATCCGGAAGATTTTCGGCAATCTTGCGTAAAATTCGGCGCATGATTTTTCCGGAACGTGTTTTGGGTAACCCGGGAGCCCATTGAATTTTGTCGGGCGCCGCGATGGGACTGATTGTCGATCGCACCCACTTGACGAGTTCGCTCTTCAGTTCATCGGACTCTTGAATACCTTGCTTGAGAGTGACGAACGCGTAAACGCCGTGGCCCTTGATATCATGCGGGTAGCCGACCACTGCCGCTTCGGCGACGCTCGCATGTCCAACCAGTGCGCTTTCGATCTCGGCAGTGCCCAGACGGTGGCCAGAGACATTGAGTACATCATCCACGCGTCCCGTGATCCAATAGTAGCCATCTTCATCGCGGCGGCATCCGTCGCCCGTAAAGTACTTGCCAGGGAATGTGGAAAAATAGGTCTGCTCAAAGCGCGCATGATCTCGATATACCGTGCGCATCTGACCCGGCCACGACTCCGTGATACACAAATTTCCGGTTGCGGCCCCGTCGAGAACAGTTCCTTTTTCGTCGACTAATGCGGGCGTGACTCCGAAAAAGGGACGAGTGGCGGAGCCGGGCTTCAGAGCGGTCGCGCCAGGAAGAGGTGAAATGAGGATGCCGCCAGTTTCCGTTTGCCACCATGTATCGACGATCGGACAGCGTCCTTCGCCGACCACGCGATGATACCAGAGCCAGGCTTCCGGATTGATCGGCTCTCCGACCGAGCCGAGAAGGCGCAGCGAGGCGCGCGAGGTTTTCTTCACGGGCGCGTCTCCTTCACGCATGAGTGCGCGGATCGCGGTCGGCGCCGTGTAGAAGATGTTGACCTTGTGTTTGTCGATGACGTCCCAAAAACGTGAATTCGTCGGATAGTTGGGAACACCTTCAAACATCAACGTGGTCGCACCGTTGGCCAGTGGTCCGTACACGATATAGCTGTGTCCCGTCACCCAGCCGACGTCGGCCGTGCACCAGTAGACCTCGCCGTCGCGATAGTCGAATACCAAGCGGTGCGTGTAACTCGCGTAGAGGAGATAGCCACCGGTCGTATGTAAGACACCCTTGGGCTTATTCGTCGATCCCGATGTGTAGAGCAAAAACAGGGGATCTTCTGCGTCCATGATTTCGGCGGGGCAATCGGTGGAATGCGCAGACGAAGCTTCATGGTACCAAACATCGCGGCCCGTCTGCATCGCGACGTCATGACCGGTGTGTCGTACAACCAAAACGGTTTTGACTTCCGGAGTTTTCTGGAGCGCCACGTCGACGTTGTGTTTGAGGGGAATCGTTTTGCCGCCGCGCAAACCTTCGTCCGCGGTGATCACGAATCGGCTTTCGCAGTCTTGGATCCGATCGGCGATTGAGTCCGGAGAAAAACCGCCGAAGACCACCGAGTGCACGGCGCCGATGCGTGCGCACGCGAGCATGGCGTAAGCGGCTTCCGGAATCATGGGCATGTAAATGGTGACGCGGTCGCCTTTGCGCACGCCGAGCGCGCGAAGCGTGTTTCCGAAGCGGCCGACTTCATCGTGCAATTCGCGGTACGTGATGTGTCGAGAGGGTGTTTTCGGGTCGTCGGCTTCCCAGATGATCGCTGTTTGCTGAGCGCGGCGTGCCAGGTGACGTTCGGTGCAGTTGTAAGCGACGTTGAGTTTCGCGCCGGTGAACCATTCGATGTGGACAGGAGTTTCGAAACGGCAGTTCTTCACCCGAGTCCAAGGTTGAATCCAATCGATGGATTTCGCTTGCTCGGCCCAGAATCCCTCGGGGTCACGTACGCTCCGCTCATAGAGTTCTTGATAGTGAGTCGCATCGACGTGTGCGCGCTTGGCCCAATCCGCACTGACGGGAATCGTCTGATCCATGAGTGGCGTCCTCCGAGTTGTGTTGCGTCGCTGTTGTGTTGTGTCGTTTAGCGAAGTCGTGTCGTGAGATTCGAGAGTGGGACTTCCTCTTGTGTCCCCTGGGTTAGGTCCTTCACTTGCGCGACACCTTTGGCGAGTTCGGTGTCGCCCAGAATCACCGCCCACCGAGCTCCGAGCTTATCGGCGCGCTTCATGCGTTTACTCATATTGCCGCTGTAGCCGACGTCGGTCACGAGTCCCACCGCGCGTAATTGGTCCGCGAGTTCCAGGGCTTTGCGCTCGGCGGCCTCGCCCAGTGGTACGATGGCGACTGGTTTTGGCAACGCGGGCAGGTCGGGTAGAATCAGCGCCAAACGGTCGGTTCCCGCGGCCCAGCCGACGCCAGGAGTGTGTGGTCCGCCCATGCTTTTGATCAATCCATCGTATCGTCCGCCGGCGATGACCGCGTTCTGCGAACCGATCGCGTTCGTGGTGAACTCGAAAACCGTGTGGCAGTAGTAGTCGAGACCGCGCACGAGCATTGGATCCACGACATAGGAGATCCCGAGGCGGGTCAGGCCTTCTTGGAGTTCGGCGAAGAATGCCCGAGACGCCTCGTTGAGAAAGTTCGAAAAGAGCGGGGCGTCCTTGAGAACGGCGCGATCGCCTTCGTCTTTGGAATCCAAGATCCGCAATGGATTTTTTTCCAGGCGCGTGCGGCTGTCTTCGGAGAGTCGATCCACGTGACCACGCAAATAAGCGACCAAACTCTGGCGATAGGCCTCGCGGCTCTCTGTATCGCCGATCGTATTGATTTGAAGTTGAGTCAGATGGTCGACCTTGAGCGTGCGTAGGACGCGGGATGCGGCGGAAATCACCTCGATGTCGGCTTGCACGTTATCCACGCCCAGCAATTCCACTCCGAATTGCTGAAACTGGCGATAGCGTCCCTTTTGCGGGCGCTCGTAGCGGAACATCGGGCCTGAATAAAAAAGTTTGAGAGGCAAGTGTTGACCGAGCCCTTCGGAGATAAAGGCGCGCGCAACACCTGCGGTCCCTTCTGGACGTAAAGTGACTTCGTCGCCGCCACGGTCCGTGAACACATACATCTGTTTGCTGACCACGTCGCTGGTTTCGCCGAGCGTGCGCAAAAATACCGCGCTGGATTCCAGGAGAGGTGTCTCGATTTCCTGGAATCCGTAGAGCGCAAGAATCTCCGCGGCGGTCCGCGCGATATAGCGAAACCGGCGACACTCTTCGCCGATCAGGTCTCTTGTTCCGCGCACAGGTTGCAAACCACTCATGAGAACACTCCCAAAGAAGGAAACCGGGCAATCCAAATTCTGGTATCCCGCAGTATCCTGGAGAGGTCGCTTTGGAGCAAGGTCAGAACACGGCGCCGAGAGCAAATTGCCAAAGGTCGTCATCCAAGCCGGAGGCGTCGAGCGAGGTGCCGGGCGGTCGAGCGGATGAACTTTCGAGTCGCCATTGATGCGCGAGCTTAATCACGGCGTTGGGCACGGGTTTGGCGAGTAAACCCAGGCGTACGGCTCGAGTTTGCCGGTCGACGGCGGGCTCGGCGAGTGGGCCGGCTCCGTTTTCAAGTTCTATTCCCTCGGCACTTGCGAAAATCCCTGCTTCGATCCATGCCGCCGGCAAGGGTTCCGGCGTGAGCTCACCATAGAGCGTGCTTGTCCATCCAAAGGCTTTCGATCCAGGGCGGGTGCCGTAGATGGATTCGAAGTCTTGGGCACGAGAGAGTTGGCCCAGTGCGCCAAGGGCCCACCAGCTGATTCGTCCTTGGCGAAAGCGCACATGGGTTTCTCCGACGCTGATGCGGGCTCCGGAAATCCCGCTGCGTGAATGACCGGTCT
>JAMPXM010000267.1 GCA_023701225.1 Pseudobdellovibrionaceae bacterium | reverse complement strand
TGGGGCGGCGGTGCACTTTGGCGGGAGTGGCGTTCGTGGTGCTAGCGGTGTTGGTGGAGTTTGTTGACGGCGTTGTAGGCGGCGACTTTGTAGGCTTCGGCGAGCGTGGGATAGTTGAAAACGTTGTCGACGAAGAAACCGACGCTGGCTCCGAATGCCATGGCCGTTTGGCCGATATGGACAAGTTCCGTCGCGCCGGTGCCGATCACATGCACGCCGAGAATTTTCTCTGTTTTCTTTTCCACTAAAAGTTTCAAAAACCCGTTGGAGTCGTCGATGATTTTTCCACGCGCCAGCTCATGATAGTGCGCGATGCCCGTGACGAATTCGACGCCGGCTGCGCGTAACTCTTCCTCTTGAGCGCCGACAGAGGAAATTTCAGGAATCGTGTAAATGCCGTACGGAAATGTCGCCGGAAACGCCACCTGGCGTTTGAGGAACGCGTGTAAAGACGCGAGACGTCCCTGTTCGGCGGCACTGGCGGCTAGGGCCGGAGAGCCGATGATATCGCCGACCGCATAAATGTGCGACACGGTCGTTTGATAGTTCGTATTCACTTTGATGAGACCACGTTCATCGGCGACAAGACCCGCGCGATCCAGTTGCAGAGCCTCGAAGTTGCCGACCCGACCCGCGCAATACAAAACCGTGTCAAATTCAATATCCAATGCGCCTTCGCTCTCGGCCCCTTGGCCCGCGGGATGCAAGCACACCCTGACGCCCGGACGTTTGGTGGAGGCTCGTTTGGCGACTTTCCGCACATTCGCGTATTCCCAGCCGAGCTGCAAACGAATCCGGTATTTCTTGAACTGCATCAGCAACGCCGCCACGATCTCCTGATCGATCGACGGAAGCAACGTCGGTCGCTTATCGACGAGCGTCACCTCAATTCCCATTTTCGCATAAATGCTGGCGTATTCACAGCCGATCACGCCGGCGCCGAGAACGAGCATGGACTCCGGGTGTTCTTCGAGCGTAAGAACCGTGTCGCTATCAAATACTGTACGGTCATCGAATTCCCAATCCGATGGACGCCGCGGCCGTGTGCCGACCGCGATCAAGATGAACTTGGCGCTGACTCTATGGACGGCAGAATGATCCGCGACAATTTCGATTTCATTTGGGCTCACGAAACGGCCGATCCCTTGAACGACCTCCACGTGATTGCGACGCAACTGGTGGCTGATGATATCGCACTCTTCGGAAATCACTTCGCGCGTTTGTCGGCTAATCGCCGCCAAGCTGGAAGCCTCATGAACGCGGAGCGCGGCCTCACGCAACGACTTGCTCGGAATAGTCCCCGTGTGAAGACAGGAGCCACCCAACTTCGTCTTCTCGATCACTAAGACGCGTTTGCCGAGCTTGGCCGCGGCGATTGCTGCCTTTTGCCCACCTGGACCCGAGCCAAGAACAACAAGATCGTAATCTGAGTGTGCGGGTTTCGACGTGGGCGAATTCTGCATACGACTAGCGTACATCAGTCACGCTCACGAGAGTAGCTACGCGTGACCAAAGGCAAGACATGGAAAAACAGACCTGCGATCACGGGGCCGATGAACAATCCGTAAAAACCCATCGCCTCCAAACCGCCAAAGGCCGCGACAAAACCGACCAACGGATGGACATTGGCCCCGCCACGCAAGACGTATGGCCGGACGATATTATCCGAAATGCCGATCACGAACATCGAAACGATGAATATCACTCCGTTCCCAGGCTGCCCGGTCAGGAACGACTGCAGCGTCAAAAACAGGGTCACGGGTGCGGTGCCAACCATGGGAAGAAAAGAAAAAATGAACGTGATCAGCAGAATCAACAGCACATTCGGCGTCCCTGCGACCAAACACGCCATGCCGAGCAAGCTGGTCTGCACCACGCCGGTCACGATCGATGCCACCACGGCTGAATAGCAAAGCGAGTGAGTTGTCGCGATCAACTTTTCCGTCGTGGACGGATTGAAAAACGAATTCTCCCGAATGAACTGCAGCGCGCGGCGTCCGTCGATAAGCAGGAAAAAGATGGTGAAGAGAATCACGACCGTCGATAAGAACAGGGCCGGAAGTTCCGCAATCAATTTCTGCACGAGCCCTGTGGCGAAGATTCCGGCCTTCTGCATCCCAACATTGAGCCAATGACGGATTTGCGCCTCATTGAGTGGCACGTATTGTCCGATGCGATCTACGATTCCCTCCAGCCCCACGTACTCCATCAAGGAACGCAACGACCAAGCGCTCGTGCCGGAGGACTCTGAAGCGGCCTGCAAGGCGTTGACCTGTTCGACGGCGGCGTGCGTCCCGACTCCGATGAGAATCGCGATCGGAATCAAAAACGCGATCATAAACGCAAGCGTCACGATCATCGCCTTCATCGACATCGAAAAACGAAATCGAGCCAGACGGAGCATGAACGGGTACAAAATCGTCGCGAAAATCGCGCCCATCACAACCGGCTTTAAAAATGGCAACGTGATCCACAGAGCCAAAGCGCCGATCGCGAGTAAGAAAAAACCGCGATACTCAAAAAATCGCCCCTGCGGCACACGTGACTTCGGACGCGTCACATGATTCACGGAGCGGCGGGCGGCAACGGTCGAAAAAGGCGGACGTCGAGACGATTGGCTCATATACCCTCGATCAGTAACACACGGTCCACAACAGGTCCAGTTGACCCGGTTCGCTCCAGCCCGGCAGACTCAAAACATGGCACGTACACCGCTTTTCGCCCTCGTCAAACGCGCGCTGCGACTCGCGTCACAGTTCGCCGACTCATCTCTCGATGAACCGGCTTTCGATGATCTTTTAGAACAGAGAGCCACCGCGCGGATGTCTCGACGAGAATTGCTCCGTTCAGCCGCAGCCGTGACGGCATCGGCGGCCGTTGTTCCCCTACTGCCGGCTTGCGCGACCGGGCCACGTGACTCCGACACACCCGCCCGCGTCCGCATCGCCGTCATCGGCGCTGGAATCGGAGGACTTGCGGCAACGTATCACTTGGAACGCGCGGGTCGCGAAGTCACGGTATTTGAAGCGTCGACAGCCGTCGCAGGCCGCATGCGTTCTGCACGCGATCTGATTCTTCCCGGCTCTATCGTCGAACTCGGTGGCGAATTTATCGACACGAGCCATGAAGACCTTCAGGACCTGGCGCGTTTCGCCGGAGTCGAATTGATCGATCTGGACGCGGTGGATGCGTCACCATTCGCGGCGATTTTTGAGTTTGAAGGACGCATGCGCAGCGAAAAGGAACTCATCCGCGCGTTCCGGCCATTGGCGACTCAACTGGCTCGCGACTTCCGATATTTGCAAAGCGAATTCAACTACAAGTCTCCGGGTAACGCGGTTCGATTCGATCGATTGTCCTTGGACCAATACTTGGACCGTCTTGGCACGCGCGGCTGGTTCCGCCGCCTTTTGGAAACCGCCTTTACGACCGAAATGGGACTCGATGCCAACGAGCAATCCGCGCTCGCACTTCTGACCATGATCTCCACCGACACATCGGAAGGAAAAATCAAATTCTACGGGGAAAGCGACGAACGTTTCGTCGCACGCGGCGGGACACAAGGCATCGCCGACGGCGTGGCGCGCCGACTGCAATCGCGCATCTCATTTGAACATCGATTATTGGCACTACAACAAACGGCCACCGGAGATTATCTGCTCGACTTCCGCACCCCCGCCGGAACCAAGCGTGTATTGGCCGAAGTCGTCTGTCTCGCGATTCCCTTCACGCTTTTGCGCGAAGTGGACATCGGCGTCGAGTTGCCGGCCACAAAAAAAAGAGCGATTCAAGAGCTCGGCTACGGCACCAACGCGAAGGCGATCACGGGATATCAAAAAGCGTTCTGGCGCGAGCTTCGCTACGACGGCTCCGGATTCAGCGACTCGGGCTATCAGTCCACTTGGGATGCGCTTCGAGGCCGCGGGCTGCTTTCGGGAGGAGCGATCACGTTTTACACCGGCGGCAAAGTCGGAGCCCAACTCGGCATCAGCGCGCCTGCAACGGAGACCATCGTTCGATTTCAAAACGCGTTCGAAGGCGCACTGCTCAGTTCATCTCAACATCTGCGCACCGGCCAAAACGCGGTCTTTCACTGGGCAAGTCATCCACTCGTCAAGGGCAGTTACTCCTGCTACCGTCCCGGGCAGTGGACCTCGTTCGGCGGCGCAGAAGGAGAACCCGTCGACCGCCTGTTCTTCGCCGGCGAACATTGCAGTGGGGAATTCATGGGATTCATGAATGGCGCCGCCCAAAGCGGTCGTGAAGCAGCTGTTGCGATCGACAAACTTTTAAGAACACGAGCTTTGACGGGTTGAGCGGTGGGTTGATTGACGACTTCGGAACGGACCCCTCAAGGCAGACCGAACCTGAAGGCGATCTTTTAACGGAAGAACAAGCCCAGCAGCACACGCTGTCCGGCGAGACTGAAGGTGGATTCTGCCAGCGTGCCTGCGATCTGGCTCCGCTCGATATGAATTTTGATTCCCCACTCCTTGGAGACCGCGAAGTCAGCGCCGACCGCCAGATTATACCCGAACATCATCGCCGAATCCGAAC
>JAMPXM010000020.1 GCA_023701225.1 Pseudobdellovibrionaceae bacterium | reverse complement strand
GTCCAGGAATCGCAAAGGAATACCAACAAAAAATTTTCGGCTTGTTTCAACGTCTCGAAAATGATGGACGAGGCACAGGAGTCGGTCTGGCCATCGTTTCACGAGTCATGCAATTGCACGGCGGTCGCATCTGGGTGGATTCGGAGCCAGGCCAAGGAGCTACGTTCCATCTCTCATTTCCCCGTAACATCCGTGCGGTCAGGGAAGTGGATCATGACTGAGAACCCGAACGCCCATCCCAAACTCGTTTCATTCCTTCTAGTCGAAGACGACGATGACCATGCGCAACTCGTGATTCGCAGTCTGGCGCGTAACCGTATCACCAATCAAGTCCATCATGTCCGCGACGGCGCCGAAGCCATCGATTTCCTCTACAAACGAGGTCGATATGAGCTCCGACAACTTCCGGATATCATCCTCCTCGATCTCAAACTCCCCAAAATCGACGGACACGAGGTTTTGCGTAGGATCAAAGGGGACCCATTACTCAAAGTGATTCCCGTGGTCATTCTCACGACCTCGGCGGCGGAACAAGATCGGTCCATCGCATACGAATCGTATGCCAACAGTTATTTGGTGAAGCCATTGGACTTTAACAGCTTTCGGAAAATGGCCGAGGACCTGAATCTTTATTGGGGCGTTTGGAACCAGCCTCCTCATATGCCGAGAGGATGAACATGAACTCCTTGATGCGCGTCCTACTTATCGAAGACGATCCTGAACACGCCGAGCTGATCCGCACGCAGATCTCACGCAAACACGCAGGCTCAGTGAACATCCAATGGGCTCCACGCCTGTCTCAGGGCTTAAAGAGACTGGCGGATAGCGGCGCGGACGTCATTCTCTTGGACCTCGGGCTCCCAGACAGCACCAGCGACAAAACCCTGAGCAGCGTTCTGCCTCACGCGCATGGCATTCCTGTCGTCGTTCTGTCTTCGATCGGCGATGAGGATTTCGGCATACAGGCTTTGCACGAAGGAGCTCAGGACTACATCAGCAAAAGTTGGATGGATGGTGAAATCTTATTTCGTTCGCTCCGCTATGCCATCGAAAGAAAAAGCGCCGAAGAGGAATTGCGACGCGCGAATCAGGCAAAGGACGAGTTTCTCGCGACCCTGTCCCATGAACTCCGCACGCCGATCGGCGTGATCAAAGGTTTCGCCGAACTCATGTTGCAAGACCAGATGCCCGAAGAAGAGCGGCGCCTGGCCTTGACCGCGATTCTTCGCAACTCCGAGATCCAAGTGAGCCTGATCAACGACCTGCTGGATATGTCGCGCATCATGACCGGCAATCTCGTTCTGGAAAGCCGTCCTCTCGATCTCGCCTCCATCTTGCGAGAAGCGATCGACACCGTTCGAGTTGCGGTGGTGAATAAAAACATCGAAATCAAAACGGAATGGGACACTTCGATCGGCCTTGTTCTCGGTGATCACGTTCGACTCTTGCAAGTCATGTGGAACGTTCTGTCCAACGCCATCAAATTCACGCCGCCCGGAGGCCACGTCACGCTCCGCCTTCGACGTTCGGGCTCGTCCGCGAACATCGAAGTCGAGGACAATGGTGAAGGGATACATCCCGAGTTCTTACCCTACGTGTTCGACCGGTTCCGCCAGCAGGACAGCAGCATTCGCAGGAGACATGGAGGCCTGGGCCTGGGCCTCGCGATTGTGAAGTATCTGGTCGAGCTTCATGGCGGCAGCGTTTCTGCCGCGAGCGCGGGCCCGGGCAAGGGATCCATATTCAAAGTCTCCCTGCCCCTTGCCGCTTACAAGTACCAAGCGGACAAAGATCCTCGGTTCAAGAGCGAGTTGAGCACTCAACCTCCGCTTACAGTGCCGCCTCAACAGCATACGGGAGACACTCGGCTCTTGGCAGGCCTGAAAGTCCTGGCGATAGATGACTCCCCGGATTCATTGGCGCTTGTGCAGCTTCTTTTGAAACGCCAAGGAGCCACTGTCTCAACCGCTGGATCTGCGACGGAAGGTTTTGAAAAATGGAGACGCGAGGTCCCCGATCTTATCCTCTGTGACATCGGCATGCCTGACGAAGACGGCTACTCATTTATCAAACGACTGCGAAGCCAAGAGCGCGCCGAAAATCGACCACCGACGCCCGCAATCGCTCTGACGGCCTATACTCGCGACGAGGAAAAACAAATGGCGCTTGAGGCCGGCTTTCATGCCCATCTCGCCAAACCCATAAATGAACCTCAACTGATGAACACCCTCGCCACCTTCGCCCCCAAACCCCATCCCTAACGAAAAAATACGCGGCGCACCCTTTGGAGATGCGGCGCGCTCGAAAGCTAGCGGTTCGTGCGATTACGGTTTGGGTTACGGTTGCGATTACGGGGGCGGCGCGGGCGGTTTTGGTTTTTTTCGATTGCGGCTTTGGCTTTGCCTGAGGACATCACACGTGCGGTTTCGACTTCCGTGGAATGGTAGGGCTGATCCCGCTGAACCGGGATTTCTTGCTTGATGAGTTTCTCGATGTCGCGAATGAACGCTCGCTCTTCCGCATCACAGAACGAAATCGCGATCCCGTCCGCGCCCGCACGAGCGGTGCGGCCAATACGATGAACGTAAGACTCGGCCACGTTCGGAACTTCGAAATTGATGACGTGAGTGATTCCATCAATATCGATACCACGCGCGGCGATATCAGTCGCCACGAGCACGCGGATACGGCCAACGCGAAAATTCTCTAGCGCTCTCTGACGAGCCGACTGTGATTTATTGCCATGAATCGCTTCGCTGGAAACGCCGTTGCTCGCCAAAACTTCGCTGACTTGATTGGCTCCACGCTTGGTACGTGTGAATACGATGACGCGCTTAAGCGCCTTGTCCTGCAGAACGTGGCGAAGCAGGTTCTTCTTATTATTGCGATCAACATACATCACGGACTGTGCGATGAGTTCCGCCGTGCTCGAAACCGGTGCCACCTCGACACGCGCCGGATCCGTTAAAATCGAGTCCGCCAATCGCTGAATATCCGGCGGCATCGTCGCTGAAAAAAACAAATTGTGGCGGCGCGCGGGCAACATCGCGATCACCTTGCGAACATCATGAATGAATCCCATGTCGAGCATGCGATCGGCTTCATCCAAGACAAAGATCTCCAGATCGCGGAGATGCAGGAGCTTTTGATCGATCAAATCGAGAAGCCGCCCCGGTGTCGCCACGAGGACATCGACCCCGCCCGCAAGCGCCTGCACTTGCGGCCCTTGACCGACACCGCCGAAAATGACCGCATACCGAAATTTAAGATATTTCCCGTAAGTTTTAAAACTCTCATGGATCTGAATCGCCAACTCACGCGTCGGCGTCAGAATCAATGCCCGCGCCGAGCGCTGACCGGCTCGACGATTGTGGCGCGCCAAGAGCTGAAGCATGGGCAGCGCGAAGGCCGCCGTTTTCCCCGTCCCCGTTTGCGCGCAACCCAAAAGGTCACGACCTTCCAAAAGCCGAGGAATCGCGGCTGTCTGAATCGGAGTGGGTTCGCTGTAACCGGATTCTTCCACCGCGCGCAGAAGGGGCGCGATCAGGCCAAGATCAGAAAATGTCATGAGATCTTATACGAGGGGCAGGCATCCCTTGGAAGCACTATTTTCTCGAGCGCATTCAATACACGCGCCAGACGGCGCCACAGAAGGCTCCCCAGACAAACTACGCTGCAGACGAACGTGGGCGCCGATCCGCGCCCACGTTTATCCTCAGCTTATCTCTTGCTCCCTCCCCAACCGGGAATCAAATTTGGTCGATCAAAGCCATCGCCGTCTTGTACTTGCGAGCTTTGCCCGTGAGCGCTCCGCCCAGCCGGGGCTTATCCCCGAAGACGCGCTTCAGCTCAGGCTTCAAGGCTTGAAGGGACTGGCGTTCCGCCGGCGCGAGCGTCTTCGCCGCGCGAACCATCTGCTCCAAAAGAGTGTCCTTCGTGCGAGCATCACCTTCGTAATGGTTCTTCGAGAACGTGTTGTCGATCTCCTTCCACTCTTCGCCGATCTGTTTCAAAACATACGGCAGAACGTGAGCATTGTTCCGTCCAGTGCGCGCCAATGCCACCACTTGCGCGTCCCACCGAAGCTCAATCGCTTGAGTCAAAACCAATCCACTCGTGTCGTTGCGAGTCCCGACACGAATGCTGATCTCCTGTCGCTGCCCCGGAGGAGGATTCGCCAAAAGCTTCGCAAAATTCTTCTCCACATGCGAATCTTGCAGCGAAGTGGAGTAGCCGAGCGAGAATGACCGTGTATCCAGTAGCTCCGTGCCCGAGCCCGAATGCAAAGTGACCGTCGCGTTCTGGCGGCCATAGTTCACTAGACGCGTGATCTCGACCGAAAGTGCCGCGCCAATCACCAAGGGCTCCGTACCATTGGCGCCCAGAATTTGCCCCGAGAGGGAGCCGAGCATCGCATTGGCTTCGTACTGACGAACTGTCGCTTCAAAACCATCACGATAGGACTGAGTGAACGCCGGCTCATAGCTTTGCAGCGAGGCGTTCTGGTAGGCCGTCGCATACGCCCAATTGTATCCCATCTCACGCGTGTGTTCGCGAGCCGCCTGCTGACCAATGTGCAGACCGAAGGTTTGCGCCGGATGATTCGGTGCTGTCACCGCCGAACGCCACTTATTATCAATCACTTGATTGTACTCGGACTTAAATGAGCGCTCATACGCATTGCGGGCTTCCGACGCGTTCTTGGTTTTCGCGGGATCCGAAATGCGCTCCAAATATTCCAAGCTCGAACCGTAGTTTCCCCCCAATGCGCGACGACGATAGAGATCAAAGGCGCGGTCTTCACGGTACCAATCACGAACGAGGTCATAGCGATAATCGCTCCAGCCATACATCGTTCGCGGCGACCAGTATTCATCCCATTCGACTTGATGCGCATAGTCCGCATCCCCAAACCGCAACCGTCCCAACTCCGATCGCACCAGAGATTCCATTTGCGACAGACGATCTTCCATGGAGGGAGTCGAACGTGACGCCGTCAAACCGCCAAAATGAATCGCGGGGATGCGCAATTCCGTATCCGGCGCTCGATTTTGATCGACCACGACTTGATAGCGCTGAAACGCATCGGCGCGGCCTTGGGAGTTTCCGCGATTTCCGCCTTGATATTGGCCGGCCGCGAAGCCTTCACTCGCCCCGTCCTGCTGGCCACGCGCGGCCCCTTCACGAAACTCATAGGTGTGCTGCACTCCAGAAACCGTCGACCAGTTATAAAGATCGATCCCTTGGCGCAGGCCCCGATAATAGTTATAGCGGTAGTTCTCTTGGCTGCCGTACACGATCACCACGCGGTTGGCGAAAAAGCGGGCCTGATTTTCCGCTGTCTGGCGGACTTTCGAAAGCTCCACTTGCTCCCGGTCATCGATCGGGTCCGTGCTCCCTCCTCCGGATCCAGGAACTGTTTCCGAGGAACGGCGGCCATTGACTTCGATAATCAAGTTGTCACCCGCGCGCGCTTTGCCCTCACGGAACGTCGTCTTGATACAGCCGCGTTCATTCGTGCGGCCGCCTTGCGACACATTCGTGCGTTGCACCGTCACCCGATAAACCTGGTCGACCGTAAATCCACAGGTCTCCAGTGTCACTTCATCACCAGAAACATGAATCGCGGCAAGACCGAATTGCGGGAACGAAACACAAAGTGCGATCAGAACGCCGAGAGCGCGATTAAACATCATTTGTACTCCTCACCTTGGTGCCAAACCATACGTCCACCCATTCAGTGAAGGCAAAGAAAAGGCCAAGAAACTGGTGTCATTTTTCATCTGCTTCCCAATATCCGAATGCGATCCCTCTCCTGCTCCTGCTTCGGCGAGAATCGATGCCACAAGAGCGGCAAACCTGGCTCCTGAGCCCGGTGTCGAATGTGTGTGTAGTTACACCGGTGTCGAATGTGTGGACACCTGCCGGGCGAAATCCGCGCCGCGCGGAATTCGTCACCCATCCCTCCCCCGCCCGACGGTTAAAATCGCATATACGCTCCAGCGGCGGCGTTTCTTTTGGTATAGGGCGTGAAATCACTACGGGGGTAGCCCCTGACAGGGCCGAATCCAAAGAGGAGTATCGGTTATGAAACATGGACTTTTAAAATCCCTGAGCATCGCGAAGGTCGCGATTGTCACCCTCACCGTTCTGGTGACGGCCGTCGCTTGCGGGCCAGGCTTTAAATACAAGCGCAGCGCCTTCCTGGATAACGCACGCATCACCGGGACAGCGGATGCCAGCGGCGCCGAAGTCTTGATTCGCAACGTGAAAAAGACCGCCATTCGCGAAGTGCAAGGCAACAGCTATGAGCTCACCTTCTCGGTCGCCGACGGAAGCCGTACGATCACCGACTTAAAAACATACCATTACGGCGGCACTTCAGAATTCTCGGCCGAAACCACAGTCGGCAGCCGATACACTTATACAATCTCGGCGATGTGCGCACCGGCCGATTGCTCGGAAGTCGTTGCCCTGATCTCACGCGAAGATCGTGAATCCGGCACGAATCGCCAAAACGCCTTCCTGATTCGGGACTCCGCCGACGGAATGCAGCTGGTGCAAGGTACATTGGGCACGAACTATCTCGATCTTTACCAGGTCTGGACGGTCTTCACCGGTAACTACGAATGAGAATCTGATCCGCTCCTCATTGAACCGTAAAGAAAGAACCGATGCGAGTACCGGCCACCGGTACTCGAGACGTTCCCAGCCGAAGCGGCATTTCCTTCATCGATATAGCTCGACTCAAACTCCCGCACCCCACTCGCGATCATTTCGCTGATCACGCGGTGCCGAACCGTCTTAAAGAGCCCACGGCCACGAAAAGCCGGATCCACTCCTGAATAAACGAGACGTCCCCGGCGGTAACTGCCGCGCGTCCGCGCGCTTGCGAGCGCCAAAGCGTTGCGTGCATCCGACCAAGAGTTGCGAAGGACAGTGTTGTAGTCAGGAATCGCAAAGCAAAACCCGGCTTCCCGGCCATCGACCATTAAAAACCGGAACCAGGACGGCTCCAGCATCGGCCAAGCCAACTTCCAAACGTCCCAATCTTCTTCTGGAGTCAGTGGATAAAAGTTCGGCTGCCCCGCCATCGCCTGATTCACCAGCCGATTCAAAATGCCAATTTCCCGATGCAACCGGAGCAACGAAAGAGGACGAGAGAGAAGGCCACGCGACTCACACTCCGCGAGGCTCTGGCGAGTTTGTTCAATCAAAGCGGGAGTCACCTCGGTCTCATAGGCACGCAACTCACGACGGCGCGAAAACAGTCCGGACTCCTCCAACAGCATTTCCATCTGCCGGTTCGGCCCCGCGCACAGGAACGTGATTTGATCCTCGGTCACATCCGTCGCCGGGTGAGAGAGGCCAAGATTGAGATGTCCATTGTAGGGAGCGAGATCGACGGATCCGACCGCATCGAGCACTTGCCGGCCAAAATCACGGACCTGCTCGCTCCGAAGAGTCGGTGAAAAAAGCAACCCACCGAGAGCGGACGGCGGCGCCAAATTCGGAGAAACGGCACGAAAGTGAATTGCGCAAGCCGCGAGTCGACGCTCTCCGGACGACGTCCGCTCCCATAAACCATAGCGTTCCAGGTGCGTGCGACGACGCAAGAGTAAAGGTGCGCCAAGGAAGACGCGCTCTTCGGCCGCGCGGAAGCCACGAAATGCGCCTCCCGTCGAAACCATTCGACCGCGAAGATCTCGCCACGCGCGGAGGTGCTGGCCTGGGTCAAGGCGCTCAAAGTCCAAGTTTTTTCACCCACTCGGATGAGCTTCGACGCCCGCGACGCAGCTGACGGCCGGCGAACTCTTTCAAATACGAGAAATTCGGTCCGAGCGGAGAACGATATCCATCCAGATAAGACTTTAAGGCACTGAACGCTGTCATCAGAAGAGCGATTTCCTCATCCGTGTGAATGGCGTTCAGTGAAATGCGCAACAGTCCTTCTCCCTTGGGAGTGGCCGGATAAAGCACCGAATTCACGTAAACACCCTCGTCAAAGAGCTTACGCCCGGCGAGCAAGGTCTTGAGTTCCGCACCCATGGCGACGGAGACGATCGGAGAATCGCCGGCCGGGACAACGAAACCGAGCTCACGAAGTCCCTGCCGAACCTTTTTTGACATCGTCTTCAAACGCGCACGTAAGTTCCGACCTTCATCGGAATCACACACGGCGATCGCTGCCAAGGAACCTTCGACAGCCTGAGGCTGCAACGTGCCGGAAAAAATGTACGAGCGACTGGAGACACGCAAAAAGTCGATCACCGGTTTCCGGGCGGCGACGAAGCCGCCATAGGCTCCAAGCCCTTTCTGCAAACCGGCCGTGAGAATCATGTTCTCGAACGAGAGATCCAGCATTTCCACGACGCCTCCGCCGCGTTCACCATAAACGGCGATCCCATGCGCGTCGTCGATATAAAGAATCGTCCCCGTGCGATCACAGATTTTCTGTAATTCGCGAATTTCAGGAACGTGTCCTTGCATGCTGTAGACTCCGTCGATCATGACGACTTTGACCTGAGCGGAGTCATCGCGAAATTGATTTTCCACTGCGGCGAGATCACGAATATCGACGCGCTGAAGGCGGGCGCCCTTGGCGACCGCGATCAGGGATGCTTGGTGCATGCTCGTATGCGCATAACGATCTAAATAAATCGTCACGCCCGCCGCGCCGAAGAGCGCGGGAATCGTGCCCTGATGCACCTGCGAGGTGTTGGCGCAAATCAGGGACTCATCCGCGCCGACCAACCGCGCGATCTCACGCTCCAAACGCACGATGTTTTCATGAGACGAAAAAATGCGCGAGCAACCGCTGTGATTGCCCCACTCGGACAACGCGTGTCGAGCGGCCTCCAAAACGGCCGGATGACGCTCGAAACCCAGATAATTGGCAGAACCGAAGTTCACCACTGAGCGCCCGTCGATCACGGCTTTACGACCGTCGACTTGTTCAGTGAGCGTATTCTTTAAATGAAATCCGTCGAGCATCTGCGCAAACCGCCGGGCGCGAACGATCTCCGGTTTCTTCAGAAGACGATTGATATGTCCAGCCAACGGCGCGGAACCGAGCGCGGCCTGAAGATGGACTTCGTGATTCGATGATTCTTGATTGGAAAAGTCGGAATTCGCCATAGGCGGCGAGTGTACGCGCGCCCGCCGGAGTTCTCAAGTTTTGCCAGGAGTGACAATTTTGGATCCTGTAGACTCTTCCCGACTGTCCAGGTTTTGGTCAGCGGATTTTTGTCAGCGGCTGGATCAAATCCGAAGGCCGCTGAACATCCACTCATCACTGACCGAAGCGAACTTCCTGCAGAGTGATCGAAGTCGTCAAGCCGTCCTGAGACATCGAGTCCGACTTCACGATTCCGAACGGAACATCGCCGATCGTATAAAGCGAGTGCGTTGTTCCATCGCTCTGCCGCATCAGGCAGACATCGAAGGCGCCGGCAGGAACCGTCGCTTTGGACGTTTGACCGCCATTGTTTTTGCAGTTGCGGATCAGATCTTGAATCATCGCCTGCGAAAACAACTCGCCGGCGGGAACCGTTGCATTGGTCACATCCGTTTGGCCGCCGACGCTCGTCTTGGTTTGCACGACGAAACCGTTTTTAGCCGCATCATAGTTCGTGATTTCGATCTCAGCGACGATGGAGAACTGCTGCCCAGCCGCATTGATCTCGCCCACGTATTTCACATAATCACCGACAGCGGGATAAGCCAACGCCGCTTGCGACATCAACAGACCAACCAATAAACCAAATGCTTTCATCTTTCCCCCCTCAGGAAACAGGCTTCTCACCAATGACTGTATGAACGTAACTAAAAGCGGTCAGCCGCTCTCAGCAAGTAGAGGACCGATCGAAACGGGAGTCAATGCAGAAGGGAGAGCCAAGTCGAAGATGACGCGACCATCTGCGGCCTGATCTTCGGCAGGTCACTCAGCAGATGGTCAAAATAAAGGAGACCGAACGAGACGGTTACGAAGAAGCCTGCTCCGCATAAAGACTGAGGAGCTCAAACATCGTATCCAGCGCGGCCAGCGCTGTGATATCGCTGGAATCGAACGGTGGCGAAACTTCCACGATGTCCGCGCCGACGAGGTTTTTCACTTTCAGACCGCGCAAGATTCTCTGCGTTTCGTAGGTCGTCAAACCTCCGACAACTGGAGTTCCTGTTCCTGGCGCGTACGCCGGATCTAAACAATCGACGTCGAAACTCAAGTACACGGGATCCTGACCAAAATCCGGCAGTGAATCGATAAACGGCCGCAAACCTGTATCTCGGATTTCATCGATCGTGCATACGCGCACGCCGTGCTTGTTCACGAATGCCAAATCGTCACGCCCCGTCAAAGGCCCGCGGATTCCGATCTGCACGCTGCCCTTCGGATCCACCAAGCCTTCCTCGATCGCATGACGCGCGAAAGAGCCGTGATGATATTCCGAGTCCCAAGCCGCCGGATACGTGTCCAAGTGCGCGTCGAAGTGAATGAAACGCAAAGGTCGACCGTACTTTTTTCGAAACTCACGCAAAATCGGCAGAGTGATGGAATGATCCCCACCCACCGTGATCGTGCGTTTCCCCAGGGCCATGAGTCTGCCGTAAAATGTTTGGATCCGCTCGTAAGTCTTTTCCAGATCGATGGGTACCGTTGGACAGTCACCGATATCAGCCGCACGAATTTTCTGGGTGAAGCTCTCATCACGCGACCAATGAAACACGCGCCCGAGCGACGAAACATCGCGAACCTTGGCCGGCGCGAATCTCGACCCAGGGCGATAACTCACGCCTCCATCAAACGGCAGGCCGATCAAGGCGACGTCATAATCGGCATCCACGGGAACATACGGAAGACGAAAGAAGGTACGAATCCCCGAAAACCGAGGGAATTCCCGTCCGGAAAGTGGTTCATATACCGTCACGTCGCGACCTCCCGATTTGAGACGAGAAAATCGTAACGTGAGCCACGGCACCCCGTCCATATGATTATGACTTGGTTCTTCCTCTAAAAACGTGCTCAGCGTCCGCGTGCTTGACGCCGGACTTCGCGCAGATGCAGATCGAGGGCTTCGCGAGCGCGCGAGCGCGCCGGCAAAACATCGCGCACGGCCGCGAACCGCGACGCATTTTCGGGCGTGATGAACGGACGCGCTCGGCGAGCGACTTCTTGCGACACGAAGTGGCCACCACGCGCAATGGACTGCAAGAGAAACGCATCCACTTGTTCACGCTCGGGGCGCTCACGATAAGGCAAGAGGACCTCGAGTCCCCGTTCGTAAAGCGGCGCGCTCACGCTGTCCTGCAAGCCATTCAACACCGCTTCCAGAGTGTGGGAGGTCGGCGGAACTTGCGCCAAGAGGCGCAAGCTCGCTTCTTTGACGTCATCGTCAGGAAAGCGCATGAACTGCTCCGCGATACGCACGGCCGACTCAGTCAAGTCCTCGGGCTCGAATTGATTCAGCTCGGCCATGATCGCACGACTCAACTGGACGTGCTGACTCCGAGGCGCGTCCGCACCGAACCCACAATCTTGAGTGTGCGCGCACGCCGACAAGCGCTCGAGCTCACGCAACCGTTCGGCGACCGCCGATTCAACCGGCGTCAGACTTGGAACCAGAGACGGAACCAGAGACGGAACCGGAGCCGCGGCTTCGACGCTCCGGTTGTCGGGGGAAAGAGGGATGGAATCTGACGCCTCGAGCGTCGTCTGCGACGGCGCAGTCTCCCGTGGACTCCCGCGCTGAACCAACCGCACAAGCAAGACAAGAACCACCGCGAAAAAAAATACGGAAGCCCACCGCTTCACTTGAGCACCCTCACCCATTCCGGGACGCTCAGATCGGGATATGTGCGACCCACGTAAATATAACCGATGCCATTCCTGTGTTGAATCTGGGCGTAAATTTCGTTGGCCGCCCAACGAACCACGACACTCTGTACATTCACTTGGGTTTTGACCGGAAGCGTGCCAAGAACAGGAGCGCCGTCTTTGGCTTCGCTCAGAACAGAAATCCCCTGCGCACGACGAATTTCCACGACGGATCCCGCGCGCGGAATCCAAAGTGGAACTTGACGACCGCGCGGAACCACCGCCACCACTTCGCTCCAGGCGACGTGGTCTCCACGGCCGCCGGCAAAAATGAAGCCCTCGACGGACCCCAGACGGATTCGATAATGCCGATCCCCTTTCGGACCAGGCTCAATCTCATAGTCGAGCACCTGAACAAGCGTGCCGGTTTTCACTCCTGTGAGAACCGGGCCACCCACTGTTTTGCGCAGGCGCACGTCTTTTTTCACGCGAATGATATCGCCAATCCGCGCCAGTTGTGGAAGCCCCACCCGACACAGAGAATCCCGATCGTTCACCCAGCGCACCTGCGCACGCGAATCACGCACGTCCAATTTCAACGGACGCGCGTTGAAAACCTCGGGCTTCAATCCCTGAAAACATTGAAACGTGCGAAGGTGGTTCGAGCACGTGTACACGCCCGTCGTATTTAAGAAACAGGTGGCATCCTCAAACACCAAGGGCCGGCTCATCAGGTAGGCAGCGCGTTCTTCTCCCGCCAAAGCGCAGAGATCGTCGCCATTTGCCAAGCACGCGGTTTTGACCGGTGACGCGCGCCGAGGATCGTCGACGAACTCCCTCCAAGGCGCAGTCTTGTACTGCTTATGATAGCCTTTGTCGTTTTTCGACCAAGGATGTCGCGGATTCGTCCAACGACAGACCGCGATCGGCCCGCCGTTGTACGCCGAATACGCCGCTCGTGACAGGGCCTCGAAACGTGCCGCTCGGCTTTCGTTCGCTCGACGACGAATGCAGCCGGCCTGGCGAGCGCGCGTGAATTCGAGATAATAGTGATCGATGCCGTACAACAGGTTGCCGACCAAATCGAAGGAATTGTCCTGATCGCGTGACGCGTGGAACTCCTGATTGATTTGCATGATCCCGTGACTCACCACACGATCCCCGGTCATGAGTTTCAAGCGGGAATCGAGGCCGATGCGATAATGCGAGAGATAGGTTTCCTGCGTCGCCACGGACAAAATGGAATGGACCCACATTTCGACATCCTCATCCGAGACCTGTGGCTCCCGACGACGAATATAGTCCGTGACTGCGTCACGAATGAGCGCATGCATCTGCGAGATATAGCGACGACGTTCAGTGGCATCTTGACTGGTTCGATCAAAAATTGTGTCTTTGTAAATCAGACGCACGCGCGGGACGTCACCGAACAACTCGGCATCACAGCCGGATGGAGCAATCCCAAATTCCCATTCTCCCGCATCTTGATTCTGACACGTCCGCACGAAAGCTTCGGATTCGATGGCGGTCCCCATCAGAAGAGTAAGCACCACCGTCAAGCCGATCGCGCTACAGACTTTTGATGATTTCATCGTCATTCTCAAATCTCTCCTCGTGCGGGTCTTCGCCATCCTGAAACCAAAAGTCGAACCAAAAGCCGAGCAAAGACCCGACCACATGCAAATGCCGAAGCCCGGCGTTGGGATGAAATATAAGGTGCCGGAATGTCTCTATATTCTGAACGGTGAAAATCCAAATTTCTTTCCATTCCGAGAGTCGTACTGAAGATTCTCCATTTCCAGAGACGAAATGCGGACCCTCGCTGATGACAAATTTAACGCGGACCCATACACTTGCCGCGATGAAGAAATTTCAAACTCGAGCTTACCTTTCTAAGCATTCACCAATGAGCTCTACGCAGAGTTCGACCCGGGCTGCGGAGGAGGAGCGCAACGTCGACCAACAAGACGCACGCGAGCTGGTGGATTGGTACAAAACCGTCCGACGCGATCTTCCTTGGCGCCTCAATCGCGACCCCTATCGTATCTGGATCTCCGAAGTCATGTTGCAACAGACAACTGTCGCGGCCGTGATTCCCTATTATGAAAAATTCTTGGAACGCTTTCCGAATCTGAGCGCACTGGCCTCGTCTCCCGTGGAAGACGTCTTAGCGCAATGGGCGGGCCTCGGTTATTACTCGCGCGCGCGCAACCTGCACAAGTCAGCACAAGCGCTCGAGGAGCGAGGCGGATTTCCAGAGACCTGGCAAGAACTCATCGAGCTGCCTGGTTTCGGGCCTTACACCGCACGCGCGGTCGCCAGTCTCGCGTTTGATCAAAAAACCGGCGTCCTCGATGGCAATGTGATCCGCTTGCTCACGCGCCGTCATGGCTTGAGCGTAGAATGGTGGAAACCACAAGGACGCACTCCACTCCAAGACCTCGCGGATCGTGTCGCTATGAGTACGAATGCACCCGCGGACCTCAATCAAGGGCTCATGGAACTTGGCGCGACGATCTGTACACCGCAAAATCCGGCGTGCATGATCTGCCCTTGGAGCGCTCGCTGCGTCGCGCGGCAGACCAAGCGAACCGATGTCCTCCCGTTGAAGAAACCGAGACGCGAACGTGAAATCTGGGTTTGGCGCCCGTACGTGATCGCTAAGCGCGGGCGCGTCGCATTGATCGAAAATGAATATGCGCCCTTTTTAAAGGGACATTGGATCACCCCGGGCCGCGCGCAACGAGTCACGACCGCACCCAAGCGCTTCGACTACCGACACTCCGTCACGCATCACGACATTTTCGTCATCGTGGACCAACGAGCGGATGTATCAACTGGCGTGGCTTCGCAGGCGAAATGGGTGCCCTTGAGCGACCTCAAGAAATGGGTTCCGACGACATTGGTCCGCCGTGCGATCGAACAATCTTCGAAGACACAAATCAGTTCCGCGCGTCGCTCGCAGGCGGGTCTCATTTTAACCGGATTGGTCATGGCCATGAGTCTCAGTTGTACTTCGGCCCCGAAGCCTTACAACCCGGAGACGCCGGCTTCCAGTCCCACGCCAATCGCTTCATCGAATGGCGAAACTCTCCTGGCCCAGCCACTCACCCAGGACGGTGATAACTTCCGCCCGATCTTTTCCCCTGATGGAAAAAAAGTTTACTTCATCAGCGAAAACCGCGAGGCCCACCAACACCAGCAGGCTTACGAAGTCGATCTCGCCACCCGCGTTGAACGCAGGATCACATATCAAGACGGAGACGTTTCCTCCGTGGCCGTCACTCCGGACGGAAAATCGCTGATCTACGCAAGTGCGACGGACGAAATCAAAGAAGATCCGTTCTTCGTCAACGATCTTCGCAACCGGTACACGCCGCCCGAAGGCCCCACATCCGTGTCACCAGCTCCCACCACGGATTCCACAAATACGACGGACGATCCGCCACCGCCTCGGCTCATCGGATTGCTGGAGTCACGACAACCGACTCATTGCGAACTCTATGAGACACGCGTCGACGGCACGAACATCCGTCGGTTGACGAAGTCCCACGGATTCGATGGCGAGCCCGCCCTGGGCGGCAAGGGACGGCACCTGATTTTCAGCTCCGAGAAAAACGGAAACCGCGATCTCTATGGATTGCAGTTGGGCAATGCCGGACTTCGCCGCTTGACCTCGGGACCCCTGCGCGACATCCAGCCCACCGTCACGCCGAGCGGAAAATACTTAGCTTGGGTACAATTGGCGGCGGACTTCACGACATCACAAATCCATGTCTCGGACGGAAGCTCTTACGCGACCGCTCCGCTGACGAACAAAGCCGCGCTCAATGTCACGCCCTTCTGGCATCCGAACGGGCAAGAGTTCGTGTTCGCCAGCAACCGTGGCGACGGCAAAACCTTTGATCTCTTCAGCGTCGATCGCAAGGGCACGTGCCTGAAACGCCTGACGGAATCGTCGAGCCATGAGACCTACCCAGCCTTCAGTCCAGATGGACGCTGGATCGTTTTCAGCAGCAACCACAGCGGACGTTTTCAAATTTACCTGATGGAACACCGGCCTCCGCCGATTTGCCTGACCGATTTGCCGTGATCCAAACAAAGCGAAAACCTTTGGGGTTGCGGCACTGATCTTGAGTCGGTACCGTTGAAGGACGGGGGTATACATGTCGAATACGCGTTTTATTTTTCAATTCGCTCTCAGCGCGGCCGCGTTCCTCGTTGTCGCCCACTCAGCCCACGCGGCTCCGATGCCAGCCACATCCACTTCAAAGCTGGTCGCTCCGCAACTGGGGTTGTTCCGTTCGCCGCTCGGCTTTGAGATCAACGCCGGCGGGAGTGGTTGGATTCATAGTCAAGGCCCGCGCGACAGCAAGTTCGTGCAAACTGTGTATCGCGCCCCCGAGAGCGCGAATCAAGACGGCGAATCCCGGGCATCGCTCACGGTTCGCGTCGACAAGCTGGAAAAAGCGATCGCCATGCCGAAGTACGTTCAACGTTGGCAAAAAGAATATCCGAAGTACGGCTTTGACGTGCTCGGCTCCAAGCCGTTCACACAAGGCAAGCTCAACGGTTATGTGCTCGATCTCGTCAACCGCGATTCGAAAAAACAAATCCGCCAGGTCGTTTTCATAAAAAAAACGGCCGCCGTGATTCTTACGTGCCGCGACGACGCCAACTCCTTTAAAGACTCTCTCAAAGGATGCAATCAGATCATTCGCACGTTCGACTGGAAAGAGTGAGACAAACCGCACAACCATAAAAAAAGAGAGGCCGCAGGGCCTCTCTTTTTTTATAAACCTAATCCATTGAGATCAAATCTTGTCGAATCACGACCGCGACGACAAGGCGCTCACTGACCAAAGAGTTTCTTGAAGAAACCGGTCACTTTTTTCCCGAGCGAAGCTTTCGGTAAATTCTGGCCAGATGCCGCGCGTTTGTCGCGCGACGCATGTTTGCGATCGTGGGAGTGATGTTTGCCATTGCCGCCTGGACGTGGCTGTGGACGGCTCTGAGTTCCACTGGCCGGTCGTGAGTCCCGACGCGGACCTCCCGCATGGCGCGGATGCTGTCCTCCGCCCTCGCGCGCACCGGCCTCCCGACCTGGGCCGCTCGCATGTTCTCGACCGCCTTCGCCACGATGACGTCCCGTATGACGGTCACGATGTTGCGGCTGTCCGCCTTCCGTGCGCGCTGCGGGCGAACCTTCGCCACCGGCCGCGACGTGCGGCTGACGATCACCGTCTCTATCACGGTCTCTGTCACGGTCTCTATCTCTGTCTCGGCCACGACCGCCGCGACGTCCTCCATCACGACGTCCGCCGCCTTCGCCCTGTGCCTGTTGCGGACGATCGCCTCTCGATTCCCCGCCACGGCCGCCCCCCGGATGCGGTCCGCGACCGCCGGGACGACCGCCACGTTCCGGGCGACCACCGCGACCTTCCGCGCCTGGGCCACGACCGCTAGGTCGAGCGCCACGATCGCTTGGCATGCCTTTGAACTCGCGGATAAATTCCGCATCTTCAATCCAACCCGTGGCGACTTTGTGTTTCAAATAGTCTTCGATGCGCTGAAGCGATTCGACATCACGATCGGACACCAAGCTGAATGCCTTGCCCTTTTCGCCCGCGCGACCCGTACGACCGATCCGATGGACATAGTTCTCGGCGTCGTCCGGCAACTCGAAGTTGATGACCATATCGACACCCTTGATGTCGAGGCCGCGCGCGGCGACGTCTGTCGCGACAAGAATATTGCGATCATTCGCGGCTTTGAACTGCTCCATCACGCGGGTGCGCTGCGCTTGCGTGAGAAGGCTCGAAATCCCGACGGCAGGAATCTGATTGTCGTTTAAGAACTGCGAGATCCGCGGCACGTTCATTTTGAAGTTGGAGAAGATGATCGTTTGACGCGGCTGATGTTTCTTGAGCAGCGTCAGCAGGTACATCGGCTTTTCTTCGGTGCCGACGTGAAAGATCTCATCGGTCACGTTTTCCGCCTTGGCTTGGTCGCGGCTGACGTTGACTTCGACGGGGTTGGCGCCGAACTGATACGCCGTATTCAACACATCGAGATTGAGAGTCGCGCTGAAGACCAGGAACTGACGTTCCTTCGGCACGCGCTGCAGGATGTATTTCATGTCGTCTTTGAAGCCCATGTCGAACATGCGATCGGCTTCGTCAAATACGATCGCGCGGACTTGCTTCATATCGACGAGATTCTCTTTGTAGAGATCAATCAACCGACCCGGCGTCGCGATGATGAACTCCACGCCGTCGCGCAATCCTTGCTTTTGCTTGTCATAACTCACGCCACCATAAATCGAAACGGCGCGGATGTGCGAATCGCCTTTGAGCTTCAGGCAGTTCTCGTAAACCTGTTCGCACAATTCGCGCGTCGGCACGAGAACGAGAATGCAGTGACCCGTTTTCCAATCCGGAAACGCGCGCTTGGCGTAAGCTTCGGTTTGCTCGGGCGTCAAGTTTTCGACTGGCGCCCCGGCGCGCAGAATGCGTTCCATCAACGGCAGCAAAAACGCGGCGGTTTTGCCTGTTCCGGTTTGCGCCAGGCCCGCGACATCGCGTCCCTCGAGGATGTGCGGCATCGTGGCGGCTTGAACAGGCGTGGCTTCTTGGAAATTCAGCTTCTCAACGGCTCCAGCGAGAGACGGATGGAGCTCCAACTCAGAAAAATTCAAGGGAAAGACCTTCCTCGTAATCGTGCGCGGACGACAAGAGCGCCGCGATACTTTAAATCTACACGTGAGGGGCGGCCACAAACGTCAATCCTGGAGAACTCAAATCCCGTCCAAACTGATGTTTACTGCCGCCCCTTGTCAAATACGCGATTCGACTTTACTGGAGTTCTGGACAGAATGTCAAAGCCCAAGCCCGAACACCCCAGTGCTGAAAATCAGCGCAATCCTCCACACCAATATAACGCTCCCCGCATAAGACTCAAAACTGGCCTAGAACCGCAAACTCAACTGCGTCCCGATTAGGACATCGGGTGAATTGTTATTGTAGGTGATGTCTTTGCGCCCATCATAATCACCGAACCCAAAGTCCTCGAAAATAAAAAGACTGAACTGGCTACCCACCGGCCCCCACCGATACCGAAACCCGTAGTTTTGATAGCCACGCCAACGAAACAACGAGTTGTAGCCGCTGGCAATGCGCTGATCTCGCACCGGGTGCCGATCCGTCACATCGGGCAAGAAATCAAAACGCGATTTCATCCAAGGCGAATACCCGGTGAAAGATGCAAGGAAACCCCAGCCACCCCCCACGCCCAAGTCCATGCTGAAGTCGGCCATAGCGACCGCCTTGTGTAGCGGCCAGTCACCGAAGACCGGATTGTCTCCCAAAAGACTGAAGCCGCTCGTGAAATACAAACCGCTTTCAGACCCCACGGGAATCCCGGCGTGCGCAAGCCAGGAGTAACTCTCCGAACCGGAGCTGAGCGCGCGGCGGGAGCCATTGACCGGCAGATTGGCTTGGACGCTGAACGCCAGTCCGCATGGGCAAGACGAGTCTGAACCGAGAACGCGGTATTTCAGTTTGAGTTTCACGCTCGAAAGGCCGTCGGCCGGCGAGTTGTCTTCAAACGTCTCCTGGCCGTCGACGGCGACACGAACACGCGCGCGATTGTCCGGAGTGCCAGACCGCAAATAATTGTAGAAACCAAAAGTCTGATGCCAGTCTTCGATGAATTGGTCGGAACTCCCGGAGTGCCGACGCAAGTACGGAAGCTCGACTGAAAACGCGAGGTCCTCGAGAACCTGAATGCCGGCATCGAGAACCACGATCGACGCCTGATAGTCGGCCTCGTACTCGAAGACTCGACCGGTGTCGCGATCGAGCACTTGCATCGGCCGGTTCCACACATTCGATTCGGAGGCTTGCACGTCCATCCAGACGGGCGATGTCCATCCCGGAGCTTCCGCGACCGGAAGTTGGTACATCCAATCCAAAAAATGACTGTGCCGCACGCCAACGGGGCCACTCGCGCGCGCAGCAGAAATACCCATCGTTGCCAAACATCCCAGACTCCGGAGTGAAAAAACGCGCGCAACGCGGCGATGAACGCCTCGGGTTGATCGCTGTGCACCCAGTGCCCAGCCCCCGGAATCTCGACACCTTGGATGCGTGGATTCTCGCGCAAGATGCGGGCAAAAATCTCGCGCGGCAAGTCTCGGGAGAATTCGCCACGCACGAGGAGCGTCGGCATGTCCAACCCTCGAATCTCGTCCCAACGCTCCTCCGCCCGCCCCTGCTCAACGCTCTCGCGTACGCCTGGCTCGTAGAATCGCCAAACGCCGCGCTTTTGCTCATCTTCGATTATGTTCGCGTACAGATAGGCGGCCAGTCCCTCTTTTTTCGTGGAATCCTTAAAGATCTCGAGGAACGTCGTTTCAAAAAACGCTTTGGCCGCGCGCTTATTGGGAAAGGGGACCGGAACGGAGTCCAGGAGCTTGAAAATAAAAGTACTTCCGGCTTGGTTCATCGATGGGCCGATGTCTTCGATCACTAGACGTTCGACCCGGGTCGGAAAGTCAGCGACGAACTGAAGCGCGTTGCGGCCCCCCATGGAGTGGCCGACCAAATGAACACGCGACCAACCGAGCTCATCCAGAATCTGCAGGAGATCGTGGGCGTAGTCCTCTGGCGCGTAGCCGACCGGCGGCTTCATGGAACGGCCGTGGCCACGTTGATCAAAGGAGAGAACTTGAAACTCGTTCTCAAACGCCTTGGCAATCGTACGCCAATTGGCCGCGAAGCCCATCACTCCGTGAAGAAAAACAAGTTTCGGCCCGCTTTCTGGGCCCGTGATCTGATGGTGGAAATTCTCGAGAACGGCCATGACTCCTCGCCGTTCTCAACGCTATACTTGCGACGGTATGGAAGTGAAGCAGAAACCCCAGCTGCACCAGGACTGGATCGATTCGCATGCTTACGGGATCGTGAAAGCGCTGCAAAAGGGCGGATTTACTACGTATTTAGTTGGTGGATGCGTTCGCGATCTATTGATCGGGATCCATCCTAAGGATTTCGATATCGCCACCGCGGCGCAGCCACCGCAGGTGAAGCGCCTGATTTACCAAGCCTACATCATCGGAAAACGCTTTCGCCTGGTCTTGGTCAAACGCAACGACCAGCAGTTTGAAGTCGCGACGTTTCGTCGCGAAGTCCGGGCCGAGGACTTCCCTGAAGGCGTACCGTTTGGCGACAACGTCTTCGGTTCGCCGGAAGAAGATGCCTCGCGGCGCGATTTCACGATCAACGGCCTCTTTTACGATCCGATCGACGGGACTCTGATCGACTACATTGATGGAATGCGGGACATCCAGAACCGCATCATCCGCATGATCGGCGATCCTGAAGTTCGTTTAATCGAAGATCCGATCCGCATGCTTCGTGCGTTGCGACTGGCCCACAAAATCGGTTTCTCGATTGAAGCGGAGCTGCGCACCGCCATCCAAAAACACGCCAGCGAACTTTTGAAGTCCGTTTTGCCCCGGCGCCGCGAGGAAGTCTTAAAGATCCTTCGCCTAAAAGAGCCGGACCGGTGTCTTCTCGAAGCCTTTGACCTGGATCTGCTGAAGTACACGCTCCCGACCATTCATGCGCTCCTCGGTGATCTCGACAAACGCGAAATTTTCCTGGATCACATGCGACGCAATCACCGCATGGCACCCGACTCGGCCGATACCGTGCATTTGTTCGGCTGGCTGGTCTTCTCGCTCTTTCAAACCGTGGTCGAAGCCGAGGGCCGTGAGAGCGAGCGTCCCGAGGATATCATCGCCGAGGATCGCTTCCAGAATTTCATGCGTGACGAACTCGGCATGTACAAGTTCGAACAATCCACGATCTCGCACGCCCTGGAGACGGTCAGCCTGCTTCAGCGCGCCGAAGAGATCCGCAAGCGCGGTGAACGGCGACAGTTTGCCGTCGTCAAAAATGAAGGTTTCCTGCTCGGACTGTGCATGGCGGAAGTCGACTACCAGCTCACCCCCGAAGATCTTCACTTCTGGAAGAGCCTCTACGACCG
>JAMPXM010000266.1 GCA_023701225.1 Pseudobdellovibrionaceae bacterium | reverse complement strand
TCAGTTCTGATCTGTGGGGCTAAATTCATGACATCGGTAGCAAAAACAAATCATCTGATCCTTCGCGTTTTATTTTGGTCCGCCGTCTGTTTCGGCATGTCTCTGGCGACACTGGTCCATGAGGCCAACGCCGGTGAACGTTTGCCGATTCTGCAAGGAGCGACCAATGAAACCTCCACGCAGTTGGCGATCTTAGCGCCTCGCTCGACCAAACTCAGCTTTCATCTCATCACGGCAACGACTGCACTCGCCAACCGACATAGAATCACCTCTGGTCCAATCGAGCCCGCGACCCACGCTCGCGCATCGCGCTCCTTTTCCAGTCAGATGATCCATCGAGTCTCGTTTCAGGGGCTTCACCCCGGCACGGCCTATAAACTTGAAGTCCGTGATGCAAAAGGGGCGCTGATCGATCAACGCGAACTCTCCACTCTTTCGTCGCAAGCATCGCCGGAACGGAAGACCGCGCGCATCGCACTTGTTTCATGTTCTAACGACCGCTTCGCCAGTCGCGGTGAACCGCTGTGGAAACACTTGCTTGAACTCAAGCCCGACGTCATCTTCATGATCGGTGACAACGTTTATGCGGACGCCGGCGGTGACGCGAATCCGGAAAAACTCTGGCGCCGTTACGTCGAGACCCGCCAAACCTTAAAAATATTCCGCGCCCCTCGCTTGATTCCGGTTCTGGCGACATGGGACGATCACGATTATGGCGCCAATGATGCGGACCATACGTACCGATACCGCGAAGCTTCTCAGTCCGTCTTTGAGGCCTTTTTCGCGCAGTCCCCAGGCATTGGCGGCTTAGAAAAGGGACCTGGCGTCGCCAGTCGAGTCGACTTATTCCAACAGCGTTTCTTTTTCATGGACAACCGCAGCTTTCGCAATACTCGCGATCGCGACGGCATTCTCACCCACTGGGGAGAAGAGCAAAATCACTGGTTGAAAACAGGACTTGCCCAAGGCCACGGTCCGATTTGGTTGATCAACGGGAGCCAGTTCTTCGGTGGCTACCATGAATACGAGAGTTTTGAACGCGAACACCCCGCCGACCTCCGCCGCCTCCTCAAGGAACTCTCACGTTCTCCGTTTCCGACCGTTTTCATTTCTGGGGATCGTCATCTTTCGGAAATTCTTGAAGCGAAGTGGCCCGAGCTCGGTTATCGCAGCGTCGAACTGACGTCGAGCGGAATCCATTCCTATAAGGCCAACTTTTGGGGAAGACTCGATACACCCGCGCCCGACCAGCGCATGGCCGGTGGACCGATCGTCGGTCCTTACTTAAAAATGAATTTCATGATCGTCGACGTCAACCTACTCGCGCGCGAGCCGGGCGTCCAAATGCAAGTCACCGTATACGGCCCCAGACGCCAGATCGGCTTCAGCTCGAAGCTCGACATTCGGCGTGCCGAGTGATGGATCGAGATCAAGAACAGGCCAAATTTGAACGCGTCCTGGAAGCCCTCGGTCCATGCTATGCCGACGTGTTTCTGGACCGATTGATCGAATGCTTTAGCACGGAGTTCGGATGGGAATTCTCATCGATCAGCGCGCTCAGCGAAGATCAGACGCACGCGTGCACCTTGAGGAATTGGGCCAATGGCAGCTTCTTTAATACCGGCGAATACCCACTTCACGGCACTCCGGGCGAACATCTCCTGCAGAAACATCAGCTGGCGTTGCTGGAAAAAGCGTACGAGGCATTTCCGCGTATCGCTGGCTTTGGCTGGAGCCACGGAATTGAATCCTATCTCGGTCACATCATACCCGGAACGAATGGAGGGCCGATCGGTTTGATCGAGTTTTTCAGCGGTCGCAAGCGCGAGCAGATCGGGCTCAGCCAACGGCTTCTGCACATTCTGTCTTCGCGACTCGGTGCCGAACTCGAGCGCCGAGAGCAGGAGAAAAAACTTCGCGACAGCCAAGATCGATATCGTTTTCTTTGCGAGCAAGCCAGCGACATGATTCACGTCCACGACCTGGATGGGCGTTGGACCTTCGTCAACCCCGCGCTCAAACGCCTGGTCGGATTCGAACCAACGGACGTCATCGGAAAAATGCCGTTTCGATTTTTCCATCCCGATGATCTCGACTCCGTCAAAAGCTCCATTCGCGCCGCGATCCGCTCGCACGGTGTCTTTCCGGCCACCGCGCGCGTACGGACCAAGAACGGTTCATGGCGATGGCTTGAGGCGCGTGTTCAATCCATTCGCGACCCGAACACCGATCGCCCAGTGGAGATCATGGCGATCACTCGCGACATCACCGTTCGCAAGATCGAGGAAGAAGAGCGCCGCAAGATCATCTCCCGTAAACTTCTTCACGTTGAGCAAACGCCATTGGCCGTGATTGAGTTCACGCCCAATGGCAACGTGACCGCCTGGAACCCAGCTGCGGAACGAATTTTCGGATGGACGCGCGACCAAATCATCGGCCAGCATTTTTCGACATTTATACCGGAAGATGAACGCGCCAAGATCGATGAGCTTTGGTCCAACCTGCTCTCGCAGCGTGGCGGCTTTCGCAAAACACTCACGCACACTCGACCTGATGGTCGAAAACTCATCTGCGAGTGGTACAACACGCCCCTGATCGCGACCGACGGCGAACCAGAAGGCGAAACGATCGGCGTCGCCTCATTGGTCCACGACGTCACCGACCGACATGCCGCCGAAGAACTCATCGAAAGTCAGCGACTGCAAATGGTCACTGCGAGTAAAATGTCAGCGCTAGGCGAGATGGCGGCCGGCATCGCGCATGAAATCAACAACCCTTTGGCGATTATCTTTGGCCGCGTGGAACAGATACAAAAACTCGCCGCTCAAGGTGAGCTTTCTCAAGAACGGCTCTTGGAGCTGACAACCAACATCGCATCGACGGCGGACCGGATCGCGCGAATCGTCGCGGGCTTGCGGTTTTTCGCCCGCGACGGCGCACGTGATAACTACGAAATGCGCGCCTTGGAAAATCTTGTCGACGAAACCTTGGCATTTTGCAAAAGCCGCTTTCAGCATCATGAGGTTCGACTTGATATCGTTCCGCCGTCGCTCTTAAGGGCACACTCAAAGTCCCACTCCAAGCACGCGACGATCCAGCCATCGACAGTTTTGGAATGCCGGCCCGTGCAGATTTCACAGGTGCTCTTGAACTTGCTCAACAACGCCTTCGATGCCGTGCAAAATCTAGCCGATCGCTGGGTCCGGTTGTCTTGGCGCCAAATCGGGAATGATATTGAAATTCGTGTGGTCGACAGTGGCCGCGGCATTGAGCCGAAGATCGTCGATCGCATCATGACACCGTTTTTCACCACCAAAGAACTCGGCAAAGGCACCGGCTTAGGTTTGAGCATCTCACGCGGAATCATTGAAGCACATGGTGGAACATTGAAAGTCGACACGGTGGCCAAGCACACCACCTTCATCATTCGAGTTCCGCAATTTCAGAAGCAAACCACGACCTCGAGATCGAACAAAATGTCGCGCACACCTCGCTCATCCCCCTCAGATCTCCATTCTTGACTCGACGCCCCCGACACAGCTTTCACTCCACCTCCTGCACTCTGGAATTGGGTGATTCTTTCAACAACCGAGTTGGGATGGGAACACATGCCGATTTTTCATTGAACGTCTCCGGCGGCGGGATTATGAATCCATCCAAATTCAGCTTTAAAAAGGGAAGAACTATGATCGCTCGATTCATTTTAACTCTGGCCCTCGGCCTCCTGCTTCCATTGTCCTCAAACGCGATGGACGCCCGTGCAGACGTTTTGGAAACCGAATTTCAACGCCTGTATGAGTACGTTCAAAACCTGCCGCACGATGGGATGGTTGGCGGGTTCATGAAATACAAAAAGGTCCAGAACCACCTCATTCTCTGGGAACTCGCCTACAACGTTCACGGTGACGACGTCATCCGTCTCTTCAATGAACACAAAGACGGAACCGACTCGTTTGCCGTCTCCTACTACCGCTCCAAGTCCATCATCCCGGGACGTACGGTGATCCGTCGCTTTGTAGGCCCAAGCGTGATCGGTTGGCGCAACGACACGATGGATGTCCTGAGCGGCGAATACCTCGGCACTCAAGGCTTCCCTGTTCCACGTATGACGGCGGAGGACAAAAAGCTGCTCCAACGTTGGAAAGTCCGACTGCTAAAATGAGTCACCGGCGCCAGGCCGGTTGAAAAGTCGTTTCATTTCTTTGCGTTTACCTGGATGCTGACTAGCGTCAGCATCTTGTTAGCCGGATGTTTTAGGTGAGGTGTCGCATCTTGCGACAGGACCAATACCTAGAGGAGAATTTAGGCTCAGACTTCGATCGAAATGCGCCGAAAAACGATCGAGGTCTAAATGAACGGCATAAAGGTTTTCAAGAAGGGCGATTTCCTCTTCAAAGAAGGTGATAAAATCGCCTCGATTCTACTCGTGCAGAGCGGCTCAGTGCACCTGCACTTCGTGCGCGGCAAGCAAAAAATTGATTTCCATCAAGCGTCGCCCCACATGGTTCTAGGCGAATACGCTCTCACCG
>JAMPXM010000265.1 GCA_023701225.1 Pseudobdellovibrionaceae bacterium | reverse complement strand
GACGCTTGTGCCACCGCAAGAACAACTCGATATGGGTTGGCGCCAACACCAAAAATCGACGGCTCCCGGCAGGGGCCTCGGCACGCTGGCCGACCTCCTCAAAGACGTCAAGCCCCTCAAAAAATGAACGCGACACACTACGATTTTTTTCATTTGATCACCGACAACGAGAGCGCCGAGGTCCGGCGCTTTATCACCACGCACGAACTCACGGGTCTCGTGAATTTTCGCAATGTCGCCTACGACTCACACGCCGAGGCCTTGCGTCAGCTCTGTGACGGCGCACTCGTCGTCCCAACACTGGTTGTGGAAGATAGGCGCGTGCTCAGCGGCAAATCCACGATCTTGGAATTTCTCAAATCCAAGCTCTCCGCTTAAAATGCGATCGATAGTCTGAGCGTTAGTCTGAGCGTTAGGATGTGATCGTCGATAGACAGCGGTTGATCCGGAAACGGTGACCGCCTCCATGAGCCTCGCTTATGCAGCGGCCGCCGCGCGACGCGCTTTCCACCACTCAAAGACAATCGGCAATACGGAGACGATGATGATCCCAAGGATCACGAACTGAAAGTTTTTTTTCACGGCCGGCATATTGCCGAATAGCCGCCCGAGCGTGAGAAAGATGCCGACCCAACTCACCGCGCCGATGACGTTGTACACAGCGAAACGCCGATACTGCATTTGCCCCATGCCCGCGACGAACGGAGCGAAGGTCCGAACGATCGGAATATAGCGCGCCAGAACGATAGTTTTCGCGCCATGTTTTTCGTAAAACTTCTGCGTCTTGAGCAAATGCATGCGATTGAAGAACTTCGAATTCTCGTCTTTAAAAAGTGCGAGCCCGAACTTTCGCCCGATCGTGTAATTGACGAAATCGCCAAAAACCCCCGCGACAATCAAACTCACCAGAAGAATCGGAAAGCTCAAAACCGCGTTGGTCGTGACCGTCATCGCGCCCACGGCGAAGAGTAAAGAATCGCCCGGCAAAAATGGTGTGACCACTAACCCGGTCTCACAAAACACGACCAAGAAAAGGACCACATAGAGCCACGGCCCCATCGACGCTGCCCAGGCATTCAGGTATTGATCCAAATGGATGAAGATATCGATGAATTCTGTGATGCTCATGAGCCGAAGACTAACCGAAGGGTCTTTTGTTGGCTAGCCGATTTCCAATCGAGGCGCGGCCCTTGCTCTCTTGATCGAAATGATGGAAGCAAAAACGCGCGCACTTCGTTTAATGGCCATTGGCTGTCTAACCCTTGGACAGTTGTTGGCCGTCACATACGGTCGAGCCGAGCCGACCAGCAAGACTCCGGAAAGCCCGGCGGCGGCGACCGTGAATTTGGCAGAACGCGTCCATCCGACCGCCCAGGCGCAAGCGTCGGCCGCAGACTATCGCAAAGCATTTGAACTCGCCTTCCGTCTGATGCGCCACAAACATTTCTACGCGGCTCTAAATACGGCATTTGCAGAAAACGTACTCAAACCACAAGGCCAGCGCATGTCTGGCCTCGCCCTCAGCCAAGTGGTCTTTATTCTCCTCCACGCGAAAAACCATTGGGCCGACATTGAGCTTTACTTCCAGCAAGTTCCCATCGCCCAGGCCGAAGACCCGGAAGTCCGAGCGATCCGCGAGAAGTTCCGTGCGATGTTCGACCGATTCACACAAGATCCCCACATCGTCGCCAAGCTGAAAACGCAGAATAATCCCACCCAACCTCTTGAGGTCACCGCATCGAACGGTGCTCCGGGATTTTCTTCTATCGACATGTTCGTCAATCACCCGATCCTACAAAATCCGAACGACCTCGATTCTCCCGCGTTGCCGGCCTCGGACCTGCATCAACTTGTGATCAATTTCATTGCCGAAGCGAAAACGGAAATCCGTGCCAACGTTTTTGATTTCGATAGCCAAGAAATCGGCGACGCCTTTCTCGCCGCAAGTCGGCGCGGCGTGAGCACCCACGTCGGCGTGGACATGGGTGTCTTCCACGAGCGCCCTGAGGTGCAAGCGGTTGTCGAAAAGATGACCGGCCTCTCCAAAGCGGAGATCCTCGCGCAAATCGAGGCTCAACCGAACCAAAGCGTCATTCTTTCGTCTCCGTCCAATCCGAAAATGACTTTGACGTTGGTCAGCTCGGTTGGCCTCAACCACCAAAAGGCCATCGTGAGCGACGTCGCCGATCCCCAAAACGCCAAAACTCTCTTGCTCTCGGGAAATTTCACCTACTCTTGCCTTCACCCCAATGGCGATGCCGCGACCTTGCCGGTGAAGCTTCGCCCGCCGGACGCGATTCCCAATGCCAATCACGCCATTCTGCTCAAAGGACAACTGCCCGCAGTCGTCGTGGAACAGGAGTTGCGCAAGACGCTCGATTACGGTGTTCGCGGCGAAAGCCAATATCCTCTCGGCGGCGCCTTTCGGATCTCCGGGCCGATGGATCCGGCAACCGGCAAACCAACATCAATCATCCTGACCTTTTCACCCAATGGCGGGCTCGGTGATATCAATCGCGATATCCTCGCTCGACTTTTGCGCGCGACACACGGGCCGATGGTTTCAGCGCAGTTCGCGTTCTCTTCGGAAATCCTCACTTCGGAAATCGTCGCGCGCTCTTTGCGAGAATTCCGCACGGGGACACCGACTCCGTTTCGCTCGGTCGGCGACCCTCCGTTTGCGATGCGCGAATGGAGTGGTTTCCTTGCGCTCTCCGGCTGGTCGCGCGACATCACCACTCAAGTCTACTCGGATGTTTCCCAGAAGCCGGACGCCTTGATCGCGCCCCTCATCAGCGCCTTCTCCACTGAAGACCTGAGCCGCTGGCGCGAATCAATCCGCGTCGGCTCGCGCGCCTACGGCGAACGCCATGAAATTTTGCCTGACGGCCGCAGCTTCAAACTTTCTGCGAAACTGCACCACAAAGTCTGGGCGTTCCCGGATGAATACATCAGCGTCGTCGGCACCTCGTTCAATCCGAGTGCGAACGCCGAAAAAAACAACGAACAGATCCTGATCGTTTATTCCTCGAACATTCTGAACATCACCATGTCGATGTTCGGCTACCTATACCGCGAAGCACGCGGCAGTGTCGCCGCGGAGGCTATGCGTCGCAATCAAATGCAAACTCCCCTGGTCGAACCCGACACGCCGTTTGAAAAGCGCAATCGCCGTCTCCAAGAGTCTGAGATCGTGCCCCAGACCTGCCCGAGTCTTTTTGGCTTCAAAAAGTCTGGCTGACGCGCACCGCACCATTTGCCTATTCCAATCACGAAAACCTCAACAAATGGCACCGAAGCCGGTATCTAAGGGAGAGCAAAAACTCTCCCTATCTCAGAGGTTTTCATGCCCGCTCCAAAACCGGCCCCGCTTCTTTCGCTGATCGGTAACACCCCCATGGTGGAACTCAAACACTTCGACACCGGACCCTGCCGCCTGTTTGTGAAGCTGGAAAACCAAAACCCGGGCGGATCCATCAAGGATCGCATCGCGCTCTCCATGATCGAAGCAGCAGAAAATAGCGGAAAACTCAAGCCTGGCGGAACGCTGATCGAAGCGACTGCCGGCAATACCGGACTGGGTTTAGCGCTGGTCGCATCGCAAAAAGGCTATCGCTTGACCTTGGTCATCCCAGACAAGATGAGCCGCGAAAAGATCTTTCATCTCCGTGCGATGGGCGCCGAAGTTCGCCTCACGCGTTCGGACGTCGGCAAAGGCCACCCCGAATATTACCAAGACATGGCCAAGCGCCTGGCCGAAGAAACAGGCGCTTTCTACATCAATCAATTCGAAAACCCGGCAAATCCCCTCGCACACGAACTCACTACGGGGCCCGAGATCTTCGAACAGATGGATCAAGATGTCGATGCGGTCATCTCCGGCGTGGGATCCGGCGGAACGCTCGCAGGATTGTCGAAATACTTCGCCAAGGTCTCGCCAAAGACCGAAATGGTACTCGCGGATCCGCAAGGATCGATTCTTGTCGACTACATCAAAACAGGAAAATTCGGCCAAGCGGGAAGCTGGCTCGTTGAAGGTGTCGGTGAAGACTTTATTCCGGATATCGCCGATCTCTCTCGTGTCAAAACCGGCTATACCATCACCGATGCCGAAAGTTTCGATGTCGCCCGCGAACTGCTGCGCAAAGAAGGTCTCCTGGCGGGATCTTCGAGCGGTACGCTGATCGCGGCCGCACTTCGCTACTGTCGCGACCAAAAAACTCCCAAACGCGTCGTCACGTTTGTTTGCGACAGCGGCAATAAATATCTCTCCAAAATGTTCAATGACTACTGGATGCTCGACCAGGGCTTCTTGAAGCGCGAGAACTACGGCGACTTGCGGGACCTGATCTCGCGTCATCACAAAGAAGGCGCGACCGTGACGATCGGGCCCAACGAGACTCTGAATACCGCGTACCAGCGCATGAAGCTCTACGACATTTCTCAGCTGCCGGTACTCGATGGTTCGAAAATCGTCGGCTTCCTCGACGAGTCCGACGTTCTGCTCTCAGTCTACGGTGCCGCAAACGGAAACGAAGCCAACTTCCGCTCCACCGTGTCGTCGGCGATGACAAAGAAAGTGG
>JAMPXM010000019.1 GCA_023701225.1 Pseudobdellovibrionaceae bacterium | reverse complement strand
TGCAATTGTTTTTCTTGAAGACGAGCAGCTCCAGACGCGTTTTGACTCCATCGACCAAGCCTTCGGCCTCGGTGTTCAGTGCTCGGCGGCCATTGAAGCTTCTTTCGGCCGAGCGTACGACTTGCGCATCTTCGAAAGCCGCGAGCATCTCCGCTTGCATGGCTTCCAGGCCCGGATCCGCGGGGTCGTTGCAGACGGACAAGTATGAAATCAAATTGCCGTTGTTCGGATTCTTCCAGGCCTGATCGGCGCCGGCGGGCTCAAATCTCGAGAACGGAGCGGGCGGAACTTGAAAGCGGACGCTTTCGGATTTTTCTGTTTTTGCCTGACCTAGGTTGACCGACACACAGCCGACCGAAAAGCCGTAAGCCAGAATAAGCAAGTAGGTGCGGATCACGATGTTGACATCCATGTTGATGACTCGACTCCCACTTGCATATCGGCGGAATCTTGAGAGAAGACAAACATTTTTTCACGCTCGACCGATGTCAGATCGAGTCGACCAAACCGGACGTCCACGTAGGCAGGATGTGCCGTCAAAAACCCGGAGCGTGTCAGTTCCTTGGCGTCGGAATGTGATGGGGTCGAGCCTTCTCGGCCCGCGTGCACGGATTTAAATGCGATTGAGCAGAGACCGTGTTGGCACCGGATGTGCTTTTGCAATGAGCAAAACAGCCAAAGCAAAACACCGGGTGGGTCCGGGTCGAGGTCTGGGTTGCGCGCACGCGTTTGTCAAAATCGGAGCAGTGGTTCTCTTCTTGCGGCGATTCGCATGGGCGCCGTTATTGTGCTCACGCCCGCTCTGACCTGGGCGCAGCCTCAAGTCCGCGCTGACATGAGTCGTGTTGGCGATGCGAGCCATTTGGAGCTCGATGGTCAAACGAACTGGAAATACGATCTGCGCCGCGAAGAGGATCGGGTGATCCTGCGGATTCCCCCGCTTTCGAGCGAGTCCTTGATCCAGCTGCGCACACATAGCGATGCACTCATCCAACGGGTCGAAGTCGATGAGCAGGGCGTGGACGGGAGCCATGAGGTGACGTTCCACTTAAAAAACAAAGCCGCCGACTTCTTCGACTACCTCACCGAGGATCCTCCGAAGCTGATCGTGGACTTCTTTCCGAAAGAAGAAAAATCGAAAGTTGCGACCTCAAACGCGGACAGTCGCGCCTCTGAAAAATCAACGGCGGTCTCGGCAGCGCCAAACGCCGCCGGGGCGTCGACATCGTCCGCGGACAAGGCGGCCGTGCCGAACGAACTGCCTGCGAAATCCGCAACAGTCGCATCTAAAAAGGGCCAGGATCCAGTCTCTAACGGGAAATCCTCCGGATCCGCGCGCAAGCCGGCGGCGACGGAATTCATGCAGGCTCCGGCAGAAGCGAAACCAGGCTCTTCGACAGGCGAGCAAATCGATTTTGGGGGCGATGGAGTTGGGTCGGGAGTGGATTTCCAGCACGGCATTTTCGACGGTGGGGACCCAACCTTTAAGCGCTTTGCGATGCCGGACTATGAGATCAAGGAATCGGCGATTATCGCCAGTCGCGGAAATATCTACCTGCGCTTTCCTCCGCTCAAACTGGATTCGCCGCACTTGGCGACGCTTCTGCAGAACCCGCCGATCTACGAGATCATTCCCAACGAGAGCCGCGAGAACAAAGAGGCTCAGTTATTACTCACGCTCTTCAATAACAAGCGTCATGCCGTGTTTTTGAAAACAGCCAAGGAATATCTCGAACGCTATCCGCACACCATGTACGACGAGATCATTCGTTACATGATGGCCGATACACACTATGACCTCTGGCGAAAAGACAGAACGCCCGTGGATTTCGAAAAAGCCATGGGCATGTACCGGCATTTAGCTGAAAAGTATCCAGAATCGCCGTTGGCCACGAGAACGTTGCTTTTAATCGGTTATTCCTATTTGGACCGAGGGAACAACTTCGACGCACTCAAAGCGCTGCAGAAGTTTCTGCGTGTCCGCGTCGGGACGAAATTCACGGATCAGGTGAAGATTTCGATTGCTGAAGCCTATTTGAATTTGAATCGTTATGACGATGCTCTTCACCTCTTGGGCGAGATTGAGACGACGGCGAAGGCGAAAAAAGACGCCGTCGAAGCCGCGTATCGCGTCGGCGATGTGCATTTCCAGCGTAAGGATTTCCCGGCGACGGTGCGGGTTTATAAAGAGGCTGTCCAGAAGTATCCAGATCACGCGTCGCGGTTTCCGAATGCGTTTTACAACGTGGCCGAAGCGCAGTTCTGGCAGGGTCAGTATCGCGAAAGTTTGGATTCCTATCGCCAATATTTGGAACGCTTTCCGCAGCATGATCATGGCGGATATGCGATGACTCGTATCGGTGAGCTTCTGGAGATCATGGGTGCCGAAGACAAACGCGCCCTCGGCGCTTATCTGGAAAGCTTTTTCCGCTATCGCGAGACGCCCGGCGCGAATCTCGCGCGTGTTCGGACGCTGATCAGCCGATTTCCGGATATGAAAGTGAAGGAGTTGAAAAACTCGCTTGCTGAAATCGAACGTTTGACGAACCAAACACCTTTGCCAGATATCAAAGAGTTCGTCACGGTGCTTGCCGCGGACGGGCACTATCGTCGTAAAGACTTCAAGCGTTCGACAGACGAATTGGTGGCGTTTTACCAACAAAATCCAGCGGCATCGAACCGTGAGAAGTTCCAAAGTCGGATCGTCCGGAACATCACCGAAGCGATGCGCGAGAGCGTCCAGAAAGGTGATTTCATCGAAGCCCTGCGGGTGAACTCGCAGTATTCGCAGACGTGGCTGAAAAACTCCGACCGAATCGATACGCGCTTCTACGTCGGCCGCGCGTTTGAACAGGCGGGAGTCTATAAAGAATCGGAGAACGTGTATCGCGAAACACTCAACAAACTCTACGCGATCCGCGGCACGCCGCGCGAAAAGGAGCGCAGTGTTTTCGAAATTCTGCCGGAGACCGACTCTTTGAACTTACGGCTGGCTGTCGTGGCTGGACGCGAACGCGATTATGCGCGCGCCGCCGAACACTTGAAAGCCATCAATCCGAGTCCGCGCTTGACCGAAGCGGAGCTGATCGAGCGCGCCGAAGTGAGCGCGGATGTCGCCGAGGCGCGTGGACAAATTGAATCGGCCAAGGGGCTTCTCGCCGAGCTCGTGTCGACATGGAAAGGACAGCCGGCGGCGGTTTCCGATCTGTACTTGCGTCTCGCGAAGCTGAACGCCCAGACGAAGAACTTCCGAGAAGCCGAAGCGGCCGTCACCAAAATCATTCACCTGCAGAACGACACGAGCCTGGTTTCCGATGACACGCACGCAAAAGCACTCGAGCTGAAAGGCGATATGCTCCTCTCAAGAGGCCAGCGCGCCGAATCGGTCGCCGCGTTCCGGGAACTTTTGGAAGTTTACGATGGCAAGCGGCCGCTCGGTGCCGTCCGCTACAAGGCCGGCAAAATTCTCTTTGAAAACGGTGAGATCAAGGCCGCCGAGGACATGTGGGCCAACTTGAAAGACGATAAGAACGACCTTTGGCACAAGCTCGCGAAAGAACAACTCGAGAGCGCTAAGTGGAAGGGCGATTACAAGAAGTACATTGAGCGTATCCCCGCCATGCAAGACATGAAGCGGGAGTGAGCGAAGAGGAAGTGGCAAGGATGGCTGAAAAGGAATTCGGCGCGATCCAGACGGCGGACCCAGAAATGAAACGTATCCTCAAGCTCGCGGAGAATGTCGCCGCGAGCAAGGCGACGGTTCTGATCCACGGCGAGAGCGGCACAGGCAAGGAACTATTGGCGCGCTTTATCCACGCCAAAAGCCAACGAGCGGGTCGGCGCTTAGTCGCGGTCAACTGTGCGGCTGTCCCCGATGGTTTGCTCGAAAGCGAGCTTTTCGGATACGAAAAAGGTGCATTCACCGGCGCCAACGGCTCCAAGCCCGGGAAGTTCGAACTCGCCAACGAGAGCACGTTTTTGCTCGACGAGATTTCGGAACTCCCGCTTTTGCTCCAAGCCAAACTTCTGCGCGTGATTCAAGAAGGCGAAATCGAGCGTCTCGGCGCGCGACAGCCTTTAAAGGTGAACGTGCGTTTGGTGGCGACCACGAACAGAGATCTTTCCCAGATGGTCAAAGCCGGGCAGTTCCGTGAAGATCTGTTCTATCGACTCAACGTTCTTCCGCTTCGAGTTCCGCCGTTGTCGCGTCGGCCGAAAGACATTGAGCTCCTGGCGCGTTTCTTCGTCGAGGTCTCGGGCGAACTCAACGGACGCCGCGCGCGCGCGTTTTCCGATGAGGCGATGCATAAACTCCTTTCGTGGTCATGGCCTGGAAACGTGCGTGAGCTCGAGAATGTGATCGAGCGGTCCGTCTTGCTCGCTGAAGGCGATACGATTCAGTCCGAGGAAATTCTCATCAACGGCTTCAACGACGCTTTCTGCGCACCGGCAGGGGATGCGCTCGAAGGTACGACTCAGGCGACCACACCGCTCTCCACGGACGCGTTTCTACAACTCTCGATCTCGCCGGGTATGACCTTGGGCGAAGCCGAGAGGCAGTTGATTTTAAAAACATTGGAATACACGCGCCAGAATCGGACTCAGGCGGCAAAGCTGCTCGGCATTTCAATCCGGACGTTGCGCAATAAATTGCACGAGTACAATGCGGCCAAAGGTCCTTCGGGCGAATCCCTCATGATGGAGGCGGAATGAGCGGGTTATTCGATAAAACAACGAACGCGCTGGGGGCGGCGGCTCAGTTCCGCCAGCTCCGCCAGAATATCACTGGCGCCAACATCGCCAACGCCGAAACACCGGGCTATGTCGCGAAAAAAGTCGATTTTGAGGAATCGCTGGCACGTGCCATTGACTTGGATGGAACCGGAACGTTGGAAACCTCTCAGCCGGAGCATTTTCCGACCGGCCGAGGGTCGCTTTCGAGTCTGCGGGCTGACGTCTACGACAATCCCGATGTGAACAAAAACGTCGACGGCAACACCGTCGACTTGGAACGCGAAATGGCGACGTTGGCTGAAAACAGCATCATGTACAAGGCCGCCGTTCAGCTGATCAACAAAAAGATCGCCGCACTCAAGTATGCCGCGTCCGAGGGAGGTAGATAATGGATTTTATGACCGGGATGCGCATCAGCGGTAGCGGTATGACCGCGCAGCGCATGCGCATGAACACCATTTCCTCGAACATCGCCAATATCAATACGACGCAAACTCCGGAAGGCGGCCCTTACCGCCGCAAAGACGTCGTGTTTGAGTCCATTCCCGAGGCGAAAACCTTTGGCGAAGTTTTGCTCAGTCAACCGCAAAGGGACATGCAGCGAGTCCAGGTGAGCGACGTCGTCGTGGATCGCAAGGCGCCGCTGTTGAAGTTCGAGCCGAACCATCCAGACGCCAATGAAGAAGGCTATGTCGCCTACCCGAACATCAATCTCATGGAAGAAATGGCGAACATGATCCAGGCGACGCGCGCCTATGAAGCCAACGTTTCGGCGATGAACGCGACCAAAGACATGGCGCTCACGGCGCTAGAAATCGGCCGCTGACGTGACGGCGGATTGAAGTGAGAAACAGGACCTCGAGCGGCTCTTGAATCCCTAGCGGATTCAGGGGGTTTGAGGATAAAATGAAAGCAAGCGACGCATTGTCCAGGAAGGACACGAAGCCATGGATGGTTTGACGATTCGACAATCCCAAGGACTGCTTGAGACCGGAAAAACTGCGAGCGAGCTCAAGACGCAGCCTTTCGACAATAAACCAGCTTCATTGACCTCGGGCGAGAAGAGTTTCGCCGATACGCTGAAAGAAGCGGTTCAAAGCGTCAATACCCTGCAGAAGCAAGCCGACGTCAAAGCGCAAGAGCTGGCCACGGGCAAAACCGACAATATCCAAGATGTCATGATGGCGTCCGAGAAGGCCGACATCGCTCTTCGTTTGATGGTCAACGTACGCAACAAAATTATCGATGCGTACCAAGAAGTCATGAAGATGCAGGTCTGATTCGAGCGGCTTGATACGAGTGGGTTTCGGAGGGGGAACCGTTGAATAACGTTTTTAAGAGCCTGGCGGGACAGTTCCGCGAGTTCTACAAGAACCTGACGCCGACGAAGCGGGTCTCGCTTCTTGTCGCATCGATGATCGTGATGGCCTCGGCTACTTTCATGATCATGATGGTATCGGGAACCGACTATGTCCCGTTGTTCACGGAAATCCCATCCGACCAAACCGCCTTGATCGTCAATAAGCTGCAGGCGAAGAACATTCCATTCAAAGTCAGTGACGGCGGACGGACCGTGACGGTGCCGAGCGAGTTGTTGCACACGACGCAAATGGCGCTGATGTCGGAGATGGGCTCCGCGAAAATGGGGAACATCGGAGGGCTTGAGATCTTCGACAAACAGGATTTCGGCGCGACATCGTACGCGCAACGGATTAACTTTCAGCGCGCCTTGCAGGGTGAACTCACACGCGCGATCAACACCTTGGACGCCGTCAAGCAAACGAAAGTCATTTTGGCGCTTCCGCCGAAGCGCAATTTCATGGAAGAAGCAGGGAAGCCGACCGCGAGCGTCGTTTTGGAATTGCATGCCGGAAAAACTCTGACGGACGACCAGGTGCGTGGGATCACGTACCTCGTGTCGAGCTCGGTCGAGGGGCTGGAGCCTGAGAAAGTCACCGTCGTGGATTCACGCGGAAAAATGCTTTCGAAGACGCATGACGGCTCCATGGGTGGATCGAGCGAAATGCTCGATATGAAAGCGAAGATGGAACGTGACCTCGAAGAGCGGGTCGAGTCCATTCTGGCGCGCGTGGTTGGCAGCGGCAAAGCGATCGTGCGTGTGAACGTGGCGTTGAATCCGCGGCAGACTCATACAGTCGAAGAAAAAGTCGACGCTGACGGAACGGCAGTCGCCGCGGAAACCAGCGAGACCGAATCCTTGGATGGCAGCCGCACCAACCCGACCGGAGTGCCCGGCGCGCGTGCGAATTTGCCCGGCGCCGCCGATCCAGGAACCGTGGGTTTCAATCAAAACGTCGACAAGGAACTCAAGACCACGAATTACTCGGTTCCAAAGACGATCCGAAATATCAAAGAGGGCGCTGGCGGTCTGGAACGGATCAGTGTGGCGGTTCTCGTCGACGGGACGACCACTGTGCGTGCCAACGACAAGGGCGAGTCGGAAGAAGTCTACCAGGCACGTACGCCCGAAGAGCTGCAGAAGTTCGACGGCATCGTTCGCAACGCCATTGGCTTCAGTGAAACGCGCGGTGATTCGATCAAAATTGAAAACATTCAGTTCCAGAAAGAAGATTTCGCCGAATCCAACAAGCTTCTCACGACGCTCGAACGTCGCAAGCTTCTTCACGCTCTGCTGAAATGGTCGATCATCGCGTTCGCGCTCGTACTGTTCTTCTTCCTCGTGGTGCGTCCGTTCATGCGCTGGATCACAGATAGTTTTCAGGACTCGGTGGAAGACATGCTGCCACGTACGATCGAAGAGCTTGAGGAGCTTCAGGCCGTCGACAATACACTCCCTGGCATGTCGAGCGCGTTGCCCGTGCTTGAAGAATCTTTGGATCCTGACAAGGCCGAGTCCGAACTCCTGCGCGAGCGCATCATGAGTTTGATGGAAAAGGACGAGGAAAAAGCCGCGGGTGCTTTCAGTCTCTGGCTTGTGAGAAAGGATGACAGATGAACGCCCCGATCCGCCTCCAAAAGCTGGAGAGCATCGACTACAATGAACTCAAGGGCTTTGAAAAGGCCGCGATCCTCGTCAATTACCTCGGTCCCGAGGCGGCCAAGAAACTCCTGCGTCACATGGATGACGGCGACATTCGCAAACTTCTGACAGTGATGGGGAAGTATCGCATCGTTCCGATCGAGGTCACCAAACGCGTGCTCGAAGAGTATTACGAGCTGATCAGCGAATCCGGCGAGTACATTTTCTCGGATAAAACTTCTTCGAAGGACACCGTCGTCGACGCGGTCGGAGAAGAACGCGCGCGTGGCATTCTGGGGCACTTGAGCGCGACGACCAATTCGCAGCGTTCATTGGAGTCCTTAGAAGTCGTCGATGCGAAATCGCTGGCGAACTTTTTGATCAACGAACATCCGCAGACGGTCTCGGTGATTTTGGCCCACCTGGAGCCAGAGAAAAAGGGCGAGGTTCTCAAGCGCCTGCCGGAGGCATTGCAAGCCGAAGTGGTCTTGCGTATGGCGAACCTCGATCACGTCGCGCCTGAATTGATCGCCGAAGTCGATCGTGTCTTGAAAGAAGAGTTGGCGAACCTGGGTACGGTTGAGCAAGCCGCCCTGGGTGGCGTTCAGCCCGTCGCCGAAATGCTCAACGTCATGGATAAGAATACGGAAAAAGCGATCATGTCGCGCATCGAGGAAAAAGATCCGATCCTCGCCGAGGAGATCCGCAAACTCATGTTCGTCTTCGAAGACATCGTCAAGATCGACGACAAGGGAATTCAGTCCCTTCTCAAGGAAGTGCCGAACGAAAAACTTCTTCTCGCGCTCAAGACGGCCAACGAGGAAATCAAGAACAAGATCTTCAAGAACATCTCTCAGCGCGCGGCCAATCTTCTCAAGGAAGATCTCACGAACATGGGGCCTTCGCGTCTTTCGGACGTCGAATCCGCGCAGGTGGAGATCGTCAACATCGCCCGCCGTTTGGAATCGGAAGGCAAGATCCTCATCGCCCGCGGCGGGTCCGAGGACGCATTGGTATAAGGAAGTGGCATGAGCTCGGTGTTGGACAAGGATCAGGCCGAAAAAGTCGTGGTGACATACACCCCGCGCAAGTTCCCGTTGGTGATCTCACCCGTCGCCAAAGAATTTTTCGCGCACCAGTCTGCACAAGGGAAATCCAGTTTCCGGATCGATCCGGTGAACGCGGTTCAGACCGGAATCGCGGAGCTCGAACGAGTTTCGATCGAGGAAAAGGTCGAGATTTTGGCCTTGGAGAAGGTCAAACAGATTCAGGAAGAAGCCTATCAGCAGGCGTATCAACTGGGTTTGGACGAGGGACGGGAGCGGGCGTTGGCCTCGCATCAGCGCGATCTCGAAGAAAAGCTCGGCGCGCTCGATCAATTGGTCTCGCGTATCGGCTCTTTGAAGACCGAACTGACCACGGCAAACGAGTCCTACCTGATGAAACTTCTCTATTATATGGCCAGTCGCGTGGCAATGGACGAAATCCACGCCCGCCCGGAAGTGATCCTTTCGATTCTCCGGCAATCGGTTGAAGACGCGCAGTCCGAAGAGAAGGTCACCGTGCGTGTGTCACGGCAGGACTACGAATTCATCAGCTCCGCGAAAGAAAAGCTCGGCAAGGACGTCGAATTCGTCAAACGGATCAAGTTCGAAGAAAGTGATTCGATCGCGCCCGGAGGCTGCGTGGTGGAGACGAATTACGGTTCCGTGGATGCGACAATTGAAAAACGATTGATCAAGCTCTGGGAAACAATCGCGGAAAAAATGCCGAAAGTGAATGACACCGTCGGTGACACATGAGTCTTGACCTGAATCTGCAAAAGTACTGGATCTCGTTGGACCGCGCGCACCTGAGCGAGGACAGCGGCAAGATCACACACGTGATCGGTCAGATGATGCTCGGATATTTGCCTGGTGCGACGGTCGGCAGTATCTGCCATGTCTTTCCTGCTGGCTTTGACAAGTTTTCTGCCGAAGTCATCGGCTTTCGGGACCGTAACGTCCTCTTGATGCCGCTGGGTGAAATGCGCGGCGTGGGCTTGGGTTCTCGCATCGTCTTGCATCGTCAGATGGCCACGATCAAAGTCGGTCCGCAGCTTTTGGGCCGGGTCGTCAACGCCTTCGGAGAACCGATCGACGGTAAGGGGCCGATCGAGTCGATGGATGAGGCTCTGGTGTACAATCCTGTCTCGAATCCCCTGGATCGCGATCCAATCCGCGAACCGATGGATCTTGGGGTGCGGGCGATCAACGGTTTGGTGACGGTCGGTCGGGGCCAGCGGGTCGGAATCATGGCTGGCTCAGGCGTCGGTAAGTCCGTTCTGATGGGCATGCTCGCCAAGGGCTCCAATTCCGATGTCAACGTGATCGCGTTGATCGGTGAACGGGGTCGTGAGGTGAAGGAGTTCATTGAAGAGATCCTCGGCACCGAGGGCATGAAGCGTTCAGTGGTCGTGGTTGCGACCAGCGACCAAAGCCCGTTGATGCGGATGCGGGGAGCCTTTGTCGCGACGACGATCGCGGAGTACTTTTCAGATCGTAGCGCGCACGTGCTCTTGATGATGGACTCAGTCACTCGTTTTGCGATGGCGCAGCGGGAAATCGGACTCAGCGCGGGAGAGCCACCCGCGAGCAAGGGTTACACGCCGAGCGTTTTCGCGCTCCTGCCGAAAATGTTGGAACGCGTGGGCGCGTTCGAGGGCAAGGGCAGCATCACCGGCCTCTACACAGTGCTGGTGGAAGGCGACGATATGGATGATCCCATCGCGGATTCCGTCCGTTCGATCGTTGATGGTCACATCGTCCTGGATCGGGCGTTGGCTAGTCGCGGACACTTTCCAGCGATCGATGTCCTGCAGAGCACGAGCCGTGTGATGCGTAGCGTGGTTGACTCCCACCATGTTCAATTGGCGCGAGCGATGCGGGAAAATATGGCGATTTATCGCGACGCTGAAGATCTCATCAATATCGGTGCATATAAGTCCGGCGCGAACCCGGAGATCGACCATGCGATTCAGTTGCATCAGGGAATTACGCAGTTTTTGCGTCAAGATGTGGATGAACAGACGAGCTTAAACGAGTGCGTACGGACCATGGAGGCGATTTTGGGCCAGGGACGTTAACAGGTGAATGCCCGTGAAGTTTAAGTTTCCTTACGAAAAACTTCTTGATCACCGAAAGACCCTCGAAGAGGTGGCGCGCAAAGAGTACTCGGTGGCGCGCGCGGCGGTCGACGATGCCGAGACCGAACTGAAGGCGATGTATGACTCCATCTCCGACTCTCGCCAGCGGGCAGGTGGGTTGGAGATGGCCGGCGGCGCGCAGGGGCCGGCATTGACGATGATCGGGGATTTTATTTCCGGTCAGAAGGTTCGCATCGAGCGGCAGCGCCAGAAGGTTCGCGAGTTGTTAACGGTGGCGGAACAAAAGCAGGATGCGCTCATTGAGGCGGCCAAAGAGCATAAGACTTTACAGAAGCTCCGGGAGCGGCGCCTCAAAGAACTCAAGCGGTTGCTGAAGAAGAAAGAGTTGAAGGAAGTGGACGAGATGGTCACGTCGCGGTTCAAGAGAGAGGACATCTGATGCAGGGCTATGATCAGTTCTTCAAACAAGCTCGGAAAGCGAGCGCGCAGGGACAGGGCGCGCGACCTCAGTCCGCGCGGGCTCAGTCCACGCGCGTCGCCCAGTCAGGTCGGAAGCCTCGGTTTACGATGTCATCGGCGCCGGAAACGTCTCCTGAATTGAAAATGAAAAAGATCCTGGCCGCGAAGATGAATGAGAAAAAGAAATTGCGCGCGTCTCGGCGCCGCCCGGTTCCGAAAGGTCCGTTGGCAGCGGTTGTCCTCGGTGCGGTTTTCGCGACGGCGGGATTGCTCAACCCCGAGGCGATGGACTGGGTCGTGGAGCATGTGGAAATCGGAGTTTACGGACAGGCTCAGGCCGCGGACACGGAGAAAAAAGGCGACCAAGCGGAGAAGCAAGAGGGCCTCGGGGAAAAAGCTGCCGATGCGAAATCTGCCGACGCGGCAAAAGCTGCCGCAGCCGACGGTGGAACGAACGGCGCGACAAAAGCCGAAGGTGTGCCGGATACGCGTGGATGGACACAAGAGGAACTCAGCTTTTTCAATAAGTTGGGTGAACGCAAGCGTGAACTCGACTTGCGCGAAGCGGAGTTGAATAAGTTGGAAGAGGAATTGCAGAAGCAGAGAATCGAGCTGGATGAAAAAATCAAACAGCTCGAAGGGACTCGGGAACAGATCGCCAAGACGCTCAAGACTCGCGTCGACAACGATCAGGCCAAGGTCTCGAAACTTGTGGAGGTCTATTCGGGTATGAAGCCCGCGCAGGCCGCCAAGGTGATTGAAACGATCAACGAGGACTTGGCTGTTCAGGTTCTGGATCGGATGAAGAAAAAGTCGGCGGCGAACATCCTCAATGTGATGAACGCGGACAAAGCCCAGCGACTCTCGGAGATGCTGGCGGGATACAAGAGGAACTGAGTGAGCGCAGTGGAGTTTTTCCCGAAGATCGAGCGGAATAGCGGCAATGCCGCACCGTCGAAATCTTCTGGAACGCAGCAGACCAAAACCGCGAAGAAGGGGGCTACGGATTCCGCGGCCTCTTTCTCCGATGTTATGGGATCTGCGCAGAACGACGCTGTGTCGGAACGTCCTCGTGCACCCGAGAAGACGTCCGCCGTTGAAGCCAAGACGTCGACATCCCTGAAATCGTCGCCATCGCCGCGGCAAATGATGACGGACGAAACGCGCGGAATGGAGCGGTCAAGCGACGCGGCTCCTCTTAACCGCTCTTTCAATCGAGATGTCGGCGCCGTTCAACCAGGGATGAGTGCAGGGTTCGAGTCGATCGGTGCGTCTGAACAAATGCCGACGCCGATATCGGCAAACGACGCATTGGATATCACCGATTTGGCGCTTGTCGATGTTCAGCAAGATCAGAAAGCGGTGCTCAAGCAGCAAGCTGTCCTGGACTTCATGTCTGAGATGCAGTCGAAGTTCGGCGTGTCGCCGGAACAAATCCTGGAAGCATTCGCGAAGCTGGATGAAGACGCGCTGAACGGCAAGCCTGAAGATGCGATGGCTCAGTTTTTGGCGCAGTTGCAGATTCCGAAAGCCCATCTCGCCGACGCGGAGAAGCTGTACCAGAAGATGGTGACGGCGACCGGTGATTCGGCACTGAACGAGCGCCTGGGCGACGGCAAGAAAGTCGTGAATCTTCAGGTTCTCGCGCCCGAAGAAATGCGCACCCTGGAGCTGCACTCCAAGCTGGATCATATGTCGAACTCGTTTTTCCGTCGTGGCGAGTTGACGCAGCCGGGGATGAAAGATCCGACCGCGCACTTGGGTCTGAACGGACTTCAGCAGCCGAACACACTCGCACAGATGACAGAGCCGATGGCAAACAATTCGGAACGCGCCGACAGCGCGATGCCGATGACCTCGAAGTCACCGTCGACTCCAACTGCCGCGGCGGAGCCCAACAAATCCAAGGGTATGAGTTTGGGATTGGCGACTGGGGCCGGAGCGGCTCTGGGGCTTGCCGCGAACTCGGCGTTGACCGCGGCTACCGGTGCTAACGCATACGCCTCGACAGGTTCCGGTGTCACAGGGAGTTCCGCGATGAGCGGCGTGAAGCCAGCGACGCCAAATTCAGATTCGAACGCATTTGATCTCAGCGAAGATGGCGAGGCATTCAGTGAGATGTTTGACTCTGTCGGCGCTGAACAAGGCGCGGCATTCGATGCTATAGCCAATGCGGGAGCCGGTGGCTCTGCGGTTGCCTCCGGAGCAACGGGCGCTTTGGGTGGAGCGATCGCCGCCGGTGGCGCATTGGGAGCGATGAGCGCGTCAGTCTCGAGTCCGGCAGCCGGTGCGATCTCAAGTCAGAGCGAGGGAAAGCGCGAAGAATCCGATTTGAAAGCAGAAGGCTCGCAGACCCCTGGAGTGGCGGGTGCGGGAACGGCACCCGGTGTTCAGCCCAAGGCCGCGCCGCTGGCGCCGGCCGCCATGATCCTCGAGTCACCGCAGGCGACGATCGAACAAAAACAAGAGAACATCAACGAGATTATCCGTCAGGCGCAAGTGATTATGAAGCGTGGTGGCGGTGAGATGAAACTTCAGCTGCAGCCGGAAGGGCTCGGTCAAGTGAACTTGAAAGTCTTGGTTCAAGACGGTCAGGTCAACGTGCAGATGATGACCGAGAACGACTCGGCCAAGAAGTTGCTTGAGAACGGATTGAACGACCTCAAAGCTCAGCTGGCCGCGCACAAACTGCATGTCGAAACTTTGAAGGTCGATATGCAGGCCGACGCGGGCATGAAGAAGTTTGAACAGAATTTGAATGATGCGAACCGCGAGCAAGCTCGTCAGTTCGCCAGCGATTTCATGGGGCAGTTCCGCGATGAGCGGCAGAACTTTTTCTCGAACTTCATGGATCGTCCGAACTTAAAAGGCTACGGACGCGCGCAGAAGCGTGCTCCGGTTGAGCCGACACCGGTAGATGGTACGACGACTGCGAGCCAGCGCGGTCGCACAGGTGATAACTCACGCCGACTGAACTTGGTCGCGTGATGGGGAAGCAATGATCAATATTAAAGGCGGAACACGAACATGGTCGACGGCGGAGCAGACGAGCTCCTTAAAGGCGGAGACCGCTCGCACGATGAGCGCTCAGGACTCGGAAAAGGTCCTCGGTGGGCAGGACATGGGCGAGCTATTGAACAAAGTCGCCGATCCGAACTGGGTCGACCCTGCGAAAACGCGCAAGGTCGGTAATAATCAGCTCGATAAAGACGCGTTCATGAAACTGATGCTCACGCAAATGAAGCATCAAGACCCCACCAATCCGATGCAGAGCCATGAAATGGCGGCGCAGTTGGCGCAGTTCACGTCGCTGGAACAATTGAACAATATCAATGCGACTCTCGAAGGCATGAAGAGCGCGCAGCAGCCGGCCGCCAATTATCAGGCTCTGAACTTTATCGGGAAGAAAGTTGCGGGCGACTCTTCCAAGATTGTTCGGGTCGCCGGCGACAAGCATCATGACTTCAACTTCACGCTGGGCGGAGACGCTTCGCAGGTCACGTTGAAGGTCAAGGACGCGGATGGTGAAGTTGTTCGTACGATCAAAATGAACAATCTCAGAAAAGGCGATAACTCGATCGCGTGGAACGGACTGCTGGAGGATGGTTCTGCTGCTCGTCCGGGCGAATACAAAATCGCCGCCGAAGCGATCGCCAGCAACGGGCAAAAGGTTTTCTTAAAGAGCGAGTTCGACGGCAAGATCACGGGTATGAACTTCACTGCGCAAGGTCCGGTTCTTTTGGTCGGCAACCAAACGGTGCGTCTGCAAGACGTGAAGAAAATCTACGAGCCGTCGCCCGAAGAAAAAGCAGTCGAACAAGCGCCGATTTCTCCTTTGGAGGCCAGTGGGGCTGGCGCAATGGGGCCGAATGGTGCTTCAATAAAGAAGCAGGCTCCGCGTGAGGATGTACCGGCCGCTTCGGACGATGCGCCGGTGAATTCGCTGACGAAGAATATCGCGATGTCACGCGGGATGATGGATCAACTCGCGAAGGAAACTGGAAACGATGGCACTTGATCTGATCAAGACAGGAACGCCCAACACGGTTGCGCCAACAGGCGCTCCCGGCGTTAGCTCGACCGGCAAGGCTGGGGCTGATCCCGCCGCGGCGGCCGAGTTTCGTGGCGCTCTAGATCAGGCGGTGCGTGGGACCGGTCAAATGCGTCCGTCGACGGGCGCACAGGCTCTGCAAGAGCTCGTGAAGCCGCAAGGCGCGGATGGACTGAAATTTTCCAGTCATGCGATCGAGCGCATGCGCTCGCGAGGGATTTCGTTTCAGCCGGAGATGATGAAGAGCATTGAGGGAGCCGTGCAAAAGGCGGCCGCCAAGGGATCCAAGGACACGTTGGTCCTGACGGGAGATAGCGCTTTGATCGTGAGCGTGAAAAACAACACGGTGGTGACCGTGATGGATCGCGCTGCGATGAAAGAAAACGTGTTCACGAACATCGACAGCACGGTGGTGCTGTAAGGACGCAAACGAGATTACAAAGTTTCGGCATGATGCCGAAGGGGTAGAACAATTAACAATGGGCCGGTCCACAACTCGACTAGTTGTGGGGGCCCTCCTGATCCACCGACTGACTGACGTGGATCGACCTAGGAGGGGTTTATGGGAGTTCTTTCTTCATTGTACACCGGTGTATCCGGTTTGCTCGCGCAGGGTGAAGCGCTCGGAGTCATCGGCGACAACATCGCCAACGCCAACACCACGGGCTTTAAATCGAGCCGCGCGGAATTTCAGGACATCATTTCAAAATCACTAAAAGGTATCTTGGGTGGTAACCAAATCGGTCGCGGTGTGAAGATCGGCGCCGTCAACCCGATCCTCACGCAAGGTAACGTCGACGCGACAGAAAAGGCGACCGACCTCGCGATATCGGGCGACGGTTACTTCGTCACGCGCGGCTCGGACGGGGAATCCTACTCACGCGATGGATCGTTCCACTTCGACCGCGAAGGTTACCTTGTCACCAACGACAACCAGCGCGTGCAGGGTTTCGAAGCCGACGAGCGCGGCAAGATCATCAACAAAATGAGCGACATCAAATTCCCGCGCGCCATGATCCCGGCCAAAGCGACGGCTGAGATTCGCCTGGATTTGAACCTGGATTCGCGCGTTGAGCCTGGCAAGCAGTTCAACGTGAAAGACCCGTACAACACGTCTCATTACTCCACGGGCGCTGAGCTGTATGACTCCCAGGGTAACAAGCATCTGATGACGATGTTCTTCGTGAAGACGGCGGACCGTCAGTGGGACGTCCACGGTTTGATCGACGGTAAGGAAATCACGGGCGGCAAGGCCGGTGAAATGTCGGAAGTCTACACGGGTAAACTCGGCTTCTCAGTCGATGGTAAGCTCGACACGGAAGTCTCGTCCAAGACGGCGTTCAACTTCTCCGGCGGCGCCCTGCAGAATCAGCCGATCAAAATCGATTTCGGTGATTCTTTGACGACCGACAAGGGCAAGGGCCTCGCGGGCACCAAACAATATGGCAAAGACTCCGACATGATCAGCTGGAAGCAAGACGGTGCGGCGGCCGGTACCATCACCAACATGTCGTTCAACGACGAAGGTGTCTTGACGGCTCTGTATTCCAACGGTCAGGCGCAGGATTTGGCGCAGATCGCTCTGGCGAAGTTCGAGAACCCAGAGGCGCTCTATAAAGTCGGCAACAACCGTCTCAAAGAAGCGCGCGACTCCGGCACGGCATCGATCGGTAAAGCAGGTCAGGGCGGTCGCGGTCGACTGTTCGCGAAGTCTCTCGAACGTTCGACGGTCGATCTCGCGATGGAATTCGTGAGCCTGATTCAGAACCAGCGCGGATTCCAGGCCAACGCGAAGACCATCACCACGACCGATGAACTGCTCGGCGAAGTGATCAACTTGAAGCGGTAATTCGTTTCGCTGATCTTTCGATGGTTTTAAGCTGACACAAAAATGGATTCGCGGACCGAGATAATGGTCCGCGATCACTCAAAATGATTGTTCGAACCCGGCCGGTGGAATAGGTCCAACCGGTCGGGACCCCGATCGAACATCTCATGACATGCTCAATCGTCGGTCTTAATCGTCGGTCTTAATCATCGTCGCGGCCGTTGGTGCGACAATCCATCTCGATCGGCATGTGGTCGCTGATGAGTTCCAAGATCGCGCCTTGAATATTGGCGCGCATGCGTTGACATGCTTCCATGTAACTATTGATGACGTCTTGTCGGTCTTTTTCCTTCCACGCTCCGACCGTGATCCCTTGTGATGTGCGCACGGGTTGCACGAGTCGTTCGACATAGGATTTGTAATCATTGATCATCGCCTGGACCGATTCGTTGTTGAGAACCGAGCCGATTTCGCGAAAGACTGGATCCGGATGTGACTTGGAAGCCTGAGTGAGATCGAGCATCCGGATACTCTCGGGTGAACATTCTCGTGAAGCCTGAGTGTTGAGAATGAAGTGATCATAGTTGCTCGCGAGCTTGCCGGACCTTACGCTGACGGTTGTGGGTTCAGTTTGAAAGACGGTCATACCGGGCGCATTGGAAAGAGCCGCGTTCCAGTAGGGGAGCGTTTTTGGATTCAGCTCGACATTGTAGTCGCCCATGTAGATCACGTCTTCGTCTCGGAGTGCGCGTTTCAAGTCCGCGAAACGGTCGGCGACGGCTTTCACTTCATAGAAGCGACCAACAAGATCCTTCGGTGGCTTACAAGGCTTATCGCTGACGAAATTTTCACAGACTTGCGCCGCTTGCGCTTGCAGCGCGGCTGGTTGGTCTGCTGCACGGAAGCGGACATGGGTGGTGACGCCGACGAAATCGAAGTTGTCGATTTGGAAATACGCGGCGAAGGCATTGCGTGACATCAGTTGTCGTGCTTCAGACTGGACCTGCATGAAGCATGCGAAGTTCGGAGGACGTCGATCGCTCCGGCCGATGGTACGTAAGGGTGGGCAGGACGGCATTTCTTTGAGCGCGACGCGGGATGAGCGGTAATAGAAGCCGGCCATTTCACCGGCCATGCCTTCGCCTTCGGCCACGGGCTGGAGGATCAGCGACCAAGACGGATCCAATGCGCGGAGTTCGTGAAGCACTTGGAGATAGCCGGGCATCGGCGTCGCCCAGTTTTGGATCGCGAATGTGCGACGATTGGGATCGCGCTCGAGAATGTCGTAGAGAGCACGGTTGAGTTTCATGTAATCGGTCGGAAGCGGCATGAGTTCTTGAACGGCGGCGACATCCCAGCGATCGATGATCTTGGCGACTAGACCGACATGTTTAGCGATCGCTTGTCCGTCACCGAGATGGAAGAGATTGAAGGAGCCGATACGCGCGGTTCCGGCGGGCCGCGGAGCTGAAGCTTGCCGAGTGCGTGGCGCCGAGCGGGCGTTCCGTGTCGGATAATAATGAACGTAGTTGGACGTGCAGTCGGAGTTAAGTTGCTCGCCACGCAAGTAGAGAGCGGCACTCTTGAGACAGTCCTCAAGAGGACCGACGAACTCGGACTGACTCGAAAGCTCTTGGCTTTCGACTTTAACGGGGACGCTACGATTCTCAACGCTCGCAGTAGAAATGAATCCGTCCCACTCACTGACCCACGCACCGAGCGAAGCGGAGAGAACAAACACCAATGCGGCCGCAGCCATATTAAAAAATCGCGTCGTCAGCATATAAGGAATAGATCGGCCGAATCAGCCCATCACCAAACCGCTCACCCCCGAATCTCGACCATAGCCCAGCGGGTGCCAGGCCCTGTTTCTGTATACGCCGCGTCCGGAAATAGGCCTAGCACCTTATTCCCGCGGAGCCTCCCAGAGGTAAAGGTATCGAAAGCCTTCCGGCCCCCCATCTGGTGCGATCAGCAGAATTCTTTTTGAATCTGCGCCAACGAAGGCGAGGAGGGAAGATACGATATTCACGTAGCGAGGCGAGGTGATTTGGATAGGTGGCGCCGAGTTGAGCGGCACATAGACCAGTTGCTGCGGCCCTGCCTGCGTAAGTTGGATGCGTACGACCAACGCGGAGTCATCAGGCGCGAGATCGATCTCGATATAGCCACCCGGCACATTTTCGGCCGGGAAACCGTTGAGCTTCGTACAGCGCCCATCGGGAGCGGCGGAATAGATGAGTACGCGTCCAGCGGCATGGCTTAAGGCAATGGCGCCTCCACTCTGGAGCGCAGCGATAGAATCAGAGCCGGTTTCACCCATCCACTCCCCTTCGTGTTCGTGACAGAGCTCGGTGGAAGTGAGTGTCGCCAAATCGACCCGCATCCACCGCGTGCGCGCGGAGGCGGAGGTTTTCTCAAAGCCGAGAAGCGCGGTTTTGGTTTGATTCTGAATCAGCGATCGATGGAGATATCCAGGAAGCTCCATCTGAGCGCCGGTGGTGGTATTGAGAAGCCGCGGTGTCCAGGGAAGCGAATAGGGATTTGCAGCCAATGTTAAACAGCTCCCCGGAAGCTGCGGGGTCGTAATCAAGGTCAGCCATTCACCATATCCTGCCAACGGCATAACGTTGAGACCAAAATCCATCTGCCGGAGACTTCTCAAATGAACGCCGCGCGTGGAAAGTGAACAGGAATCGAGCCCCTGTTTATAAAACACACGAAGAAAGACTTCGGAATCACCATCTTGATGATGAAAAAAGGAATCGTGGAGGAACCATTCCGCCCCTGGCCGTTCGGGAGTGATGTCTTGCCTGTCCGTTCCGTCCCAATTCATCATTTCATAGCGTCGTGGATAGCTGAACCTGGGATCCATCAAATCTTTCGGCTCATGAAACACGAGGAGAAGCTTGTTCAGAGTTGAATGCGGATAGGTTTGGATGAAATTCACTCCCAATGACGCAATGGTTTGCGGAGTGATCGATGGGGCCGAAAAGGGTTCGGCAGAAGTCCAGATCCGGCTCTCGGAATTAATGGATATCCTCGAGGAGGCAGCCATCCGAGTTTGCAGTGAATCAAGGTAAATGCTTTGTACATTGGTGATATCGGAGGAGATTCGTTCCGGCTCCCCCCGATCAATGGACAGGCGATAAATATACTGAGGAGATAGCGCAGATTCTCGCGCAAGGAAGAGGGCGTTTCGTGAATCGGTCGAGAAGTGCAACACGGAATCTAATGATTGATCCAAAGTCGCAGCGGAGGTTTTCAAAGTAGGGAACGCGCGAAGCAAACCGTTTTTCCAGAAAAAAATGGAACCAAGAATAGGCACTACCTTCGTCTCAGGCGTTCTCGGGTCAAGCGAGCCGCGGAACGCAATCGTGCTCCGGTCGGGGCTGATGGAAAAGGTTTCTGTCAGTACACTTCTCTGTGGAAGTGGTGCATCGGAGAGTTTGCGGATGGGCCAGACATTGGGATCCAAAGCTCCGCCGAGCGCGCAACTGAGCGTGGTGGTTTTCCCCGCACGCTGAAAATCGGCCAAGAACTCTCCCGCAGCCGGCGAGAGCCGGTTGCGATCGATGAGTAAATCAAAATCATTACCACGTAAATGCACGCGCGTGGGCGTGACCAGGCGAGTGACGGGGGCATCAGGCGTGACGTTGACCAGAACAGATCCCGCACCCTGGTCCAGACCTGAGTACATGCGCGCGACAGCTTGCTGAGACGTGCGGTCGAAGTGGGAGACGACTTCAAACAAAGCGCCAGGGCTCAAGTCTCGGCACCAAGCCTCGAGGAGATTGGCAGGGATCGCGGTGGGTGCGGAGTTTTTGCGCTCAAATGGAATCGCCTGGTAACTGACGACTTCGTTTTGCATGCGCGAGCGGGTGACGCGTTCGATCGGCAGAGGTCCATCGACGAGTCCGCATTTGAACTGCGAATTTTCGCGGTAGTGGACGTCGGTTTCGGAGGCGATGGTCAGTACGGCAGTGGGAGCTTCTTGAGTTTCGCAGGAGAAGTCAGGCACGAAGCGGTAGTAAACTCCGTCAGGTTTTCCACCGTAGCCAACGCCATTGTTTTCCGCCGAAATCAAACTGGTCAGTGAGGTTTCCGCACCCAGAGACTTGAAGCTCACCTGCAGGGGTGAGCAATTCTGAAAGACGACGAGGAGACCCGCGAAGCCAAGAGCAAGGAGAACGAAAAATGGCAGGCGAGTCCGATTCGCGTTCGGATTATTCGTATTGTCCTTCTGCGCACCTGGGAGTTCTCTCCTCACGGAGCCTCCCAGAGGTAAAGGTATCGGAAGCCATTCGGCCCGTCCGGCGCGCTCAGGAGAATTCGCTTTGAATCTGCGCCAACGAAAGCGGAGAACACGGATACGGTATTCTGGTACCGGGGCGAGGTGATTTGGACCGGCGGAGTCGAGTTGAGCGGCACATAGATCAGCTGCTGCGGCCCTGTCTGCGTAAGTTGGATGCGTACGACCAACGCGGAGTCATCGGGCGCGAGATCGATCTCGATATAGCCGCCCGGCACATTTTCGGCCGGGAAGCCGTTGAGCTTTGTGCAGCGCCCATCGGGAGCGGCGGAATAGATGAGTACGCTCCCGGTGGCATAGCTAAAAGCGATGGCACCACCGCTTTGAAGCGAAGCGATGGATCTAGATCCTGTTTCTCCCATCCACTCCCCTTCGTGTTCGCGACAGAGTTCGGTGGAAGTGAGTGTCGCCAGATCGATCCGCATCCAGCGAGTGCGTGCGGACGCGGAGGATTTCTCAAAGCCGAGAAGTGCGGTTTTGGTTTGATTCCAGTTCAGGGAGTGAGGACGAAACTCGGTGAGCTCCATCTG
>JAMPXM010000264.1 GCA_023701225.1 Pseudobdellovibrionaceae bacterium | reverse complement strand
GTCGTCGAGCTGAGCGTTCAGCTGCACGAGCGGATGCTCCATCATGCGAATCACGAAGATGAAAAGGATGAGTCCTAGGACACCCGCGATGCCCAAGATCTGCAGGAATAAACTGAAGACGCGGCCGTCCTTCGTCGCGATGTCGGACATGTCGTAAATCACGATGGCGAAAGCCGCCGGAGCCTGGGAACTCGTGTCCGAGTCGTAGGTGAGGATCGGCGTACTGGCGCCGATCGTGGACCCGTCGATCTTTTGCACGAGCTCACCGTTGGTTTTGCGCGCTTTCACGACAAAGGTTTTCTCTGAGTAGCTGCCGCGCAGATTGGCCGGTGCGATGATCGAGCCGTCTTTGGCATTGATGACGATGGCGGCCGCGACGCCGTCTTCGCGGCCCGCGTCCGTGACATCGACGGCCATTTCATTCCGCTGTCGGATCGCCTGCGCGTTGCGAGCGGCGAGACCGCGTGAGATCGTAACCGCGCGGCGGATGCTCTCTTCCTCGACCGAAGTCTTGATCAGGTTGATTGTCGGGATCACGGAAATCGCCGTGACCAACATAATATAGACAGCGACGATTCCTCCGATGACCCAGCGAAACTCGAACATCTGCGCGATCGCATAGAGTCCTGGCATCGCCACGTTTTCAAAGTAGTCGAGGAGTGATTCGTAAAGACCCATCACTCCATTGGCACGCGCCGGCGCGGCGCCAACTGGATCCATCATCACGGGCCCGGGCATCGATCCGCCCATCGCGGGCTCTTGAGGATAATCCAAACGTGGAGCGGCTCCACCGCCGGACCAAGATTGCGGGTACGCAGCGGAAGGCGGCGGATAACCAGGAGTCATGTGCGCCATTCGCGGCATCGCGACGAGATTCATACCGGCCGGGATTTCCACGATGTCGGCGACGACCTCGTGCAGAACGAGCTTGTCGCCTGGTTGCAGCCGTTGGTTTTGGATACGAACGCCGTTGATGAAGGTGCCGTTGCTGGAATTTAAATCCGAAACAATGACCTTGTCTTCGGTGACGAAGATCTGCGCGTGCTCTTTACTCACGCCATGACTTGCGAGTTTCACTTCGCACGAGGGCCCGCGACCGACCATGTTCTTGCCGATCTTGAGCGGATAAATTTGTCCGGCCTGTTGGCCGCTCAAGATCCTAATCGCCCACATGGAGCTCGTCTCCGACTTCGATCAAGTGTGTTTGCAACGTGCCCGCGGGCATTTCGATGACACTGCTGGCCTTCAGCACGGGCCACGTCAGGCGCCACGGCGGCAAGTTGCGGTGAATTTTACGAACCATCATCCGATCGTCGACGAAAACGACGTCGATCGGGAATCGCATGAAGCAGGTGTGAATCGAATTGCAGCGATCGATCCAGAGAGCCTCGCCTTGGGCCAAACCGCTTTTGCCGAGCAGCCCTTTGAGGCGCGCGAACAAGCCCGACGCGATCGCCATGCGAGTTGCGAGCGTCGAATTTTTTGAGCGGTTGACGAGGCGTTGGGTCATTGCTGGCCCCCGTACATGAACGAAAGCGCGACCGGTGCGAACACCATGATGAAGACCGCCGGCAAAATAAAGAGCATCAGCGGCAACAAGATCAGCTGTGAAGCCTGAGCGCCCATCTTTTCCGCGCGTACGAAACGCTCCAAGCGAATCTGCACGGACTGGTCTTTGAGGACTTTGCTGATGCTCGCGCCTGTCGCGTCGGCGTCGACAACCACGTTGACGAAGCTGTTGACCTCGCCGATGTCGAGACGGCGCGACATCGAGCGCAACGCGTCCGCGCGTGAACTGCCGAGACTGATGTCTCGTAAAACGGTGCCGAGTTCGTCTGCGAGCACACTGCCTGTGCCGCGCGCTTTCTCGACGATGTGTTGAACGGCGCCTTGGAAGTCCTTTCCGGCCTCCATGGCCAACGAGAGCAGATCGATGAAAAACGGCATATCGGCCAGCACCGAGATCTGACGCCGTTTGCGATTCGTATTGGCGTGCAGGTGCGGAAGCGTGAGTCCGCCGATCGGGGTGGCGATGGCGAGCAGAAGAGGCGGGAAGCCCAATGACAAAGCGAAGTTCAGCAAAAGCAACACGATCGGGAACATCACGCCCCAAAGGATCTGCAAGCCGATGAATTCATCGACGTTGAGCTCACCGCTCAAGCCGGCCGTGAGTAACTTGTGTTCGACGGACTTGCGATAAGCTTTGTTTTTGATCTTCAACGCGTGTTGCAGCGTAAACTGGTGGACGAGAGTACGAGACACTTCGATGAGTTGTGATTTGGATTTCTCGGGCGCGTTACCGGACGCCCACGACAATGCCTTCGCATCGGCGTTTTGCGCGAACAAAACGGACATCGACCAGTACACCGAGATGCCGGCGATGAGTATGAACAGGATCGGTGCCAAATCGCTTCCCATTTGAAGCCTTTCTGTGCTTTACCGGTGACATGCAGCAACTCGTATTGGCGTCTCAATCACCGCGGCGTCGTGAACTTCTCGAACGAGCCGGGTTCGAGTTTCTTGTCGCCTCAGTTCAAATATCGGAAATCCCGAACGAAAATTTGAATTTAGAGGAGCAAATTCGGCAATTGGCCCAGGACAAGGCCAAGGCTTTGATCGAGAGCGGTAAGCTGCCGAAAAAACAGGGATTTTTGGTGCTTGCATCAGACACCGTGGTGGTCCTCGACGGTCGCATCCTCGGCAAACCCGACTCCGTGTCTGTCAATGAAGTTTATCTTCGTCAGCTTTCTGGACGAAAGCACAGTGTCATCACTTCGATCTGTCTTTGGGATCTCGACTCTGGTCGAGTCGTTCTCGATCATGACGTCGCGTACGTAACGTTCAGACAACTGAGCGAAGATGAAATCCATGCCTATGCCGTGAGTGGCGAAGGCTTGGATAAAGCCGGCGGATATGGAATTCAAGGAATGGCCGGCGCGTTCGTTGCGAACGTCTCGGGCAGCATGGACACGATCGTCGGTTTGCCCGTCGCGCTCGTGGAGCGCGTCCTCAAGGAGAATGGTTGGAATGTCAGTCGCCGAAAACTACCGTGACGTCCTCGCACGCGTGCGGGCCGCCGAGCGGCTCGCAGGGCGCCAAGAGGGCGAAGTCAAATTGATCGCCGTCTCCAAAACCAAACCGCTGTCCATGATCGATGAGGCGGTCGCGGCCGGTGCGACGGATTTTGGCGAAAACTATGTTCAAGAGGCGTCCGAGAAAGTTCTCCAGCGCCCGGGTTTGAACTGGCACTTCATCGGAAGCTTGCAAACCAATAAAGCCAAGGACGTCATTGGGCGGTTCGCGCTCATCCATTCGGTCGATCGAGAAAAACTCGCGAGCGCATTGGATCAGCTCGCCGCCGCGTGCGGAGTGAAGCAGGACATATTGGCTCAGGTGCGCATCGGGGGAGAACTCAGCAAACAGGGTGTTCCTCCGACCGACGCTCTCGCCTTTGTACGGACCTTGCAGTCGTTTGCGAATTTGCGTGTTCGTGGTTTGATGTGTCTGCCTCCGCTCCGGACCAGCGAAGCGGAGGCGCGTGCGGACTTCGCTGAGCTCCGTGAACTCGGTCGCCGTGTCCGCGAGGACATCTTGTCGAGTGCCGCCGCGGAGTCGTTCGACGTGCTTTCGATGGGCACGACGCACGACTTCGAATGGGCGATTCTCGAAGGGGCGACGCATGTGCGCGTGGGAACGGCGATCTTTGGAAGGAGAGAGGGATGATGTTGAAGCACAAAAAAATAGGCTTTCTCGGCTGCGGCAACATGGCGCAGGCGATCATCCAGGCACTGATCGAAAGTGGAGCCGCACAGGCTTCGCAAATTTGGGTCACCAATCGATCCGAGGGAAAATTGCTCAAGGCTCGCCAAGAACTTGGCGTTCAGACTTTGGCGAACAACGAAGAGTTGATCGATCAGTGCGATACGATTTTTCTGGCCGTCAAACCGCAAGATTTGACCGAGGCACTCGAGCCGATCGCGTCGTCATTTCATGAAGGTCATCTCGTTCTTTCGCTCGCGGCCGGCTTTCCAATGGAATCATTGGAAGCGCTTTTGCCGAATGTGCCGATGCTTGTGCGAGTGATGCCGAACACCCCGGCGAGCATTCGTCGCGCGGTCGTCGGTTATAGTTTGTCGACGGGCGCGCAGGTCGCCGAGAACTCCGTGCGTGAATTGCTCGCACCTCTTGGTTACGTGGTTCGCTGCGAAGAGGGCGAAGAATTCCAAGCGCTCACCGTCTCGTGCGGCAGCGGGACCGGTTTCGTGTTGGAGTTGATGCAGTACTGGCAAGAATGGTTGGAAGAACACGGGTTCTCCGCGGAGAGCGCGCGCAAGATGACGGTCGAAACATTTCTAGGCGCGGCACTGATGGCGGAACGCCAGCCGCAAGTGCCGCTGCAGGACATGCAAGACAAAGTCGTATCCAAAAAAGGCGTCACAGCCGCAGGTCTGCAGTCGATGCGCGAATTAGAAATCGAACGAGCCCTCCGCTACAGCTTCGAAAAAGCCGCCCTCCGCGACACCGAACTCGCCAGCCGCACCTGAGGGTGCCAGGCCCTGTTTCCGGACACGGTGTGTCCGGAAACAGGGCCTGGCACCCTCAGGCAGGACGTTCGTCGGG
>JAMPXM010000263.1 GCA_023701225.1 Pseudobdellovibrionaceae bacterium | reverse complement strand
GAACGCCGCGCGCGCTACGGATTGGCGCTTTCTCTCCCAAGGCGAAAACAACTTTACGACATTGCCCTTGGTGGGCGAGGAATCACGCGACTGCCCCGGACGCATTCCACCTTGGAGCTATCCGCGCCGCGACCTTCTTGGAAATTGATCAATGCGGCTCCGTCGGGAGCTTGCGAAGGTCGGCGTATGCGGCGACGACTTTTTCCTGCGTCTGCCGGGTGAGCGCGTGTACGTCCGCGATGCTCATCCCTTTGGTTTCAATGGGCGGCAGAAACCGCAAGTGCACGGTTCTTGTCCAGCGGTCCGCATTCGGCAGGCACTTGCCCTTCGGAAGCACATCGTAGGCTCCGGCGATCACGGCTGGCAAAATCGGCGCCTGGGCATTGACGGCGAATAGAAACGGGCCTTTTTTAAAGGTTCCGATTTCAGGCCGCGCCTGACGAGTCCCTTCGGGAGCGAGCGCGAAGCTCCAATTGCCCGCGAGTTTCGACTCCGCCTCGCGATAAATTCGAAAAACTTCGCTGCGATTCTCGCGTAGGATGGGAAGCGTGCCGACCGCGCGCATGGCCGCGCCAAAAAATGGGATCTTGAAAAGCTCGTACTTGGCGCCGAAGCGCATGCGCTTGGGCATATGTCCGGACAGACATGGGATATCAAAATGGCTCTGGTGATTGAACAACACCAAAGCACCTCGATCCATCGGAATATTGTTCATGTCGTGCAACTGCACTTTGACATTGAAAAACGCCAAGATCGTTCGGCCCCAGAGCAGAAGGAGTCGATCGACCGTTGCCATCCGCCCGAGCGCCGCCAGCGGCAATACCAACAAACAAATGACGCCGGTGAAGAGGACCGTCGCCAGCACGCCGAGAACGGCGCGCACCACGCAGAGCACCCGAATCACGTCGACGACCCCTTCGCCGCTTCCGCCGGCCGCAGACCCAAAACGCGTTCTCGCGCACGCTTGCGCTGGCGAGCCTTGTACTCGTCATGCGCCATGGGACCACTGAGGTTGTTGACATAGGTGTTGTAGTCCATCACCTGAATTTCATACGGATAGAAGAACCGGAATTTCTGCCGGCTTTCGTTCTCACCCACGGTGACGCTCACGAGCTTCCGATTGATGAACTTGATGAACCGATGCTCGGCGCCCGAGAACTCGTTGAATTTTTCCAAGTACTCCGCGCGTCCGCGCGCTTCTGTCATGCGCTTCATCAACAGCGCCTCGACCGCCACGGGCTCCATTTCCTGGGCGTTCGGGTCGGCGGCATTCGATTTTGCATTGAGCTCACGCATGACTTCCATGAAGACGTTCAACGGGAAGAGCGTGTTGTTGCTCTGATCGGGAATGATATGCGGATAGCTGACGATGTGGCGCTCGACCAAAAAACGCACGACGCGAAAGGAGTCATAGACCGTGCGAGTGACAAACCGAACGCCGAGTTTATCCAGGAGCGTGAGCGCAACCTTCTCGGGGCGCGCCAGAAGTTTGATCACAGAGCTGGCGGAAGTCTTAAATGGCTTGATTTCAAACTTATGGAGCTTGATCCCCTCGAAATCGATCGACTTACCGAGCAGGACCGATCCCGCCACGGGATCATCGGAGATCACATCTTGCAATGGCTTGAGAATTTGCGCCTGGATATCGTCGGAGAACGCGCCAAAAAGATCGTTACGAAGGTGCACGAACACATGCATCACACGCAGCACGGCGCAGGCCCATTTCTGCAACTCGCGCCGTTCCGGATTTCGATCACTCGCATAGACCAAAAGTTGGCAAAGATCGGTGAGCTTGGCAGGGTCATAGAGCTCTTCGGGAATGTGTTCGCCCTCTTCAATCAACTGATCTTTGATCAACGCCACCGCGCGCCGATGCGCGGCCCAGAGTTGTTCGCGATGCGATTCATCGTCGAGATCATAGCCGTAGGCGAGAATAAACTGACGACTCTCGTCGAGAGATTTCAAATTCAGACGCGGGATATCCAGCGCGGATACACCACCGACGACGCAGTCTAAGATCTGCTTTTCAAATTGAAAGCGATTGGCCACCTGTAAAGTCCCCTCAAAGGGGGATTAGACCTGTGGGCACACCGCGCAATCAATCTCAAATCGTGGGGTTGCGATACCGCTAGTTGCAGACAAAGAAGGAGCAGGAGCGAATGACAGCAAAACCGATGTCTCCCGCGCCGCCAGCCCCCTGCCCGTCGTACCGGACTTGGTTATCGTAGGCGACGTTGGCGTGGAAGTCTCCGTTCGGCTGGAATGTTCCATCCAACGTCACCCAACCACGGGAGTCCCAAAACTTCAGGTAGGCGTGGTTGCCCTCGACGTAACCTGAAGCGCTAGTCAAAAAGGTCGGGATCGGCGGAACCGTTTTGCCCGAGGGGTCTGTAGTGCCCACGAATTCATCGTAAATCAACATCAGCATGCGGCTGTTGGCCGTGATCGCCACACGACCCGAGCTTCCGGCCTGCGTGATACGACCGCTTTGCGCATAGACTTTGCCGCCGAAAACGAATCCCGTACGCGAGTCATCCGTATAGAAGTCACCATTCACGAATCCGAGATAATCTTCGGGGATCACGGCATTGACAAAACCCCGCAGGACATCCTGAAACTCTTCACTGGAGCTATCCTGCCCTTGATAAATTCCGCCATTGAGCGTGATATCCGTGGATGTGCTCACGCCATCGCCGCCGGAGCGCCCTTGGCGCCCTTCCGCGTTGGTGATCGGTGCTTTCTTGTTTTTGCCACCGCAGCCGGTTCCGAGTCCCATCACTGCGATCAGCATAAGAAACATGATCTTTTTCATGGCCGACACTCCTTGCCTCTGACCGGAGGTATCGCAAGGTTGGTGCCGCCTCAGATTGAATCTAGGCGCCTTTGGGGCCCTGTTTCTCCGTGCCACACGGGGAGGTGACCTCCCCGGCGCACAAGCGTCAGTTTTCTAGACAGTCTTCGGCTGCAGAATTACAAGGCTATAGAGCTATAGAAAGGAGCTCGCTCAATAGAATCGGCGATCCGTTTTGGCCATGTTCGCCAAAGGCTTCGATGATTTAAAGCGCGCACCGTATTGCACAGCGAATCTTTCGAGAGCGTCGGCGATATTCTTGGTGCCAACCGTATCGGCGTACCGGAGCAATCCTCCGCGGAAGGGCGGAAAACCGGTGCCCATGATCATCGCCAAGTCGACTTCCTCAGGAGATTCGACGATACGCTCCTCAATGAGAGCCAAAGAGGCCTCATTGATCATCGTAAAGATACCGCGCTCGATGACCTCGCTGCTCTTGAGCTTGTTCGTCGGCGTGCCGAGCCCGAGCTCACCATAAATCGCTTCATCCACGCCTTGGCTCTTGCCGCGCTCGTCATACTTATAGAATCCCCGGCCGTTCTTCTTACCGAGGCGACCGGTCGCGCCGAACTTCGCGAGAGCCGGAGGCAGCTCGATTCGTGCACCAAGCGACTCGTGAAAGATCTTGGCGACCTTCACGCACACATCCAAGCCCACCTCGTCAATCAGACGGAATGGACCCATCGGCATACCGAATTCTTTCACGTAAGCGTCATCCACCGTCTCAATGCTCATGCCGTCTTCCATCAAGAACATGGCTTCCAAGAGGTACGGCACAAGTAGGCGATTGACGATGAATCCCGGGCCGTCTTTGACAACGACCGGAACTTTTCCCATTTTCTTCGACAACTCAAAAATCGTCGCCACAGCGACATCACTCGTCGCCGCACCACGAATCACTTCGACGAGCGGCATTTTATCGACCGGGTTGAAGAAATGCATGCCGACAAAATTCGCCGGATTCGGGTGTCCCTTGCTCATCTCGGACACCGAAAGCGAACTCGTATTGGTCGCGATGATGCAATCGGGCTTACACTTCGCCGCCGTCTCGCCGATCACCTTCTGCTTGATTTTCATATCCTCAACGATGGCTTCAATGACGACATCCAACTGACCAAAACCCGAATAATCGAGCCCGCCCGTGACGCGATTCATTTTTTGCGTGAGCTCGTAGTGCGTGATCTTGCGCTTTTTTAAAAGCTTTTCCCAAATCCCGCGCGCGTGTTCGAAACCTTTGGCGAGCGCATCATTGGAAATATCCTTCATACGCACATCGATGCCTTTGTCCGCTCCGACGTAAGCGATACCGCCGCCCATCGTGCCGGCACCGAGCACGCCGATCGCGCGGGTCGGCAACGGTTTGACATCGCCGTTCACTCCGGTCTTTTTCTTGACCGATTCCATCATAAAAAAAACGTTGATCAGGTTTCGGCTGACATCGGTCACCGCGACTTCGCAAAAACCGTCGGCCTCCGCGGCCAGTGCCGCCGCCCGATCGCGCATGCCATAGGTTTTCTTGATGACCTCCAACGCCTTCAGCGGCGCCGGATAATGCCCGTGCGTTTGCTTAAGCACCATTTTCTTGGCTTGGCCAAACACCACCGGGCGCCCAAGAGCGGAATCGAGAATTTTATCCATGGGCTTTGCGGGTGCATACTGCTTGCGGCGTTTGCCCTTGCCTTCCGCAATCAGGCTCTGCGCGAACGCGATGGCTTGTTCTTCAAGAATGCTCGAATGCACGACCTTATCGACCAGGCCGATTTTTTGCGCTTTGCGCGCGTCGACGGCCTT
>JAMPXM010000262.1 GCA_023701225.1 Pseudobdellovibrionaceae bacterium | reverse complement strand
TAAGCTGAATATCTTGCTCAACCGCGAGGTCGTGGCGCGCTTCAATGACGTCAAAGAGCAGCAGGATTGGATGATCAACTCGCTTTACACGCGCCTGCAAGACTCCTTCAAAGCCAAGGCGGAAGAGCGTCGTTTGATGGGCTTGAGCCAAGTGAAACAAGCCGTCGAGCAGACCAAGCAAGGTGAGGGCGAGCCGAAGCCGGAAGATGACCGGCGTGTGACGGTGCAGGCCGATAAGAACATCGACTTCCTGACGATCAAAAAAGTCATGTACACGGTAAAAGAAGCCGGGGCTGGCGAAATTAACTTCGCGGTTCTCAAAACTCCGGCCGGAACCGTGCCGGGCGGTGCTCCCGCCGCGACCGAATAAGATCCTACGTTCGGCTCACGCGCTCTTGCGAGCGCTCTCGCCGATCGCGCTGAAGCGTTTGACGTAATCAAAGAGAAGCGATTGCGTCTCCGGGTGTGCTGCCGTGAACTTCAGACCGGCATATCCTTGTGGAGTGACGTAGACAGCCATCGCCTGCAAGCGGATCGGATGCGGGAATTCAGGACTTTTGAGTACCAGCTGCACGGTCTCGCCTTTGGTGAGCCCGTGAGCTTCATTGATTCCGATGCCCGCCACGCTGATCGAGGCGGCGCGTGCGAGAATCGGCTGTGAATCTTCAGACAAGCGCGAGACCGCGACGGTGCCCATCAGCGGCGCGCGCGCGTTTTCGCGACGACTCATGCCGAGTTGGTCCATGATCTCATGCAGCTCGAAAAGATTCGTCCACTTGTTCATGCCGACCGTCCATAGACGGACGCGGCCGAGGTTCTGAAGGCCGCGCAGGTGGGCGAGCATTTCGTTTTGCGTGAGTGGGCCGACCGGCGTGCCGTTCGTATCCAGATACCAAACCGGCGCTTGGGTTTTCTCACCTTCGTTTTTCAGAATTTGCTTGAGCTGCGTTTCCCAGAGCTGGATCGGCATCCATTCGCGCTGGCCCTTCCACCAAATGAAGCTGCTGGCGTTGAAATTGCCAAGACTCAGCTGCTCCTGCACCTTCTGCGTATCGAAGGGTCCGCTGACGACATCGTTGGAATAAACAAACCACATTTTTCCAGCCACGCCTTTCTATCGGACTTCGGGCGGTCGAACTTGAGACACGTGCGAGGTGAATTGATGTTTTGCGAGGTCAAGCGCGATGGGACGAAAGTCGTAGCTCTTGACGCTGCCGGTCTTGCACCCATGTTCCGGCGTCGCTCCGATGATGTCTCAAGGTGAGATCGGATTCGGACCTAGGTCGGTCCGTCACGGTCTGGTGATTCCGACTGCTCTGCATCTCTGCTTGAAGCTGTGTTTTGAATTTGGCACAGTGCTAAATTCAAAACACAGCCTAGAATGGCGGCGTTGCATTTATCGCTGCCAAAGGCATGCCATCCTCGTGCTATACTTTGACATGCAAAACCGGTGACATGTCAGTTCAGCGGGTGGGGCTATCAGGGAGGGAGTCAGCGATGAATAGGAGGAACAGTTTCATACTGAGCCTCCTGCTCGCGATTCTCGTGGTGGAAATCATTATCATGGCTCCGAAAGAAGTCGGAGTCCCTCAGGAAGAGCCCGCGGCGCCGACGGTGACCGAGAGCGGCGACCAAATGGCCGCACATACAATGCAGGGCGTGTCCTCGATTGGTTCCAAAGGGGAAGCCAAGGAGTGGGAACTGGATGCCGTTCGCGCGGTGCGGATGAATGAGAATGAAGATTGGATCATTGAAAACGTGAAAGTGAAGTTCTTCGGGGAAAGCGGAGTGACCTACACAGTGACGGGAAACCGGGGCGATGTGGACGTGAGAAAAAACAACATCCGCATTTCAGGCAACGTCGTGACGCGCTCGACAAACAACTACACATTCAAAACTGAAGCCTTAGACTATGACTCCGCCAGCCGGCGTTTGGTGACGCCTCACGATATCGAAATGATCGGCCCGGAAGAAGAAAACGGGACGCGCTTGCGCATGACTGGAAAAGACTTGGTCGCGGACATGAATACGAACGAAATCACCGTCGCTCAGAACGTGCGCGCTAAGAAGTCGATCGACAACGGCCGCCTGGCCGCGATTTCCAGTGAACGCGCTGTATTCAGCGGCAAAACGAACTCGGCTCGTTTTCTCGGACATGTCATTATCGATGTCGACACGCTCCGGATCACCGGACCTGAAGCCCGCTTCCTTTACAAACCCGATGGTGACACGATTGAGTCGATCACAGTTGCGGGTGGGGTGAAGGTGACGGACGTCGACAAGTGGGCGACCAGCCAGAAAGTCAGCGTGCATCTCGAAGAAGACCGCTTCGTGTTCAGCGGTACGCCGCGTGTCGTGCAGAGTGGCGATGAATTGATCGGCGAGGAGATCGTCTTTCTCAAAGGCGGCCGCGAAGTACGCGTTTCCAACGCGAAGGCGAAAATCGAATCTGCCACGCAAGATAAGGCGGGTCGATGAGCGCGCGACTTCATGTGCGTGATATTGCGAAGACGTTCAAGGGGCGACGGGTCGTCAATCAGGTTTCTTTTGATATTGAAGCCGGCCAAGTCGTGGGACTTTTGGGGCCTAACGGTGCGGGCAAGACGACCAGCTTTTACATGGTTGTCGGATTGGTCTCACCGGATGAAGGCGACATCCTGCTCAATGATCTGTCGATCCGCAATATGCCGATGTTTCAGCGCGCGCGCGTGGGTCTCAGCTACCTGCCGCAAGAAGCGAGTATTTTCCGTCGGCTTACCGTGAGCGAAAACATCATCGTGGCGCTGGAAGCGCACGGGATTTCGGGCTCGGCGAAGGAAGAGCGGTTGGAACACCTCCTCGATGATTTTTCCGTGCGGCATATCCGCGACAGCTATGGGTACGCCTTGTCCGGCGGTGAACGTCGACGCGTGGAGATCGCTCGCGCGTTGGCGGGCGATCCGAAATTCATACTGTTGGACGAACCCTTCGCCGGCATTGACCCGATCGCCGTCGCGGATATTCAAAATATCATTCTCGAGCTCAAAAAGCGTGGCATCGGCGTCCTGATAACAGATCACAACGTGCGAGAGACGCTCGGCATCTGTGACTTTGCCTACATCATGAAGGACGGTCAGGTGCAGGTGAGCGGTCCGAGCATGGAAGTCGCCAACTCCGAATTGGCGCGCAAGTTTTATTTGGGCGAGAATTTCAAGCTTTGAGAATCGTGGATTTCAGCGTCAGGGAGACCAAATGGCCGTTGGAATGAAGCAGTCGATGAACCTGTCGCAGACGTTGCGGATGACGCCGCAGCTTCAGCAGGCAATCAAGCTCCTCCAGCTTTCGCGCATGGAACTCGAAACGGCAATCCGTAAGGAGCTCGATGAGAACCCGGTTTTGGAAGAAACCGGCGACGTGCAGGCGGAAGAAGCCGCGACCGCAGAAGAGAAAGTTCAAGGCGTCGAAGGCGATAACGCTCCCACCGACCAGGATCCGCAAAAGCAGGATGAATTCGACTGGGAAGCGTATATCGACGCCCAGTACAAGCCGACTCATACGAATATGGCCGGTGGTTCCGAAGAGATCATGAACTACGAGAATCTGATCTCGACCAGCCAGTCGCTCTACGACCATCTGATGTGGCAGATGAGCCTGTCGGGATTCAGCGACGAAGAACAGGTTCTTGGCGGCATTTTGATCAGCCATATCGATGATGACGGTTATCTCAAAGTGCCGTTTGCGGACATGGCCGCGGAAGAAAACGTGTCCGCCGAGGATTTGGAGAGCGTGTTGCCATTCGTTCAGGAGTTTGATCCTCCCGGAGTCGGCGCGCGTGATTTGCAAGAATGTTTGCTGATCCAAGCCAAGCACTTGCAGGAAGACACCAAGGACCTTGTTCACCTGATCAAGAATCACCTGAAAGATCTGGAGAAGAAAAATTACGATGGCATCGCCAAGGCGATGAACCTCGAACTCGACGACGTCGTCGAGATGTGCAAAATCATCTACACGATGGACCCGAAGCCGGGTCGTTCGTTCATGCCGAACGATACGCACTATGTTCAGCCAGATGTGTATGTTTATAAAGTCGGCGACGACTATATGGTGTCGTTGAACGAGGATGGGTTACCGCGCCTGCGGATTTCCAATCTCTATAAAAACATCCTGAAGTCGAGCAAAGAGGCGGCGGCCGCTGCGACGACACCGAAGGATAAAGACGGCACGCAAGAATACATTCAAGAGAAGTTGCGCTCGGCGGTCTGGTTGATCAAGTCGATCCATCAGAGGCAGAGAACGATCTACAAAGTGACCGAGTCGATCGTGAAGCATCAGAAGGATTTCTTCGATAAAGGTCCGGCGTTCATCAAGCCGATGATTCTTCGCGATATCGCCAACGACATCGGTATGCATGAATCGACGGTGAGCCGGGTGACGACAGCGAAGTATGTGCACACGCCCCGCGGGATTTTTGAGCTGAAATATTTCTTCAACTCTGGAATTTCGACATCCGACGGCGACGCGTTGGCCAGCGAGTCAGTCAAACTCAAGATCAAGGAACTTGTTTCGAGCGAAGACCACCGCAATCCCTTGTCAGACCAGAAGATCGTGGACTTGCTCAAGAAAGATGGTATTCAGATTGCGAGAAGAACCGTTGCTAAATATCGCGACG
>JAMPXM010000261.1 GCA_023701225.1 Pseudobdellovibrionaceae bacterium | reverse complement strand
GGGGTGTATTCGGCAACAGCCAGCTGATGGTCGCAGACTTGAGTTTTCTGCAGTCGGCGCCGGCTCTGGTTGGAGTGATGACGCATTCGGCACTTTTGTGGGAGGTGTATTTTCCGGTGCTCGTATGGCTGAAGCCATTTCGGAAATACATGCTCGCCTTCGGCCTGTTCTTCCACCTAGGAATCGCATTAGGAATGGGACTTTTCTTTTTCTCCGGCGCCATGTCGGCTGCTTACTTCTGTTTTGTCGATGCTGAAACACTTCGAGGGCTTTTGAGATCTCTTCGGTCGCGCGTTCGGTCGTGCGTTCGGTCGCGCGTCAATCGAATTCATTTTCTTTCCAGTCGTTGACCCGATTGATCGAGTCGGATCAAACTAGGTCTATTCCATTTTCAGTTCGTATGATTTTGTTTGATGAGTTTGTCTGATGAGTTTGTCTGATCGAATCATGTGGATTGGATCAGTTGATTTCAGAAACACATGGAGGGGCCGTGTTGAATCGAATTTTGGCGTGTGTCGCAGGACTCGCGCTTTTGTCTGGATGTACGCATTATCCGTACGCGGAAAATGTGAAAATGATTTCTTACGACGACGATGTGAGTGCCGGTAAGTCCGTTGGTCCGGTTCGCGGAGCGGATTGTACGTGGACGATTCTGGGCTACCAGATGGGTGGAGCTCCGACGCTCGATAAAGCGATGGCCAACGCGCGAATCGGCGCGGGCGAAGCTTTCTCGGACCAATGGAGCAAGAAGGGCAACGGAGAGACTCTTCGCTACATCAACAATGTAAGCACGTCTCATGACGGCTTCAACGCCGGTATTGTCGCGAAGAATTGTCTGGTCGTGAAAGGAGCGGGTTACAAATGAGAAACATGATTTTGGCGATTCTCGCGTTGTTCGCGTTCGCGGGTTGCGCAACTCGCTACCCCTTGTTGAGCACACCAGCCGTTTCCACGACTGAAAAATCGTTCGTGTCTGGTTACAAAGCAAAGCCGGTCGGTCCGGTGAATGCTCGTTACTGCATGGGCGAAGATTCAATCGCTGGAAAAAAAAGCACGATCGGTCTGATGGACGAGGTTATCGCGCGTGCGCAGAGCGAAACCAAGGCGTCGTATATTTCAGATGCTCAGTTCTTTGCCGAAGGTCAGTGCGTGATCCTCGAAGGAACTGCAATGAAAGTGGAATAAGACGGATTTCAAAAATCACCGTCGCAAAAGGGGCGCATCGAACTGACGCCCCTTTTTTTATGCTCTTCCGCAGCCATCGCGAGTTGGAATTCGAGGCCTGGTAATCTCGACGGGCTGAATGCGAAATCAGAGCTGAATTTGTGCGCCAGTCGTTTTCAAGATGTCTCCTAGGCGCCTCCAGACGTCGAGAACCCAGCGTACTTTGTGCGCAGCTCATTGACATACTCTTCAAGAGCGTCGACCGGACCGATATCGGCTCGGTAGCAACTTCCGTTTCTTCCGAGATCATGGACCCGAATGTCTCGCTGCGGGGGGAGGCGTATATCCAGAAGCCGTCGGCCCTCATAAGAAATTTCCAGGCAAAATTGACTCTCGATTCCGGAAGCGATGACGGCTCGAACGCGACGGTTGAGCTCGCTCAGCTCTGCTTCCGTGATCTGTCCTGATTTGGTCTCCTCACAAAATCCCCAGCGCCAGGTGCGATTGTCTTGAATGCGGAACTCCTCCGGTTGCTCACATTGGGGCGGAGGATCCGGTAAGAGGTCAGAAAAGAACACCTGGCGCCAGAGCAGGGCCGTGGGAGTGGGTGACGGCGAGGGAGAAGGGGAGGGCGATGGCGACGGAGTGGGTGTCGGCGATGACGATGGCGTCGGTTGATCCTCGCCAATCGTCGAAATCGGCACGTTTCCGTTGCCGTCATCGCCTCCGCAGCCGACCCAGGTCATCAGTGACATCAGAAAAAGGACGATCCCTCTCTTCGCGTGTCGAGACGTGCGCTGAGATTTGCAATACGACTCCGTCGATCTGACATCTGACAGGACACCTGACATGACAACCTCCGGGTGAGCGCTCTCCGTTTCAGCCACGCCCATTGGAGATGGAGTTTAGCGGAACTTTCGTCAGTGACAGTGGCGTTCGTGATCATGTGCACGAATCGCTGTCGACGTGTCACGAGAGGTTCAAAAGTGTGCGGCCAATGTCGGGCCTAAATGGCACGGCATTTTTTTGATGAGTTATACGTGGGCGCGCGTAAGTGACTGCGACGACAAGGACGTGGCAATGGCCTCGGCGACACGGATGCCGTCACAGGCGGCCGAGGTGATTCCTCCGGCATAGCCAGCACCTTCACCCGTCGGGTAGAGCCCTTTGTGGCTGACGGACTCCAAGGTATCCGTGTCGCGCGTGATACGCACAGGGCATGAGGTGCGCGACTCGACTCCATGAAATTGCGCTTCTTCGCTGATAAAGCCACGCATCTGTGTGTCGAATCGCTCGAGCGCTTGACGCAGATCTTTGACCATCCAATCCGGGAGGAGTTGGTCCAAGCGGGTCGCGACCACGCCAGAGGGGGAGCTGGAAGGTAGGGCCGAACCCAGGCGACCCGTGAGGAAGTCCGTGACTTTTTGAACCGGAAGTTCGCGTGTCCCTCCGGCCGCGCGAACGGCTTGGAAGGCCGCTTTTTCCAAGCGTCGGCGGAATTCAAGTCCACCGAAAAGTTCTTTTTGAAAGAGTTTGTCGTGGTCGACCGTCACCACAACCGCGGCGTTCGCAAACGGCGAATTGCGGTGATAATTGCTCATGCCATTGGAAACCAAGCCGTCAGGTGTCGTGCCGGAGGAGAGAACATAGCCGCCGGGGCACATGCAGAAGCTGTAGACGCCGATTCCGCGTTGGTCGTCATGGGATGCAAGTTTGTAATTCGCGGCACCTAGTGCGGGATGATCGGCGGCCGCGCGATATTGAATCTTATTAATCGCAGTTTGCGGATGCTCGATGCGCAAACCCAAAGCGTAGGATTTTCCTTCCATGAATACGCCGATGTCACGAAGGTGATCAAATACATCTTCTGCCGAGTGTCCGGTCGCCAAGATCACATGGTCGGAGCGGAACTCCCGGCCGTCGTGCGCCACGACGCCGAGAACACGATCGTTCTCGGTGAGGAGTCGGGTCATCTTGGTGTCAAAGTGAATTTCACAGCCATTGGCTTGCAGATATTCGCGGATTTTTGGGATCACGCGCCGGATTCGGTCGCTTCCGACATGCGGATTGGCGAGATAGCGAATTTCCTCAGGTGCACCGAAGCGGACGAGGCGATCCATCACATAAGGGATATAGGGTGATTTGATCCGAGTGATCAGCTTTCCGTCGGAGTAGAGTCCGGCGCCGCCCTCACCGAAGCAGACGTTGTTCTCCAGATCAAGTTCCCCATATCGCCAGAAGCGATTGATGGATTGGATCCGCTTGCCCCCTTGCGAGCCGCGTTCGAGGAGTGTGCAGGGGATTCCGCGCTCCACCAGGCGGATGGCCGCGAAAAGGCCAGCGGGTCCGGAGCCGATGATCAGCGGGCGTGGCGATTGTGCCGGCGGCGAAATGCGCTCAAGCGAAAAGTCGATCTCCGGCGGGGTTTCGCCAGGGCCGAAGACTTCCACTGTATACACCCAGTGGGGGGCGCTTGAGCGGCGGGCATCGACGGACTTGCGAAGCACGCGGTACTGCGAGTAGCCCGGCAAAAGCCACGACAACTGTTCGTCGAGCGATTCATCCAGGCCGATTTTGAGATCGCGAAAGGTCTGACTCATCTGGTGGTGAAGATAACACAGCTTGCCTGCCGGCGTAAAACTCAGGGACACTGAATTCCGCCTGCCAGTCGTGTGGAGGAGCCCGAGTGAAGAAACAATTACTCAGCTTGATGATGCCGCTTTTGCCAAAGGGCGAGCTCAGTCGCCATGTCGGCCGACTCGTTCACACACCCTTACCTGGTCCTTTAGGCCGGAAATCGGTGGAATTGTTCGCTCGATATTATCGGATTGATATGTCCGAGGCCGAATATCCGCTGGAGCACTATCGCACGATCGGCGATCTGTTCACGCGTCGGCTCAAGCCTGGCGCACGCCCGATCGGATCCGGTCTCGTGCATCCGGCCGACAGCGTGATCACCGAGGCGGGCTCAGTTGAGAAACTGCAGTTGATCCAGGCTAAGGGACAAACCTATTCTCTTCCGGAGTTTTTGCGTAGCCAGCACTGGGCTCAGGTGTTCGAGGGCGGAACTTTTTTCACGTACTATTTGTGCCCGACCGATTATCACCGCGTCCATTCGCCGGTGACAGGGGACGTGGTTTGGAGTTGCCATGTTCCGGGCGAGCTCTGGCCCGTGAATGAGTGGAGTGTGGGCGCGATCGAGAATTTGTTTTCGGTCAATGAGCGTGTGATCGCCATTCTTCAGACGGAACAGGGACGTGTCGCCGTTGTCATGGTCGCAGCGACCAACGTCGGCGACATCGGGGTCAGTTTCGATGAATCCATTTCAACGACGTCCCGTGCGGACGAACGGGCGGCTCGAGAACGTTCCTATGATCCGCCCAAGCCTCTTGAAAAAGGGCAAGAGTTCGGCGTCTTCCGCATGGGGTCGACGGTCATTGTTCTTTATGAACAGGGTATGGTTGCACCCACGCTCTGCGAAAAATTGCGTGGGCGACGCGTGAAAGTCGGCCAGTC
>JAMPXM010000260.1 GCA_023701225.1 Pseudobdellovibrionaceae bacterium | reverse complement strand
CATGCCGACCTCCTCGGGACGGTCATATTCCCGCTGGTCGCTGTCATTACGCACGTGCCGCTGTTTGGCTGGGCCAAACCGGTGCCAGTGAATCCGCGAAACCTGAAAACGCCGCGCAATGACATGTTTCTGGTGGCTCTCGCGGGTCCGATGAGCAATGTGTTCCTGGCGCTTGTCGCGACGGGCGTATTGGCCATCGTGGTGATGGTTGCTCCGGAAACCTTGATGAGGCCTGAGGGAGGGCCTGGGTTTGGTTTGAGCGTCGCCAGAGGTTTTATTTATATCAATATGATTTTAGCGGTCTTTAACCTGATCCCATTGCATCCATTGGATGGCGGAAAGGTTCTGGCGCGGTTTCTTCCGGCCGCTTTAAATGACAAGCTTGAGAACGCGCAGAATATGTCGAGCATGATTCTTTTGATGTTGTTTGTGTCAGGCCTGCTGCGCATCGTGACCGCGCCGGCTGGATGGGCCGCTGACGGATTGCTTCGGTTTGCGCTTGGATTCTGAATTTCTGAGCCCAAAAACTAAGCAAATTCAATGAGATTCGGCCTAAAACCTCATGCTCTTTAAAAGAAGTCTTGCATTGTCCCAAGGGGTCTTGATTGAATTGACGCCGAAGAGTGTCAAGAGGTTGATCTGATCGGGTGCATCCTTCCTTGGCTTCCCATCGGCGCGCGGGTTTGGTGGCGTCGTGGTAGTTCAAGTGAGGGGCGTCGATTCATCGGATAGAGTAGCCGTGCGACTGAAATTTCGGCTTGAGGGGAAGCCCCAAGCGGGTCGAATCGGTTCGCGTTTTTGAATCTGGCGAATGAGTTCGAGGGGACTTTGGGATACTTAGTTCACTTACAAAAATTCGAAGGCCCGATGGGGCTGCTCCTCTATCTGATCCGCAAAGAGGAGATGGACATCTTCGATATCAATATCAACGAAATCACGCGGCAGTACCTCGACTACATCCGTATGATGAAAGAGCTCGATCTCGAAGTGGCCGGCGAGTTCGTTGCCATGGCCGCGACATTGATCCACATCAAGTCTCGCATGCTGCTTCCGCAGTACAACGAAGTCGGCGAGGTCGTTGAGCAAGAAGATCCGCGTAAAGAGCTTGTGCAGAAGCTGCTCGAATATCAGCGCTATCAAGACGCGGCAAAACAACTCTATGAACGTCCGATCCTGGGGCGAGATGTTTGGCCATCCGCCATGGAATTTGATTTCAATGCTCAAGATGATGGTCAGGGAGGCGCGGTCATCACCGAGGAAGACGGTCTGTTCTCGCTGATCGCATCCTATCGCAAGGCCATCAAGCGCATGAACCGCGCCGTGCATAACGTGCGGGCCAAAGTCCAATCGATCGCGTCGCGCATCATGGAAATGAAAGACCGCCTCATCGTCGGGTCGCGTGTTCGGTTCGGCGATTTCATCAACACTTCCGAAGGCCCGCAAAGACGTGGTCAGGTTCTGATCACGTTTTTGTCGCTCTTGGAGCTGGGACGAATGGGGTTTGTCCATCTCTTTCAAAACGAAACCTATGGCGAGATCTATGTCGAAGCCCGCAAGCCTGTCGAAGGCAACGTCATGGAGCGCGTACAGGAATTCGAAAATATCGACGCCGAAGATGTCGCCCAAAAAGTGATCGACGACGCGATGGAAGAGCGTCTCGAGCATGAGGGTGAACAACTCGCTCGTGAAGAAAACGAGTCAGATCCGCAGCTCGCGCTCGACGCGGGAGTGGAAAGCGAACGTCCAGCGGATGCGGGAGCGGCCGCGGCGACGGATGAGGAAATTCTCGCTGCGGAAATGGAAATGGACATGGGGACAAGCGAACTTGCGGAGGGACGAGAGAAGCTCCAGGCGGAGCATTTTGAAACCGCGCGGGATGTCGGGTCGGAGCCGGAAGCCGGCTCGGCCATGGGTTGAGCGATAAAAAATAGGGATAATTGGCATGGCAGAAATCGAAAAAGATCCAAAAGACCTGGACGCGACCGCAGCTGACGACAACGGCTCCGACCTTTCTCCCGAAGAAACGGTCGCGCGCTCGGCGCTCAAAGACTTGGTTCGAAGCGCGGGTAACGCCCTGAATGGCTGGCTCGAAGACGAATCTGCTACTGCGGAAACACCGACAGCCACCTGTGCGGAGGAGTCGACGCAAGCCGTGATTGAGGAGTCGAGTCCCCAAGAATCCGGGCGTGAGCCAGAGATGGCGCAGATCGAGTGGCGGATGTCGGATGGCGAGTTCGTTGAGGATGAACAAGGTGGTCCTGAGTCGGTCGAAGAACTCGAAGCGCGCGCTCAGGCTGAAGCCGAAGCGGAAGCCGCTGAGGCGGCCGCGGCCGCGGCGGCGATCGAGGACCTCTCGGAAGAGGAGAGCCAGCTTGCGGACGAGGAGCTGGGGCCGGCTGAATTCATCGAGGCCGACCGCATGCAGTCGATCATCGAATCGCTGCTCTTCACGTCGGAGCGGCCGGTGTCCTTGGCCACGATCAAGACGATTTTTAAAGGCAGCAATATCCGCACGCGTGATATCACGCGTTGTTTGGATCAGCTCGCGAGTGAGTACGCGGCCAGCCGTCGAGGTGTTGCGCTGGAAGAAATCAACGGCGGTTATCAGTTGCGCACGAAAGTCGATAACGCCGAATATCTCAAGCGCCTGTCGAAGACTCGTCCGTTCCGTCTCTCGGGACCGGCGTTGGAAACCATGTCGATCATCGCCTACAAGCAACCGCTCTCCAAACACGAGGTCGATGAGATCCGTGGTGTCGAAAGCGGTCACTTGGTGCGCGCCTTGATGGAGCGGGGACTGGTGTGCTTTCAAGGAAAGAGCGAAGGCCCTGGTAAGCCGATGCTCTACGGCACGACCCGAAAATTCCTGGAAATCTTCGGTCTGCGGAACATCAAGGAACTCCCCACATTGGCGGAAATCGATGAGCTTCTGCCGGAAGGGATCGGCGAGGAAGCGGAAGTGGAAAAACCGAAGCTCGCCGACCTCACCGACCAAATGTCGGAGACCGTGCGTTCGTCGTACTCCGAAGGCGAGGAAGAGCTGCAGAAAATTACCGACTCGCTCACGCAGATCGACACGAGTTCTGAGTTCTTCGAGCAAGAAAAAATCCGTCAACGTGATAAGCGCGACTCGGAACGGGCCGCCAACATTCGCGAGGCGATGGCCGTGGGCGAAGCGGTAGAGGATAAGGACGTCAAGTGGCTGAAGCGCTACGAGGCCAAACTCGCCGAGCCGGCGGTTCCTGAAGCCGTCGCGCCCGATGCGACGGCCGATGCAGACGCCGCAGCCAGCGAAGAGTTCCGTCAAGATATCGAGTCGCTCTCGCAGGGGATGAGCACGCGTGCGGCGCAGGGTGATGAGGATGCCGATGCGGAAATGGATGCCGAGATGGACTCGGTCCTTTCCGAGGATGCGGATTGGGATGAGTCTCTCGGCGGCAATTTAGACGAAACTCGCGACGGCGATGTCGAATCTGACGACTTCAAGTCCTAAACGCCTAGGACTCATCGCGCGGGCGTTGCTTTCTGGCTTTGTCATCTACCACTTGTTGGTGATCGTGCTTTTGCCCAATGGGAGTTCGCTCGAAGCGCGGTCCATTGCCGGGGCGCTTGTGCCGTATGCGAATACGCTTTCAATGAACAATGCCTGGGTGTTCTTTTCTCCCGGTCCGTCGCCGAACGTCTATCTAGAATATGAATTGGAAAATGAGGAGATGGAGTCGCTGGACGATGAGCCGCGCGTCTTTCCTCCGCCAAAATCCGATCGCTGGTTCAGCGACGCCTATTTTCGATCGCTCTATGTCTTGCGATATTTCGCTCTCGATCCGGTAAAGTTGGAGAGATTTCTTGCCCCGTGGTTGTGTCGTCAGCACCCAGAGGCGGCTGCCATTGTGATGCGGACGGTCTTTGAGCCTGTGCCGGGAATCGAAAAGGCCTGGTCTGGGGAGTCTTTCCAAGAGATGCAAGAGCGTGTGGATATGCAGCGCCATCGTGTGTCTTGCGAGCGAGGATCAGAGGGCGGAAATGAGCGCGGAGAAGAGCCGTGAACAAGATCCTATCTCGATTGATTTTCGCGTGGTCGCGTTTGTGGAATGACTGGAATCAGTTTTGGTTCGCGGATCGCGATCTCTTGCCGCTTGGGTTGTTCCGATTTTTCTTTGGACTCAATCTTCTTATCATGTATTCGCTCCGGCACTTGCGCGTGGAGAACTATTTTACGGCGGCTAGCCCGGTTCCGCAGGACTCTCCGTTTGAGATCATAGATCCAGCGCTTTGGCCAAGTGTGCGACTCTATGAGATTGTCGCGAGCCGGCCTGAGGCCTGGCACGCTGTTTTTTTGGGCTTGATCATCTGCCTCTGTGTTGGATTCTTTGGTCGCTTGGCGGCGCTTGGCGGCGCTTGCGGCGCTGTGCCTCCATTTGGCGTTTTTGCAGCGAAACCTTTCTATTGTTTACGGCGCCGATATCGTGTCGGCGTTTTGGTTATTCTATCTGGTGCTTGGCGAGAATGATCGGGCGTTCAGCGTGCGAGCCTGGTGGCGGGCGAGAGTCGCTCGTGCCGCAGGCGCGGAGGTTTCTTCGGTTTCGTCTTGGTCTTCTGCTCTGAGTGGCGTTTCGCTTCGCCTCATTCAGATTCAGCTCTGTGTCATCTACGGATATACCGGAATGGAAAAGCTCAAGGGCGCTCCTTGGTGGGATG
>JAMPXM010000259.1 GCA_023701225.1 Pseudobdellovibrionaceae bacterium | reverse complement strand
CGGGTGGTGACTTTTTGGCTGGCACGATCTCTGCTTTGTGGGCTTGCGTTTGGTTTTTAGGTGCCACTTTGATTTCAACGCATATTGATTTCAACGCATAGGAGTTCGAAGTATGAAACTGTCTAAAGCCCTCTTGGTCGGTGCCCTTTCGCTCACGACCGCGGTTTCGGGTCATACGGCCAACGCTGGAGAAAAAAGCGACGCGGGTGCGATTATCGGTGCGATTATCGGCGGCGCCATCGGCCATGACGCTGGTGATGGGGACGCGGGATCGACGATTGTCGGCGCCATCATTGGTGGCGCCATCGGCGCGGTTGTTGGTGACGAGTTAGATCAGGCCGACCGCCGGGCGGTCGCGGAAGCGCGTGCTCGCGCCTTGAATGGCGGCGGCTATGTCGATTGGGATGGTTCCCATTACCGTTCGCGGACGGGTGCTCGCGGTCGCGTGACAGTGATTCGTGATGGTTACTACCGCCAGGATTCCAGCCGTCGTTGTCGCGAATATTCGAGCGAAATTCGGGTTCGTGGCCGTGTGGAGCGGACCACCAGCCATGCGTGCGTGGATCGCTACGGCAACTGGAACGAGGTCACTTCCACTGAGGTGACTTATGGCGGCCGCGGCGGAGAATACGGTGGTGGCTACAGTGGCGGCTACAGTGGCGGCTACAGTGGCGGATATGGCGGTGGTTACGATGGAGGATACGGTCGCGGTGATTATGGACGTGGCGACTACGGTCGTGACCGAGATCATCGCCGTCATTCGTGGGAAGTGTCGGATTCGGAAGTGCTCTCGGTCGTGACAGAACTGCGTTCGGAGCGTTTTGACTCGGATCGGCTCGAACTTTTGCAGACATATGTGGACCACTGGTCACGTCGCGGCCGTCGTGTCAGCTCCTATCGTTTGGAAAGCATTTTGGCGACATTCAACTATGATAGCGATCGTCTTCGTGCGACTCGTCTCTTAAGTCCGATCCTGAATGTCGATGTGCAAGACGTACATCGCGCCCTGCGGACGTTCCGGTTCTCTAGCGATCGTGAAGAAGCACGACGGATTCTTTTGAGCGGCGGCTACTGAAATACACGCTGAGTGTGACATTTGTGCGCACTGGGTGAAGTGAAGATAGCGGAAGGCCTGTGTTCGAACGAGCACGGGCCTTTCTGTTTTTAGTAACCTGTAAGAGTGGTCCTGATCTGTTGTGCGCCGCATCCTGCTGCTTGAAAAGGCAATCATGGGGAGAAAGTGAACTCCACTTCAACTCGGGGTTGATTTTGTGCACAATCCTGAGTTGAGTGAAGACTTAAGGCCAGGTCTATCCTGTTTTTTTGCGCGGCAACCCACGTGTCGTGAGCATATGACTCGCATGGCGGGTAGTGGCAATAATCGGGATTCGCGACGGTCTGCAGAAAAATGAAAAGCGAAGTTATGAACCGGTGTCGGATGTGCCGCGCCGGTTGAAGAGTTGATTGAAAAGTTGGCTGAAAAGCTGGTTGAAAAGGGTTGAACGTTGAGAATCAAAAAGCTCGAGCTGATCGGCTTCAAATCGTTCAAGGATCGCACCGTCATTCAGTTTGATGCCGGTATCACCGGTATCGTCGGTCCGAATGGTTGCGGTAAATCGAATATCGTTGATGCTTTGACCTGGGTCATGGGTGAGATGTCCGCCAAGCACTTGCGCGGCTCATCCATGGAGGACGTCATTTTTGCCGGAGCCGAAGGCTACGCGCCGATGGGGCTGTGCGAAGTTTCGCTGACACTCGAGAACGACGGCGGCCCGTTCCCGGTTCAATATCTGAAGCATTCCGAGATCATGGTCACGCGCCGCCTCCATCGCTCGGGGGAGTCCGAGTACTTCGTCAATAAAGAGCCGGCACGCCTTCGCGACATTCAAGAAATTTTCATGGATACCGGCGCGGGCGCCAAAGGCTTTTCCATCATCCAGCAGAACATGATTGGACAAATGATCACGGCCAAGGCCGAAGATCGGCGCATGCTGATCGAGGAAGCGGCGGGGATCACCAAATTCAAGGCGCGCAAACGCGAGTCGCAGCGTAAGCTCATCTCGACCGAGCAAAACCTGGTTCGCCTGCACGATATCGTCAATGAACTCAAGCGCCAGATCGACAGTCTTCAACGTCAAGCGCAGCGCGCGGAACGTTATCGCAATTTAAAACGTGAGATCGAGGATCTCGACCTGTGGTTGAGCTCGCGTCAATACGTCAGTTTGCGCGAGACGAGTGCACGTCTGCAGGCCGAACTCAATGAAGCCGAGGCCGCGGATGTTTCGGCTCAGAGCGAAAACACCGGGCACGAGGCCGAACTCGAAGATCTGCGTACGCAGCTCGCGATTCGCGAAACCGAAGTCGCGGATATGCAGAATCGCCACGCCGGCATGAAAGCCGACGTGCAGAAGAAAGAAACCGAGCTACAAGAGTTGCGCTTTGAAATCGAGCAGGCCCGTCGCAACAAAGAAATGACCGGTTCGCTCCTTCAGGAGAATCAGACGCGCAAAGAAATACTCGAGGCGGATTTGAAGCGAGTGCAAGACTCGCTCGCTGTCATTCGCGGAGAGGCGCAGTCGTTACGCACGGAATTCATTGAGAAGAAGACACGCTACGAGGCCGCACAGGCACGCATCGATGAGGTCGACCGTGAGTTGACGGACTCGCGGCGCGAGCTTTTGACGGTCAGCCAAGGGGAATCGTCGATCTCGGCGCGGGCTCTTTCTCTGGAAGAAACCATTGAGACGATCCTAGAGCGCGAAAGCGACGCGCGGGGCGTACTTGAAGAGCTCCTGGGTAAGAAGCTCGAGTTCGAAAATCGTCGCAACAAGGTTTTCTCGAGCCTTGAAAAAGAACGTCAGATGCAGCTCGATCTTTCGCGTGGAGTGGAAACGCTCGATGCGGAGAAAAAACGCCTTCAAGGCGAAATTGAGTCGCGTCGCAAGGAAGTCGATCTCTTTAAAGACAATTTGAACGAAGTCACAAGCCGTCTCTACGGTTTGGAAAACCTGCAGACGAACCTGGAAGGCTTCCAAGAAGGCGTCAAGTCGGTGATGTTCTGGCAGCGCCAGCGTATCGAGCAAATGCCGGAAGCTGAACGCGGCGGAGCGGCTCGCTTCCAGCCGGTGGCGGAAGTGGTGGAAGTCCCGGCCGAGTTCGAATTGGCGATGGAATCGGTTTTGGGGCCGCGGTTGCAGATGCTCGTCGCGGAAAGCCCGGATCAGGCGTTGAGTGCTGTCGACTATCTCAAAGAAAAGAAATCCGGTCGCTCCAGCTTTTATCCGACGGCGTTCGCTGCAGGTGGAATGGAAACAGTGTCGCACGACGGAGCGATCGTGCAGGCGTCCGGAGTACGCGCAGTTCTTCAAGACGTTGTGCGTGCGCCGGAGAAGTTCAAGCCGGTCGTCCAGCGCATCTTGCAGGGCGTGGCGGTCGTGGATTCGATCACGTCCGCTGTCGCTCTCCGCGGGCAGTTTCCGGGTTGGACGTTTGTCACATTGGAAGGTGACCTCGTGTCTAACGAGGGCGTGATCACGGGCGGGACCGCGGAAAGCGCGGACTCGGGCGTATTGAAACGTCGCCGCGAAATCAAGGAGCTCTCCGAACGCAAAGAGGAGTGGAGTGGAAAGCTCGCTCTCGCGCAGGCCGCGCTTAAGAAATTCGAAGAGCAACTCAAGGGCGTGATCGAAGAGTTTGAATCGGCGCAGAAAAAGCGCAACGAGCAAGAGCTTCTCATGGTGAGCCTCAAAAAGGATCTCGAGCGCGCCGAGAACGAGTTTGCCAACGCGAGCCACGCGATCGAGCGCCAGGAGCGCGAAGTTCTGCAAATCACGCAGCAAGCCGAAAGTCGCCGCAACGAACTCGACGATCTCAATGGTCGACTGACGGAGTTGCGTGAGCGCAAAGCGGAGTTGGAGACTCGCACACAAGAACTCACCGAGGAATTGGCTCAGGTTCGAGGCGGCATCGACGAGATGCAAGAAGAAGTCACCCGCCTGCAGGTCACCTCGGCGACGCGGACGCAGGAGAGCGAAGGCCTTGAGCGGCAGTCCGAGATGCTCATGCGCTCCTACAATGACGTGTGCGCGCAACTCGAGCGCATGGCGGATGAGAGCGAAAAGAGCACGCAGACGATGTCTTCGGGTCAGATTCTTCTCGAGCAGGAGAAGGTCGGCTTGGAGCGTTTGATCACCGAGGTCGAGGAGCTCGGCAAAACGGTGGCCGTAGCCCGTGACGAATATGAACGTCTTTCCGCACGGGGTCGTGAGCTTGAAAAGCTCGTCTCCGAGCGCATGATGAACCGCAACCGGCTGCAAGCGCGGATGAACGAAGCCAAGCTCCACCTGGAGCAAGCGCGCATGAAGGAAGTGTACTTGAGCGATCAGGTGCGCGAGCGTTACATCCTGAATCTGGCGGAGGTCGCTGATCGTTACAAAGATCGCGAAGGTGATCCGGCCGAGGCTGAGATTCAGCTCAAGGATCTGCGCGAAAAAATCGCTCGGATCGGTGATGTGAATTTGGCGGCGATCGAAGAGTACGACGAAGTCGCCACCCGTTACGAATTCTTGAGTAAGCAACAAGCAGACTTGGTCGAAGCCAAAGAGCAGTTGAAAAAGGTCATCGATCGCATCAACCGCATTTGCTCCAAGCGTTTCAAGGATACCTTCGAGCAGGTCAACGAACGTTTCACGAAAGTCTTCCCT
>JAMPXM010000258.1 GCA_023701225.1 Pseudobdellovibrionaceae bacterium | reverse complement strand
CGTGCCGGGTTTGTTTCGCCTAATGGGCGACGGTTCCGGCCCGTCAGCGGTTTACTGGATTAGCTTGTTGGTGTTTGGTCTTTGTTTGTCTGGGCTAGGATATGCTCTGCGATCCAGGGAACATGTAAGGTTCCGAGTAAATATCTCGGTAGCCGCCGTCTTCTTCATTCTATACTTCATTATTGGCTTTCCGAACCTTCTGCGAGCAAATGGCGAAAGGCCAATGGGTCCATTGGTACTACTGATTGTAATTGCGGCCTCACCGCTGGTTTTTTTCAGCAGTCTGCGACTCAAGAGAAAAGGTACGACCGCAAACCAGAGTGAAAGCCTGTGAGCTTTGGCTGTGGCAACTACCATAAAGACCGTGCCTGGATCGTGCCAAAAAATTGATGAAAAATCCAAAAAGTGATTTTCAAAAAATCGGCTTCATGACGCGATCCATTGACACGATAAAAAGTGTGTTGGCACGGGCCAAAAATGCGACTTGATACGAATTATTTGAGGTAAAGAAATGGATCAAAGCCAGTCACTCTGCAAAATTTCCGGAAATCAGAAAGTTGAAAAACTCAAGGAGCGCATCTGGCGCATTCACTTGAATGTCGGAAGCCTAGAACGGACATTACGAACGCTGAAGCGAGTATGGGACGAGTTTCAGAAAACAGAAAATCGGCGTGATGAAATGTTGCTTGAATCTCTGACCTTCTATGCTGTTGTTGAATACACAAAATGTTTCAACTCAGAACTAAGCGACAAACTCGATCCAAGTATCTTCTCTGACCATCTGCCGAGCACGGCAGGATCCACTGACTTATCCGAGCGTGAGTTTCACAGCTTAGTGATGAACTATCGAAACATGCACCTCGTTCATTCTGATAAATTGCTGAAGGTCGCCGATACCGGAGGGATGAAACTTCCAAATAGTGAATTTGCCGTGGGGCCGGTGACAGCCACGCGGAGTTACAGAGAAGATTTGGCCTTCTATGGTGCTATGAACTCTTTGGCAAAAAAGGCCCTTGAAGAAACCTCTCGTCGGCTCAGTACGGCCCAACAACGATTGATGGAAGCAATCAAAGCCGGTGAGGCAATCATCACTGACGAGACTATCAAACTCATGCCCGTTTCAGACACCTTAACCCCGCGAGAGATGTGGGGCTTGCCTTCGAGGAGTTCTTAAAAATCATACGGCGTCGTCTTCTCGGTATTCTTGGTCGCAATACTGCCATACATGAGAGTCGTCATGTCGATGCCGCAATGACCAAGCAAGGGATATCCCGGCCGTTTTTTTATTTACTGATTTTACCAACGACTTCAGTTCACCGTGGGCCGAGGCGTCACCAGACGCCCGCGAAAACGCCCCAGAGGTGCACGCACATCCGCGAAGTCGATTTCCACGTTGTCTCCATCGATCTTGCCCTCGCCAAACAGCATTCCGCCGCTTCCAGGTGTCGTGCGAGCCGCTTCGCCGTCCATCGACCCCATGGAAATCGCGCCCGACTTGGAATTCAATGTCACTTGCGACATGTTCCAGTAAATCTGCGCCGATGCCCGCGCGGGCATACGCACGAATCGCGCGGTCAGCACCGGCAATTGAATCTGCTTTCCGCTTGGGCCATCCATCTGCCGTTGCGCCACCAACAAGGTCAGTCTCCCCGCGTAATCGAGGCCCGCGCTTTCCATGATGCCATCGTAGGTTCCGACGACTCGATCAAACACGCGGCGACGGCGACGACGCTCATCTTCATCTTCCCCGCCCGACGGCGCTGTCGGCACGTTCGTCGTCCGCGCGGCCGCAAAACGACCCCACACTCCGCCGTTACGAATGACCTCGCCTTCGATACGCTCGCCGCGCACGAATCCCGTCATGGAAAACTCATTTGCTCCTACTGCACCCGCCGCGCGCGTCAGAATCACGCGACCAGTCAGGTCGTCGTAATCGGCCTTGAGCTTCTCACGATCGTTTTCGCCAATCACATCTGGCAACTGAAACCGTCCCAACAAGAGCGGGAGGAATTTCGCGTTTCCTTCGGGATCCACGCCATCGTCTTTGTAGTCGACATACATTGAAAGTTGGAACTGCATGGTATCCGAAGCGCCACCGGGATCACCACCAGAAACACTACCGACGCTTTCAATCGTGCCGACATACAGACCGCGCACTTTATTGTATCGTCCCTCCAGCTTTTCACGCTCCCGCTGGTGTTCCGCACGTGCGTCATCGCGCGAGCCGCCGCCACAGGCGCTCAGCAAGAGTCCGCTTATCGCAAATACACTGACGATCAGGACCGAGAGGATCCGACGATTCATGACTATCTCCCTCTGCTCTCAATTCCGGTTGTTCGTGACCAGCTCGTCGCGGGCCGCCGCCAATCGGTTCAATGAAACATGATAGTTACCGACCGCGCGCGCCTTCTCGAGCTGCGCGCTGAACAATTCATTGTAGGAACGGATCAGCTCGACCAACGGCTGGCGCCCCTGACGGTAGCTGCTTTCAAGCTCGCGAACGACGCGCGCTCGTTTTTCGACGGCATCGATGTTGGCCCGAGCGATCGCATAGTCCGCAATCACCGTCCGTTCGGCCGCGCGTAAAGTGTCTCGTGCGGTGTCTCTGGACGATTCCATCGTCAATCGCCCTTGTTCCACCGCAACCGTGCGATCCGCGATCCCACCCCGGAGCAGACCAGAATCGAGCGGCGTACTCAATTCCACACCGATGAAATAGGTCGGCTTCGTACCCGACACCATCTCCGCCGTCGCAGCGTCCCCGCCGACATCCACGCCCGTCGATTTGGCCGACGCGACGAGATCGAGCTGCGGAAGTCCGTTCACTTTGACCGCGCGCAAATCCCGTTCGGTATTTTCAAAACTGGCGCGCGCCACCCGCACCGAGCGAAGTGTATCGACGTCCTTGGCGATCAACTGCGGCACCGGAGGTAAATCCACCGGGATGTCGAACTCGATATCATCTCCGGTCGGCATTTGAATCGCGGTCGTCAGACGGTCGATCGCGCCCAAGTAAACCGTGGCCGAGGCTTTCACTCGGGCCTCAGCGCCATCATATTCCGCTTCCAAGCGCGGCAACTCGCCCGGCGTGGACAAATTGAAGGATGATTTGCGTCGCGTGTTCTTGACGAGCTGTTCGTACTTATCCCGAGCCGCGACGTTTTCCTTGAGCTGCTGCTGAGCCACATAGGCGTCCCAGTACAGAGTCATCACTTCCAAAATCACCTGCTCCAGGTTTTCCTCACGGCCTTCCAGTGCGACGCGCACGCTCGTTTCCGCCGCTTCGACTGCCAGGCGATCACCGAGGCCGAAATAATTGCGCAGAAGATTTTGCCGCACACCGAACGTGAGAATATTTTCGGTCGCGTTGGGATTGCGGGTTTGCGCCGTGAACGAACTGAGAACCGAACTCTGGCGCGTGTGATCGTAGCCGAGAGTCAGGGTCGTGCCCGAAGACATCTTTTTAGAGAGCTGAGCCGCGAACGTCGAAGTCTGATCTTTCGGATTCGAAAAACCCGTCAACGACTCCGCCTCATCGCTCTCATACCCGAAGCTCGACGTCAGCGTCAGATCGAAAACGGATCGAGCCGTCTCCAGTCCCAGATACGATCGTTGCGCCTGGAGTTCCGCCGCGCGCACCGCACGCCCCTTCGAAAGGGTCAGATCCACGACCTGTTGAGGAGAGAGCTTGAGCTTTCCTTCCGCTCGTAGCGGCCACGGCAGAAGCAAGCAGGGAATCAAAACCCAGCTGATCCAGCCATTCCATCCCGATCGTTTCGCAATCATCAGCGTAAACTCCCCAATAAGCCGAGCACGATCGACGCCTCCGGCAACTGCAGCTCTTCCGTCTCGGCGCGCAGCGGACGGCGCGCTTCAACACCAAGATAGCCCGTCCACTTGCGTGCGAAACGCCGCTGTCCTAACAGGCTCGCCGACGCAAACGGCAAACCCGCCGCGGAATTCGCGAAACTCGTTTTGCTCGCTTGCACCGAATGCAAATATCCGACGCCAAACAGTCCGCCAAAGCTCCAGCGACCGTCGCCGCTCAGAAGATAGGTCGTCGACGCACCCGCCACGCTCTTGAATGTGTGCAAACGTGTTTCGGGCAAAGGCTCTCCAGTCGGCGCGCGCAAACGCACGTCATGCACGGTGTATCCGAGCGAAGCGAAACCGCCGATCAACAACCGAGGCACGCGTGGCATCTCATAGGGTTGCCAGCGGAATTCCAAAGAGGGAAGCATACGGTCGCCCAACGACTCCAGCTCATACGGAGCTAAATTCGCGACTCGCATCACACCTTCTGGACGATACGAAATGGCCGAAATTCCGATCTGCAGCGCTTTGTGCGTGATCGGCGATACAACGGGCTCCACGCGCGGACGCACGGTCGCCGGCGTCGACAAAACGTGCGTGGACCGTTCCTTTCCCGAAACCGCGAGCTCCTCCGTGGCGAGATCGACGAAGTTCCGCTCCGTGGGTGGTGCTTTTTTCGGAGCCGCGAGAGTGGACATGGGCACGGACACCAAGAGCGCGACGATAAAAAGGAGTCTCATCGGTTTACCTCACGGCCGTCGTGATGGACGAATGAACACAAGAAAAAAGCGTGATCGGTTCCAACCAACTTCCCCCCGCTGTAGTCCAATTCAAGCGGTAAGTCTGCGGATATTCACGCACGAACATGGTCACGAAGGCCCACTGCCCGGT
>JAMPXM010000257.1 GCA_023701225.1 Pseudobdellovibrionaceae bacterium | reverse complement strand
TTCTTTTCGTTCCACGGGGCAACGCGGAGGAGGAGGAGCATTCCCGGGATAGCGATGATAGCGCAGAATGTGAAGAAGCTGTACCAGCCGATGCGTTCCGCGAGCATCCCGGATCCAGAACTCAGAATCACGCGTGGCACACCCATGAGGCTCGAGAGCAAGGCGTATTGCGTGGCCGTGAATTCGCGATTGGTCAGTCGTGCCATGAATGCCGAATAGGCCGACGTTCCCATTCCCGCGGTCAGATTCTCGAAAACAATGACCGCGGCCAGTACCCATCGCACCGGCCCCGCTTCCGCCAAGAGTGCGAATCCGAACGTCGAGACGGCCTGCAAAACCCCGAAAATCCAAAGCGAGCGGTTGATGCCGATCTTTAAAATCAGCGCTCCACCGATCAAGGTACCCAATGGCATGGCCCAAATGCCGATCGCTTTCACGATGGTCGCGATCTCGATCCACTCAAAACCGACACCACGCTTGAGAAACGGAATCGTCATTTCCGAAGCCAGCGTGTCGCCGGCTTTATAAAGAAGAATGAATAACAAGATCGCGAATACTCCAGGGCGCGTGAAAAACTCCTGCAACGGCCCAATCACGGCCTCGCGAATCGACTTCGGCTGACGTATGACCTTCGGCTCCGGAGCCAAGAGCACCGTGACAATGCCGATGACAAGACTTCCGCCGACGATCAGGTAAATCCACTTCCAATCGATGTACTGAGCCATCGCGAGCGCAGCGAAACTGGAGACACGCATCGCCAATAAATATCCGTTGATGAACATCGAAGTGCCGAAGCCGAGCTCCTCGTCCTCGAGGATTTCACGACGATAGGCATCCAATACGATGTCCTGAGTCGCAGAAAAAAACGCGATGACAATCGCGATGCCTGCGACCAGTGACGTTTGCGTACTGGGATTCAAAAACGCGAGTACGGCCGTCGAAGCCACCAAACCCAACTGTGAACCGATCACCCATCCCCGACGCCGACCAAAACCCGGCACGGTAAAGCGATCCGTGAATGGCGCCCACAAAAATTTGAGCGTATAAGGCAAACCGACGAACGAGAAAAAACCAATTGTCGTTAAATCCACTCCGGCATCGGTCATCCAGGCCTTTAATGTCCCACCCGTGAGTGCGAGCGGAAGCCCTGACGACATGCCCATCAAGAGAAGAATCAACATTTTCCAACTGAAAACTTGCCTCAGAATTTTGCTCATCCTTCGAGCTTAAGCGGAATCCGTGTCACGGCGATACCCGGTTTTGGCTTCGGATGCACATTGTCATCAACGGAGTCGCGTGTAGGTTCAGCAATCGGATTGCAACACGGCCGCAAAGACCATTTCGTACCCGAACGCTTAGGATACGACAAATGAGTCCGACGGATTCCGATCCGTGTCGGTCTTTAAGACGGTCATTAGCACGGCCATTAGAGCGATCATTGAGCTGAAAGGAGTCCAACATGGATGTTCAAAATCCGAACGTGAACGAACGCAAATCGTCCGAGGTCACTGGCGATCCGGCGGAATCGATCCCGAAGGCATTCTCACAAGCTGTCGACCAAGTGGTTCACAGTCTGGAGCCGAAGATTCATGAAACGGTGAATGACCTGGCCGAACGCGCCGTCCGCTTCTCCAATCGGGCCGCTCGCGATGCAGCTCAAAAAATGCGCCGCAATCCTTGGTACATGGTTGGCGGTGTCATCTTGCTCGCCATCGGCCTCGGCCTCGTCTTCGGAATGGAGGAACGACGCGACCGCCGTTTTGCCGACGAACTCCACTGAACGGTAGAAATCCCGTTCCTGAGCGGAATGCCCTATGGTAAACCTTCGGGCGAATGACCACGGCCGCACGGACCCTTATTTTTTGCAGCTCGATCGTGATCCCCGGCATCGGTCACATCATGACGGGTCGCTACATCGCCGGTGTACTCGCCGGTGCCACCCTCCTGTCTTGCTTGACGTTGTCCTCCTATTTAGTCGCAAAAAACTGGGCCGGTTTTCTCGCTTCCATCGTCTTGAGTCTGATTCTGATTTTACCGATTGCGCGAAATGCGAGTCGCCGGGCTCAGCGAACGGTCTGGAATTCATGGAGAGGCATCGCGCACGTCAGCCTCTACGCACTCGTTTTCATCACCGTCTCTCTCAGCCTGCGTCCGCTCCAAGGAGCGGCGGCTTTTGTCGTATCCTCCGACACCATGGCACCTGCGCTTTTGCGTGGCGACCAAGTCATCGTCGATCGCATCGCTTATCGGCATTCGTTCCCGCGCATCGGAGAGATCATCGCCTATCGAGATCACCGGCTGGGTCTTCTCATGGAACGCGTGATCGCGCTTCCGGGCGATACCGTGGAATCCGTCAAAGGCTTCATCCTCATCGACGACAAACCGCTGGAGCCTCACGAGAAGTTCAATCCGGAGCTTTACCACGCCGGCGAAAACGCGGAATTTCCAGAAGCGATCGTGCCCGACGACCATGTTTTCGTTTTACCTGACGTCCGGCCGATGAATTCACGACGCATTGTTTTTGTCCCCCGCTCCGCCATTATCGGGCGCGTCAGCTATGTCTTCGCTTCATTGCCGGAAGGAGAAGGTGCGCCAGATTTAAACCGGGTCGGCCTCCCTATTCATTGAGTCCGCGATGTTTTGAACAGCGACGGACTTTACAGACGAGTCTCATCCGCGTAAATTTCAGGTAGATCACATCCTACTGAAACATCCTAATGACACATGAGGAGTCGCCATGGCGATGCTTCGTTCCGGTGTTTTGTTCGTTCTCGCGGCCTCTTTCCTGCAACTCGTCCTGAGTGGTTGTTCAAGCACTCCGAAAGTCGCGACTCCATTTAGCTCTGGCTATGACAAAATCACCATCGCGCGTGGCGACGGTCCTGCCGAGAACGAAACGATCAAACCAGAGTTCGTTTCCGAGATTCGCAAGACCGCCGAAGTGTGGACGGCGATCGAAGTCTACTATCCGAAAAATGGTCAAACCGGGCCACTCGCGGACCAAGTCGTCAGCGGCTTCCGTCGTATGTCGGGCCAAGTTCCCGGTTTGGTTTCGTTCAATATTTTAAAGGGCGCGGGCGGCCGCGTGCTCAACTACGCTCAATTCGAACACAAGGACGCCTACCAAGCTTGGAAAGCAAGCGCGACTTACAAACAACATCACGACGCCGTTCGATCCTTCGCTCAAAAAGTCGAGATCGACACGTTCGATGTCATCTACATCCAGCAATAGATCGCTCTCCGCCGGCACCTAGCCGTGATCTCAGCCGGCGCTGAATATCGCGCCGCAAAGCGGCCAGAAGTCGTCGAAGTGAGTCAATACCCACTCGGCGTCATGTTCAAAATCCGGTTCAGTCGGCGCATAGAGCACCGTAGGCATTCCGGCCCGGCGGCCAGCTTCGAGATCGAACACATAATCCCCGATATACAGGATCGTCTCAGCTGACTCGCGCCAGCGCGAACAGATCGCCGCCAATCCGCTGGGATCCGGTTTCGGCGGAGCATCCTCCCGCGCGATCACGATGTCGAAGCTCAGCTGGAGACGAGCGATCGTGTGCAGAGCGGCTCGGCGTGAATTGCGGGTGAACACCGCCGTCCTGAGCGAGCGTCGACGAAAATCCGCGAGCAAGTCCCCGATCCCTGGCATCAGAGTGGCCCCATCCGCCCCTGTCATCTCGTGGCGATCGAGAATTCCATGCATGCGCGTGCGCTCCGCCGAATCCGCGCAGGCCTCGATTGCCTCAAGAATTCCAACTCCCGATTTCAGCCCCAAATCGCGGCGGATCGCGGCGAAATCCAAGCGCGAATCGACCACTGTTCCATCGAGATCGAAAACCACACCTTTGAGCATCAAGAGATTGAATCCACAGTCAGTGACAACGTCAAGAAATGGAGCGAAAGTTGATTCCTTACCGAGGAGTGCTGTCTTGGCGTCTCATTCATTTGATGCCGCTCGCGAAGGTATCGGCGAAGGCCGAAGCCATTTACAAACCGCACGTCATTTGGCGAGGCACTTATGGCCGGCGGACCGGCGCGATCTGAAAATGCGGGTCCTCGCGGCCATGGCATGCTTGGCAACAGCCAAGCTCGTCGGCGTCTACACGCCATTTCTCTACAAGCAAGCTGTCGATGTGCTGTCGCCCGATCAGCAGCTGCTCGCCGTCCCGGTCGCCCTGATCGTTGCCTACGGAATCGCTCGCGTCCTTTCGCAAGCTTTCGGCGAACTCCGCGATTTTCTGTTCGCGAAAGTGTCGCAGCACGCGCAGCGCCAGGTCGGTCTGAGCACCTTTCAACATTTGCACGCTCTTTCGCTCGCGTTTCATCTGGAACGTCAGACCGGCGGTCTCTCGCGCGTGATCGAGCGCGGAGTCAAAGGCATCCAGTTCGTCTTAAGTTTCATGCTGTTCAATATTTTGCCGACGATACTCGAGATCGCGCTCGTCACCGGAATTCTGGCTTGGCACTTCGGCTGGTCCTTTGCAGTCGTCACATTCGTCACCGTCGCGCTTTACATCATCTTCTCCATTGTCGTAACGGATTGGCGCTTACAGTATCGGCGGCGGATGAACCAACAAGACGCCGATGCCAACAACAAAGCCGTCGACAGCCTTTTGAACTTCGAAACCGTTAAGTACTTCAGTAACGAACATCACGAATTCGCTCGCTATGATGTCGCCCTGGCCGGCTACGAGCGCGAAGCCATTCGCAGTCAAACG
>JAMPXM010000018.1 GCA_023701225.1 Pseudobdellovibrionaceae bacterium | reverse complement strand
TGCTTCTCGCTCAAAGCGATCGTCCTCAGTCCCCTGCCCTTGATTGCGGCCGTGACGGCGCTTGAAACTTTCTTCCACCGAAAGATCGAGCAACACATACAAATCCACGTTTGTTCCGGCGATCGCGTAAGCATTGAGCCAGTCGACCTCTTGGCGATCCAATTGGCGCGCGAAACTCTGAAAAGAAACCGTGCTCGCATCGAAACGGTCACAGAGGACCCACTGCCCGCGCTCCAGCGCCGGCCGGATGATACGCGCGACGTGCTGGGCGCGCGAAGCCTCGTACAAGAGGATTTCGGTGCGCGCGCACGGAACCTCGCCATCGGTGCGAAGCAGGAGCCGGCGGATATCCTCGGCCAGCGGCGTGCCGCCGGGCTCCCGTGTCAAAACGAGATCCTGCCCACGACGTTTGAGCTCATCCGCTAGACGTTCGATCAGGGTACTCTTGCCTGAACCGTCCAACCCTTCGAAAACTAAAAAAGCCATGATTTCTTCTGCCGGGAGATTGTCTTGCTGTCACCCGTAATTGCCCACCTCGACCAACAACGCTGCGCATAAGCATCATGTGATGCCTGCCGATTCCGATAAAGACCTTATGAAGCAAAGTCCCCAAATCAGCTCTGAGCGTGAAGTGCGCGTTCTGGTCGCCGACGACGACACGTTGTTAGCCGAGCGCATGGTGGACTTTCTCAGCAACAACGGCTTCTACACACGTTATGCGCGCAATGGTCTCGAAGTGAAAAACATGCTTCTCACTTGGAAGCCGGACTTTATCCTCATCGATTTGTTCCTGGCGGAAACCAACGCGCTTCAGTTTTTGAAATTTCTCGGCCCTGGTCAGATGGGCGAGGACAAAATCAAAGTGATCGTACTTTCGGGGCACTCGCACGAGACCAACGTGCGCGAATGCCTGCGTGCCGGCGCGATCGACTACATGGTCAAACCCTTCAAGTACGTCGACCTACTATCGCGCCTGGTGCTGCACACGCAAAAGAAACGGACGCTTCTCGACGTCGACGATTCCGCTCACAAGGCGAATCCGAACGCGGATTATTTTCTGCACCTGACGGATCTCACGCTGCAGGAATCACTGAAAAACCTGCGCCTCGAGGAGACGCTCCATAACCTCACGCGCATGGTGTCGCTCGCGCTCAATGCCGTACGTGTTTCGATCGTGCAATGTGACGTCGAAGCGCGATCGGGTCAGGTGCTTGGATCCAGTGACCTACGGCACATCCGCCAGCTCGAGCTGGATCTGAATAAGTATCCTGAAATCCTTTATGTTTTACAGTCCAAGCAGCTGCTCGCACTGGATAATCTGGCGACGGACCCGCAAATGGCGTTTGTGGCCCGCCAGAACAAGTCGATCCACTTCAATTCGATGATTGTCGCACCGCTCTCGATCAATCAGCACGAGCCTTGGGGTGTCCTCTCGGCCCGAATGAATGAGGCCAAGGCGAGCTTATCGGACGCGGAGATCCGCTTTGTCCAACTCGTCAGCCACGTGGTGAGCTTGGCGCTTCTCAAGGACCGGAGCCAGGCACAGGCCGGCCACCCCCACAAAAAGACGGCCTGAAAATCCCTGTCAAATCACCAACTCAGACCTCCCGGAAGGTTTGAAAATTTCATGGACGGCGGCGGCCCGCACCACTATACTGCGCCCTTTCCGCATTCGTTTCCGGAGGACACCGCGTGAGCCAAGCCCTGTTAAACGTCGTCGCCATCGTTCACCTCGTCACCTGTGTCATGCTCGCCATGCTGGTGCTTTTGCAGGATCCAAAAGGCGGCGCCGCAGGCGGGATCTTCGGCGGCGGCTCCAACTCCTTGTTGAGCGCAACGGGAGGCACGACCTTCCTCGCCAAGCTCACTCGCTACACCGCCATTGGCTTTGCGACCCTCTGTCTCGTCATGGTCTATATCTTGGCCAAGGGCTCCGGCTCGATCCTGGATAAAGTCGAACTTCCGGCCGAGCCGTCAGGCACTCTGACCGCGCCAGCTTCTCCGGGCGAGGCAGCCGCACCGACAGCTGCGCCAGCGGCACCCGTAGAAACAGCACCGGCCGCTCCGCCTGCGGCCCCCAACGCGCCCGCGCAAAATAAATAATTCCGGTCACTCCGGAATATCCCAATGCGGAAACTCATACTTGCGATCGCCACGATCGCTTTCGGAGCCTGGCTGATCCTCACGCAAATCTGGCCTTGGTCGGATTCAGGCACCATGCATGCGATCACGGTCGGCCAAGTGCGCGCATCGGAGGGTGAAGTCACGGCAAGCTTGGCGGGCACACCGGGCTCCGAGAATGTGACCGCTCCCCGCGCGCTGCGTGCTCGCGAAGTTTTAACCACAGGCCCGGCCGCGCAGGTGACCTTGGAGTTCTCCGGGGGCAGCGAACTCCGTTTATTGGAAAACTCTCGCTTAGTAGCTGAACCCATCAGCGGCGCAACGCAAGTGACGATTCTCTCGGGCCGAGCGGAAGTCATCCGTCCGGGCTCGCCTGACGCCTTGCTCGTTTACCAAGACGGTCGCCGTCTCAATGTCACCGCCGAGGGCACCGCGACGCCTTCGCCTTCTACCTCAGCTCCGACCATCATCTCCGATTCCGCCGCGACAGCCGGACCAAGCCCCACACCGGAGCCGAATGCGGCCGAGGCACCTGTTGAAAGCGAGATCGTGGTGCCGACTCAAGCCGAGGACGCGACACCGACCCCCGCACCAACGCCGCCCCGGAAACTGCCTTCCAAAGCTGCGACCGACGGCAAGACTATGAATAACAAGACCCTGAGCAACGAGGACATTCAGCGAGTTCTGAGCGCGCAAAGCTCGCGCTTTCAGCGCTGCTTCGTCGATCATATGAAACGCAAGGGTTCGACATCGGCCAAGGGCTCTCTCGCGGTCGCCTTCATCATTCGCACCAACGGCAAGGTTGACTCCCAACGCATCGTGAACTCGCCGTTTGATGACACGCTCTTTCACAATTGCGTCCTCGAAGTCATCGACCGCACGCCCTTCCCCGACTTCGAAGGCGACCCCATCCGCGTCAATGACTATCCGCTTCACTTTGAGTAGACGTCCGGACTGAGCTGTTCGTGTGTTATGTGCGGCGACGGTAAGTGCGATACAAAAAATTTTGAAAGTCCGTGCTCGTGCCCTAAGGATTGTAAATAAAGAAATTATTTCTGGGTTTATAAAATGGTGGATCATATTCGCTAATCAAATGCCCCCGAACCTCCGACCTGATGCGATACAACGATACCGTTTTTCAGAAGCGTGTCCCCCCAGAACGGGCCATACGAAATACCGCACATGGCTCGACCGTCGCTCAAGAAATGGAAGAAGAGTGGCCGGCTAGGATGCGAACCAGAACTCGGCCCGGGCCGAGTTCTGGTTCGGCACTCGTTACGAAAAAGAAAGGCCCGTTTTCGTGAAGCGAGCCTTTGCGTGCGTTGTCGAATGCGGAGAGCAGTGGTTTCGGAATACTCAATTATCTTCGTTTGCAAGCTTGATGAAATCGAATGAGTTTCCCCAACTTAAGTCGCTCTTATTTGCTCTTCCAAGAGTTGCATAGCAGGCGGTTCTTTCTTCAAGGCTATAACCTTCCCTCTTGGACTGTATGCAACGCAGGCTTGTTGCCGCCAAAGTTTTAGCCCCTTCGGCATTTTCGTAAAAGCTTGGTGCGCGCAGCACAGAAGATAAAAGATCAAAAACTGATTTTGCGTCGCTATCGTTAATTATCAATTGAGTTCCATACGTCGAAGCGTCGGTCACATAACATTGGTAGGATTGATCGCTGTTTCTACATTGAAGGCTACCCACTACCACAACCTCAGATCTGACATATCCAGGGTAGCGCTCTTTAAGCACTCCAACTTTCGTTCCAAAATCAAAATTTACGATTATTGGCCGCGGCGATCTCATCAGCTTTTTGACTTCAAAATGATGAAACGTCAGACTACCGAAACAAGTCGGAGCAGGTGCGGGCGCGAGACATTTTCATGCGTGTGTAACGCGAATAAGCCACGATGCCTCGAAGAATCTTTGCGCCCATTTGAGAAAAGTTAGGATTCCCGCTGACGTTCTCCGGAAATTCGGGATGAAACTGCGTTGAGAGACTGAGGCCGTTATCTCCCTCTAACGCCTCGACACCCGAGGAATCATGTGTCGCAACGGCATGGGATGCACCGCCCGTCTGCAGGGCGACCGATTGATGATGAAGGCTGTTGACCATGACCACCAATTCCTGACCCGTCGTTCGACTCAGGAGACGCGCCAAGAGGCTCCCCTTTTCGACCAAAATATGATGCCACGTTTGTTTCTCCGTCAAGTCTCGACCCTGCCGATTGAGATGCTCTTCTGGCCGACCATTGGGCATCACGGAGAGATCCTGATGCAACTGATGTCCATCCGCGACGGCTCCCATTTGATGGCCACGACAAATTCCGAAAAACACACCGCGCGCACGAGCTTTGAATGCGCGCACCAAACTCAGTTCGGAGCGATCACGCGTCGGGCGAACATCGCGCGCCTCGGTTCGTGCCTGACCGTAGAACTGCGGGTCAATATCTTCACCGCCGATAGAAACCAAAAGATCAAAACGCTCCGCAATTTCCTTTTGAAACTCTCTGGCATCCAACGCCGATAAGCCGAGGTCAGCCGCGACCGGGATCACGTAGGGCTCCGCACCTGCGGCCAGAAAGGAGCGCAGAATGCGATCCATGCGAGAACCACCGGCCGTCATGTCGTAGAGTTGATTGGCCTCAACGGCAGTCAGAGTCCGAACAGACGAACCGGATTCAGGAAGTGCCATCCACCTGCCCTCATTGGCGTCGACTTCGAACCGAAACTCCATTCGTGGATCAGGCAACATGGACCGAAGATCCGCGTTGGCGTTGATTTGCCGTAGGTATCTGTGAACCGCGTTCTGTGGCGTTTCTTGATCCGATCGCACCATGACCAGCCGCGGACTTTCTTCAGTCGCCTGCCAAACAAACAGGGACACTTTTGCAAAGGCCATCGCAGGCACAAGCAGAACCCACGACGCCAAGCAAATCATGTGTTTCCAGCTGATTCTCATGACCTCAGCGAACTGCATACGGAATGCCGGAACTCAGAGCTCAATCGAAGGCGAGTACAAGTAACAACGAATTGGGATCGTCAGGAATGGAACAGGAATTGCCAGACCCATTCTACGCTGAACACCCGACCAAAAGTTTGACACAAGTGTAACTACACAGCGATTTTGGCCGGAATATTTCGTCGATGAAGATGAGTTTCCGTAAAGCGAGCTCGACTGCCCAGGCAGAGTGGAAATTTTAAGAAGTATTTTTTGGATTGAATAACTCCATTTTTCATAGAATACTGGAGTTATGTACACCAGACTTCTTCAGCCGCCAAAATCGAAAAGTTTCTTCCTTTTCGGTCCACGAGGAACCGGCAAGACCACGTGGCTTCGGGATCAACTGAAGGCCGATGTACGAATCGACCTTTTGGATTCAGAGGTTTATCAAAATCTTCTCGCGTCACCCGCGCGACTCTCAGAGTTCATTACGGTCAAAAAGCCGAAGCTGATCGCCATCGATGAAATTCAACGCGTGCCTCGTATGCTGGATGAAGTTCATCGCCTGATCGAGGAAAAACGATGGATATTCGCCCTCACCGGCTCGAGCGCTCGAAAACTCAGGCGCGAAAACGTCAACCTTCTCGCCGGACGAGCTCTCTCCCTCCACTTTCACCCGCTGACGGCGCTCGAACTCGGGGACGACTTTGACTTGTCGACTTCGCTCAAGTGGGGACATCTCCCGAGTCTCAAGACCGAGAAAGACAAGCGTGCGTATCTGAAGTCTTACGTCACAACCTACGTACGTGAAGAGGTGCTACAGGAAGGATTCACGCGTAATATCGCCGCCTTCTCTCGCTTTCTTGAGGCAGCGAGTTTCTCACAAGGATCCGTTCTCAATATTTCATCAGTTGCGCGAGAAGCGTCAGTTGAAAGAAAAGTAGGCGAAGAGTATTTCACGATTCTCGAGGACATTTTGATTGGCGCGCGACTTCCCGCCTTTCAAAAGAAAGCCAAACGCAGAGTCACGGCACATCCTAAATTCTATTATTTCGACGTTGGCGTCTACCGTGCCATTCGTCCCCTCGGCCCACTTGATGATACGAACTCAGTCAACGGTATCGCCCTTGAAACGCTCGTTTATCAGGAGCTTCGGGCTATTAACGATCTTCTTGCCTGGGATTTTGAACTTTCTTACTGGCGCGCGCACACAGGCGAAGAGGTGGATTTCGTACTCTACGGAGAAAGAGGTTTCTTCGCAATCGAAGTGAAACTCACGAACCGCATTCGTCCTGAAGACCTGAAGGGTCTTCGTGCTTTCCAGAGCGATTATCCGAAAGCTCATCCGATCCTCCTTTACGCCGGCGATCGCCAACTCCGGATCGATGATTGCGCGATCGTACCAGTCGCCAAATTCCTCAAAGATCCAAGCCGCTTCATAGGAGAGGATCTGTGAGTATCCTTGCCGGACCCGAGGACTCGTTCCGAGCGCGGCACTTTTGGGCAATCAAGATTTTAGTCTCGGCTTTTGTCCATATTGCGATCTGCATCAGCGCCTCTCCTAGCTTTGCCTGCTCACTTTCCTCCAGGGTTTCGGATCTAGCTTCCAATCTCCGCTTGGCCCAACCACTTGGTGAGATCTGGCCTTCATTCAACGTTCGGGATATCAACGTTTTACTCATTGACTCCGCAACCTCTGACACCTGCGCCTGGGTTCGAAATACGAGTGTCGAAAAAGTTGTATCGTTGTCGTCGGCGCCCACAATTTCGAATGGGATTTATGATTTCTGCGGCCCTCTGGATGGACCTTGCCCTGACGGATCAACGCTCTTAGACGGAGTCATGATTGATCTGAACGGGGTTCCTGCCGAGTTCGCACACCAACTCGAAAAAACTGGGATCCGAGTGGACCAAGTCCATTTCCAAAATTTGATCCACGAAGCCTTTCACTTTTACGCCCAGAAGCCACCGCTTTGGCCTGTCCGCTATGAAGGGGTTTTGTTTGAGGCTCGTCAAGACATACGTGAAAAGTGTTATGCATTGAACCCTCCAGTCGCCAATCTGCTCGCTGTTGAACTCATGCATCTGAGACAAGCTCACCAACATCTGTCATTGAAAAATGAAGCCTGGCGAGGTGAACTCAAACACTTTCTGAAGACACGCGACCTGCGCTACTCATTGTTATCAGGCACAACAGTCGCGGGTGGCCTCAGCTGCTCGGATGCCGAAGAGCAGTTGGAAATGGTGGAGGGCGCCCCGAGCTATGCTGATTTCGTCGCCAGTTCACAATCTGGCGTATTTTCTCTTAAGGATCTACAAACGCTCGACGATTTTCTCCTCCAGCGGACAGTACCAGGAGACTTTGGTCACTACTACGTCTTGGGTCGACTTCAGTTGCTCGTCCTCGCTATTGCGAACTCGGGAATTGAACCGGTTTTGAACCGACTATCCAACGATCCTCAGAATTCAATTCGAATTGAACTGAACCGCATTCTGGTTTCGCCGCAGCAAGCGAAATTCCGAGATCAGTCCGCGCCCGACTGTGTTCACTCTTCTCGCCTGCCGAGAAAGGAACGAGCTGATCAGTCGATCGTTTGCCTCAGATAATTAACGTTGCCTTCACCAGGGACTATTTCTCAACGTGGATCTTGGTACGTCCTCCAATAAATTGCGGAAGAATAAGTCCTTCATTTGTTTTAAGCCCGCTAACGACGAGGTTTCCGCCTACGTACCTAGGCAGCACTAAAGCGGGGCCTGATTCGAAGTCACCCGAAAGCACAGCATCCCCAACAACACGTTCAGGGAGCTTAATATTTAGATCCAATGAAAGTCCTTGGATGCCAAATTTTCCAGAAACTACTTGAGGGAGATGGATTCCGGCGGGGACCTGTTCACGCCCCCACGCCATGGCTTCTCGGGCATTTCCGGCGATAAGTAGATCTCCATGATGGAATACGATGTTCCCCGCGAAGGCTTCTTTTGCATTTGTCGAAACCTGATCCTCACGTACGTTCAGTGCGCGGGCGATATCGAACTTTGGATTTCGGCTCGCCTGAATTTGTTTAAGCCGTGGATCTCTTATGTGACCAAAACCGAATACAGGTCCTTCTATTTCATAAAGGACCCTTAACTCTTCACTGGAAAGAGCTTCGCCAGATTTGTTTTTCTTGTCGATACCGGTGATGAGCCTCATGTTGTAATCTTTTTTCTCGAAAGATTTACCCCCATCTCCAAAGTCCTTTAATTTGGAGGATACAATGGACGTTTGACTGATCTGTGGATCTAAATTTTGTTCGTGCGCGACACCTCGGACCTCGGCAACACTGTCGCCTTCCATGCGAATTGCGACGCGCGGAATTGTGGGTTTGCCCTGCGCATCGAGGCTGTAATAGATATGAAAAGCCCCCGACTTCAGCTGTCCCCTCGCCGTAGCCTCCCCGGCCGTACACCAACCTGTATTGCGGCCCTTAAGGGATTTTACAAGAGGCATAGGATCTGAGCCTTGAGGGTAAGTGATCCATCGACCCTCATTCGATTTGAACTGCCCATCTTTACCGACTTCAAGATTAAATAGAGTACGCCCATAAAGTTTGCCAAAGTTCAGACCAGTTAAAAGATTTATAAATTCGGGATCCTTGATTTCCTCCAGAGATTGTTTATTAAACTTCTTGAGTACACTCTCAGCAACATAGGCTAATGCTTCACGATTTAACTCTGGATACGGGGTCACAGTCTTTCTTGTGCGATTTCCAAAAGACCCGGTTTTTGAATCGTACTTTGAAAGTTTGGTCATCCCCGAAAACATCCAGTATTTTAGCCACATCGGGTACACGGCGGTGTCTTTCGAAATCATAAAATCGATCCAGGTGTCGAGTGACGTCGCTTGATCTGCGATCACGGTCTCGGCCATTTCGAGTTTATGATGCTCAAGAAGAATTAGATCACCGTATCCAAGCTCTCGAGCCATTCTAACTTGGAGAGCGTAATAGCTTTCTGGAATATCCACATTTTTCATCACGAATTGGCCATAGAGTGCATTTTTAACTGCGGCTTCTGCTTGTGGGCTTTTGTCGGCCTTTGCCGCGAGACGAGTCAAATAGTCGAGCCAACGGTTAATTTTATCGGCGGGCTTGGTTAACGAGATACCTGTGGTTCGTTTGTGCTGTTTTACGACGTCTTCGACGAATGAAGTCGTATGAAGTTCGGAGTCTCGTTCATGAAGAAGTTGGCCACCAGGCTTGGCAAACACCTGCGAACACGACTCAGCCGCTATCGTCTCAGAATGAGACATTGATATACTGAAGAGACAAAAAATGGATACACTCGCCAAAAACTTCATCAGTTTATAGACGGGCTTTCTATTCATCATGACTTGAGTCCTCATGAATTTCATATTCATCATGCTCGCTTAGGAATTCAAGAGGCGTACCAGAAGTCCATTTTTGATGATTTTCAAAAAAAGATACGCAGATTCGAAAAGCACAACGACTCAGAAGTCGAAGGTCATTCGGGACATGTTTAAAATGTGGCACTTTGAACCGGAGTTCTCAGCGGAATTCGTGGAGGTAGTCGATGTGTTCGGGGACCCACGGCTCGTGGACGCCTTCGAGGAGGTAGACGCGGTCGCCGACTTGGGAGGCGACTTTCTTGGGCTCAATGCTCGGCGTGAAATCCGGAGAGAGGAGTCCCTGCGACTTCAGAACCGGGATGATTTCCGCAACCGTCACGTCCGACAAAAGCTGGCGGCGGACGAGACCGTCGAGGCTGGATTCGAGTTCGTCGATCGTAAAACCGAAATTCATCATCATGTCTTGTGCGACGCGCAGGACGAATTCGGAATTCAAACGCTTGTCTTGAAACAAATCGAGTGCGGCCTGAAATGTGTTCGTGGTCGGCACCACGCGGCGGCCGAACTTTAAGTAGTACTCCGGATCCGTATCGACGGCGAGATTGATATAAATCTTCTCTACTGGGTCGTGGGGCGGAATTTGGTCCTGCAGGTCGAGGATGGTCTCGGTCTGCTCGCCAATCACGTGCAGGCTGCGCAAAACTTCTTGGAGTTCTTTATCTGAGAAACGGCGCGCGCAAATATCGGAATAAAGAGAATAGATGACGGCATCGGACTCGCTATCATCGCCCCAGAGGATTTGCCTGACATCGTCCTTCAAGCGCGTGCGCAATTGCAGAAGTGCCTGCAACTTGTAGCCCACCTGCTGTGTGAGGCGCCACATCCGGCGCGGCTTGAGGTTGCGAAGATTGTCTTTGTAAAAGCAGCCAAGCGACAGAATCTCGTCGAGTTCGAGCTTTTCTTTGATCCGCGTTTCGATTTGCGGCGGCGAAGCCGTGATGAAATAGATCGGAAAGGCGCGCTTCCCGTAGGTGTTTTCCCACGACGCCTTCAGTGCGCGCACGAGACTGCCCGTGCCGGGAATATTGCGCTTTTGAAACGCCTTTTCGATCGCCGTGCGCCAGAGCTCACGCAAGCTCCCCCAGCTCGTATCAAGATATGTTTTATCGAGATCCCAAACGTAGACCTCTTCAAACGTCTTTTCGACGTCCGCGGTCGAGTAGCGGAAGAAGACGACATCGCCCAGGATCTGTGCTCGAAATTTCCAATCACGCATGCTAGCTTTATTTGTAAACCAGATCCCTGCCCCAGGCAAAACACATCCGGAGGAACATCACGTGAATCGACGTTTGTCGGCGGCCTTTCTCTTGCTCGCTTGCGGGATGAGTTCTCTGCAAAACCTCGGCTGCGCCTCGTCGCAGACGACGACCGCGGGCGCGCCCTCAGCTGCCACGACCCCCGACCTCTCCCTTTCCGACTCATCACCTTCCGATACAGAGGCAGCCCAAAAAGCCTTGCGCCCGAATCCCGTTCCAGAAGCAGTCGCGGCTCCGAAACTGGCGCGGACTCCCATTCCCCTGATCCCGAAGCCGGCCAATCCTGAAGCCGCCGCACGCCTGGCAGATCAAGACGCTCCAAAAGGCAACACGACGCCCATCCAAGGTCTTGCGACCTTTTCTCTTTCTGATGCTCATGGCCAAATCGCCGAAACCTGTTCCGCTGGCAAAAAAGACAGCCCGAAAAAAGACAACGGACGCTTCGTCCTGCTCATCAAGCAGTGGCACACGGCTCCCGGAGTCAATACCGTTCCGAAAGTCGCGGGCCGCGAACGGGATCTCTTAAAGTCCATTCCTCAGGCCGAAAATCAAATCGCGATCTATCGCATGCTCGAAAACTGGATCGGCCAAGGGCTCCTGCGCCATGTTCTGGTCGAGGGCTGCGGCTATGGTATTTCGCGTGGCTTTGAAACGCGCTTCAACGGCTGGAATTTGCGCGCGCTCGAAAAACGCGCGGGCCGCGCCGATTACGCGGCGGTGATTACCCATATCGGTCTGAAGCTCGAGGCCAAGCTCGGCCCGGTGCTAGACACGATTTGCGCCGACAACGACGAGTTGATCAAGGCGCACAATCTCGCTTTCTCCGATGGCCGAGGCGTAGCCGGATTCCTGACCCGCTTGAACGGCGCGAGCGACACGGATCCAAAGGCACGATCGTATCTGAGCTCGGTCATCGATATTTATCGCCTTCCTCCGAGCACGACTGTCGAGCAAGCGGTCACACAACTGAAAACAGAAATGAAGGACGTGATCGGACGCATTCAACGCGGATTTGAGGAGCGCAACAAAGTGATGCTTCGCAAGATTCTCTCGTCACCCGCTCGCCCGATGGCTTTGGTGGTTGGCGGCGCCCATGCGCCCGACCTCAAAGCACGCCTGGAAAAAGAAGGCGTGCCCTGCGCGGTAATCGAACCCAACGGCTACCGCAGCGAAGACGACGAGTTAATAAATCAACTTCTCAGCTGGCAGTGAGAGAAACCGACCATCTTAGAGTTTCAAAACGCGAGAAGCAAAAACGCGGCGAGACTCGACACCCAGCTCATCGTCGTGGCTAGTGGACGGCGCTCGCGCTTGAGTTGTTCCATCGGGCTCATCTCCGGCGCGACGAGCTCCGCGCTGAATGTGCTGCGAACACCTTCTTTGATCAAGTACTCGGCCTGAAGGCGCTCCGCCTCTCGCGGAAGTCGCACGAGGGAAAACTCTTTGATCTCGTTGATATTGGTCGCTCGCGTGAGCTCCACGGCGGCGATCCCCTGCTCAACTTTCACGATCCGACCTTCAGCGAAGATTCGCATGCGCGAACCGCCCTGAAACAAAGGTGCGACGGTTGTGCCGGCGATCTGCATCCACTGCACAGGATCACCTGTCTGCACGCGCGCCGCCACGCCGACATCGACCTGCGTGAGCAGCACGTCTCCTTCTTCAAACACCGCGCGCCCCACCAGCGGATCCACGTGCGTGAAACCTTGGTACGGGACCGAAGCCATAAAGTCGTCGATCAATTTTGTCGCAACCGAAACCACCTGATCGGCGACAGTGAGCGAAGGATGTAAGGCATAGTCCCGCCGCCAGAGCGGCAAGCCATTGCCACCATCGAAAACTTGCATGGAAAACACGCGCCCTTTCACCTGAGCGGTCACCAAGGCGTGCGCGTCAAGGAGCTTGCCCAAAATCACAGCGTCGGCGGGCTCTAAGGGACCACGAGGTTGATAGACGTCGTGTTTGATCAAAAACTGTTTACTGGCAATGAGAAAGCGCCGGCTGTTCGTGAGCTCTTCGCGCACCTGCCACCAGGCTTCATCCAAGGTCGCCGCCGCGACTTTCTCTTGCGCGCTTCGCGATCCGCTTCCGGTCATTGAGCTCGACGCCGAATCCAACGTCAAATCCGACTGAATCGGAAACACGACGAAGCGTCGAATCAATTGATGCTCCACCTGCGCGTGAGCGAAAATCGCTCCGCTACCCATCAAAAAAAGAAGCAATCGGACCCAAACCATCATCAACTCAGTCTCACGCCTCTCGCGGCTCTCTGAAAAGTGTTTTATCCCAAAAATGTGACGCAGCGAGACTCATCCTTAAACCTTCGCTCTATCGCTCTGTGCCTTTCATGACAAATGCGGCACCGAAAAAGCGAGCCGTGGCTTGTCCCTCTCGCCATTCTGGCTACAATTAAGACATGCTTGACCTACGCACCACACTCATCACTGCAAGCGACGCTCTAAAACAGCAAAATATCGCGCACGCCCTCATTGGCGGATTCGCCCTGGCGTTTCACGGAATCAATCGCGCGACAGCCGATATCGACTTTCTCGCCGATGGCACGAAACGATCTGAAATCTTGAATGCGCTCAAATCCGCAGGATTCGTTTTACACTTCGAATCGCCTGAGGTGCTTCAGTTCACCGGCCCTGGCAACCTCGACATCCTGCTTGCGAATAGGCCGATTAGCCAACAGATGCTAAAGGATGCGAATCTCCAAAAAAAATTAGCTGTTTACGTACTGAGAGCCGAAGACATCATCGGTCTCAAAATCCAAGCCTACATCAATGATCCCTCACGCGAGCTTCAAGACAAAGCTGACATTCAGCAGCTTCTCAAACGCCATCCGAATCTTGATTGGTCTCGTGTGAAAAAACTCGCCGATATCTTCGATCAATGGCCGACGATTGAGGCCTTAAGGTCAAAGTCATGACGATTGAAGAGTATTTCGAATTTCTCCGCCAATACTGGGAACTCTTCGGCCCTCCACCCGAACCGGAACCCAAAAAAGCCTACACGAACCTGCGAATCTGATTCATCGCGACGCCAACTTCGTCTGCCTGTCCAACATTCAAAACCAAGATATGGACTCTTTGGGGAATTCGATCCAGGCCTCGTTTCGAGGATAGCCGGCGGGCGGCTTTTCGGTTTGACCACGAAACTTCAAAAACGCGACGAGTGCACAAATGAAGGCCTCAAATGCGTCGTTGTTTTCAACCATCGTGCGCATGTCTTGTTGGTAAATAAAGGCGATGTCGTGCTCCACGAGTGCCTTGAGGATCACCAATCGGCTCTCATCGCCATCGACGGAATGCGCGTGAAAGCGGAGATGCGATTTACCGATTTTCAACGCCCGTCCGATCCGCCAGATCGCGAGCTTCGGATAGACTTCCATCATAGGGAACCGGAACCGCCGCGCCAGGAAAATCGCGCGCGCCGTGAGCGGCGCCGCGTTCGACCCCATTGCGTGCGACGGATGAAACGGCTCTTCGAGCTGGCTTGAAATATACATCTCCGCGCAACGCTCTGTGTACGGCGTGAAGAGTTTGTGCGGGCGCTTTTGTTTGGCGCGATTGCGGTGATATTCCCACATCCACTTGATCTCTGGGACCTTGCATCGTTCGACGCCTGGGCATTTCAACTGACACCGCATACATTTCGGAAGCTGTAGCGGCACATCAAAGGCAACGGCCTCAAGGCCGGGTTCGGATTCCGTGAGAATCATGTGCAGATGCTGGTCGGCCGAAACATCGCCTTCCGCGCGGACTTTCTCACGCAGACTGCGCAAAAAAATTCGCTTTTGCTGCGGATAATATTCGATCACCGCCACCGCGGTTCGATCCGTCTTGCCCCCGCTCAGCGAAACGCCTGCGAAGCGATGAAACTCCAGCTTCGCAAGCGAGGACTTCATGCGCGGGCTTCTTCCCACGGCAGCGCCGGCAGAGCCTGAAACCCTGCCGCGGCGACGGCGTCACGCACGCGGCCCGCCTGGCGCTCCGGACACCAGATCATCACGCAGCCACCGCCGCCGGCACCGCAGATTTTCGCGATCGCGCCATGCTGGCTTGCCAACTCTTTGAGACGCAGGATTTCCGGACTTGAGAAGCCTACCGATAACGCCACTCGTGCTTTGAATTCCTCTTCGAAGAGTCCCGGCAATTCGTCCCATGACCGTGACAAGATCGCCGCCTGCATCCGCTTGGACACCAAAGCGAGCTCACGCATGCATGAGCGCGTGTGCTCATCGCCATCGAGGTAGTTTTTAATGACCTGCCAATTGTTGATGCCCGAATGATGCGACTTGCCCGTGTAGACTAAAAGAAAACGGCCGTCGAATACGTCCTTCGGGATCGGATGTGTTTCGACACGAGGACCAGGAACGCCATATTCGATAAAGCAAAGTCCACCGAAGATCGGCGGGAAATAATCCTGCGTCCCCGTGGGCTTCACCAAGACTTGTGCTTCTAAATGCGAAGCGATACGCACCATTTCATCGGTCCGCATCCAAGTGCCGCGCATCCGGTTGAACGCCTTGATCATCGAAATGCAGAGACTTGAACTGCCGCCCAAGCCACCACCGACCGGGCTTTCCGATCGTGTTCGAAGCGTGAACCCGGACACCGGCTGAAAAAAGCGCAGGTGCGCGCGATACAACTCGAAATTGGGATCCGTATCCGCGAGCGCGGCATCTAAATTCGCATAGCTGCGCCGAACACCGAGGTCATCGGAAATCAGCTCAATCTCCGGCGTCGTCCGTGGCGTTAAATGACAGTGCGTGAAGATATCGATCGCGACGTTCACGGTCACAGGATTGGCGAGGAACAAATACAAGGGCCAGCAGTCCAACGTGCCACCCGCCAGATCTACGCGTGTCGGGGACCGCTCGTAAATTTCTTCCATTCCACCCTTTCCGTTTGCCCTCGCGCCGAACGTACGCTCCGCATCTTCGCGCGAATCGCGCGCGCTCAATTTTTCTTGGCCTCGCCGACCGTCACCGGAGTCGCCGCTTGTGACGGAGCAGAAGCTTTGGTCTCCACTTTCGGCTTCAACAAACTTTGAATCAGCAACGCGGACCAAGTCGCTTCACTCACGGTCAACGTCCGTGCGAGCAAATTTGTTCTCACATCCACAAGCTTCGTCTCCACGCCGTCCACTTTTTCCGAGTATGGAGCGCCCCAACTCACGTTCAACAAAACCTGGCCGGAGCGACTGCGCAGCACAATCTCATTTTCGCCGGCACGAATACCTCTCGGCATCACGGATTTATCACGGATTCGGAAGGCTTCCAGACCGACCAGAGCCGCCACCAACTCCTTGGCCTTCTCCGCGTCCAACTCGTTTTTCGCACTGGCGTCGGCAAGGGTCCATTTTTCATTTTCGAATTTGGCTCGAACCCTGGTCCCACTGTTGAGCACATCAAGATCGACGACGTCTGCGGCAGTGACGCGGAATGGGAAGTTCATGTCGTAAAACGCTTCGGCGCCTTTATCGAGATCCTCGCCGACCGCCTTGACGACTTTAAAAACTCTGGCGCTGTCGGACGCGAGAGCCAAGCGATGGCTTTCGCTTTCGTTCCCTTTCAAAGGATACAACGACAAATTCCAAACACTCTTCCCGTTTTGACTGAAATCCAGCGAAGTCAGAACGGAGGTCATTCCCTGCCGCTTGGCTTCGGCCGACGCTTTGTCCTCGGCGACGACGTCGGTGGCGCGGAAACCTTTGACTCGATGAAAGAACTGGCTCACGCGACTTCCGGCGACTGGAATCTCCGGATCGCCCCCTTGAACCACCGACCATTTGTCGTCTTTTTTGACGAGCTTCAAACGCTTGCCGCCAGACCGCTGGAGAGACAAGGTGTCGTAGGTGAGGTCTTCGTTTTTCAAAAGGCGTTTATCACGCAAATCGATCAGCGGCTTGGAGAGATGCGCGTCCCAGCTTTGACTGACGAGCAAGACGCGGTTTTCTTCTTTACCGCCCTCGGCGACACGCGCGTACAACGCGCCATCAAAACTCTTCACGGAGCCGATCTTCACTTCGCGCGTCCGATCCCCCGCTTTCATCACCAAACGTGTCACGGGCTGATCCAAACCATAGGTTTTCCAATCGATGGACTCACCCTCGACGACGACCTCGGATGATTTCTCGCCGAGCAATCCTTCGATCAAGGCATTGACTTGCGTGGAGTCAACGGAGTCTTGCACCGGTTCGACGATCGCCCACTCAGCACCCCCGCCCGACGACGTCAACACAATTGTACCGGAGGAGCGATGCAGCTCTATGCGCGTGAGCTTTTCCTGCTCCAGCCGCAAAACAAGAGCGTCATTGTCTTTTTGCTCTTGTTCGGCGTTCTTTTGCTTAAACTCCACGAAGTACGCGTATCCAGCCAATCCCGCGACAAGGGCCGCAGCGACGGCAGTTCCGACAAAATTGCTTTTCTTCCGGCTCATGCCGACTTCCTCCGATACCAAATCACGCCACCTGTCGAGAGAAACAGAATCGGCAACGGAATCAGGAATCCGAACAGAAGCGCCATCGCGCTTCCACGCGTGAGATTCAATACGCTACCTTTGGGCTGTTTCGGCCGGATCGAAATCATGTCCCCGTCTTGCGACAAATAGGCCACCGAGTTCATCACCAGGTCACGGTTCAAGTTCTGCTGAAAGAGTTGGTTGGAGAGAAAATCGCTGTCTCCAAAAACGACGGCGGAGAAATCCTTGTTCTCCTTCGGAGCGTTCGGGTCATCCGTCGCCAATGGTAGCTTTCCGCTGACGGACACCGCGAGCGTGAACGGCCCACGTGCGTCGGGACGGATTTCGGTGCTCGAAAGATCGTGGGTCGAAATCGGCATCGCGTCCGTGCGCACAAGCTCTTCGAACTGCAAGCCGGTGGCTGCGTCCGGGGCGCGCGTGACCACGCTCGCCAATTGGAAGACCGCCATCTGGCCCGCCGTGAACGGTTTGGTGATCTCACTGCCCGTTGAGAAGACACTTCCCAGTGCGGCGATGTTGCCCCGGCCCGGAATCTGCGCCCGTGGATCCAAGACGTAATTGCCCTTGAACTCGACGCCCAGCGTCTTTGTCAGCTGCGCCAGGTTGTGGCGTGTGCCAGGATCGATGGCGATCAACAAGCGACCGCCACCGCGCGCGTAGTTGCGCAAGATTTGCAGTTCGCTTTCCAAGAACTGTTGCTGCGGTCCCGCGATCAAGATCGCGGCCGCGTCTTCGGGGATTTTTTGCGTGTCGACCAGTCGGATCGGCTTCACGTCGTAAGTGGTCGCCAGATCTTCTTTCAGGAACGAAAGCCCCTCCGCTCCTTGATCCTCGAGTCCACGTTCGCCGTGGCCCTCGGTGACGTAAACCGTCTTTTTTGTGTCACGCGTGAGACGAATAAGGGTTTTCGTGATTTCCTCTTCGGTCGGCTTTTCAATTCTGATCTGCTTGCCTTTGTATTCCGCGAAGATCCCGAAAGCACCTTGGTTGAAGTTGTACTTCTGTGCGAGGTCCGGCCGCTGACGGGCGTTTTCATGCGTGAACGTGATTTTCGAATTCACGCTCCGATACATGTCCACGGCCTCTTGCACGGCTTGGATCGCACGCGCCTGATCCTGATCCCGGCGCGAAAGCAGGACGATCTTCAGGTCCTCTTGGATCGCCTTGGCCGCCTTTTCGCTTTGCGGAGACAGCGAGTTCAATCCTTCGCTCGTCCAATCCAAGCGCTTGTCATTGCGGACCGCGATGAAATTGATCGACACAAGACCGATGAGCACGATCACGATCAGCGCACCCATGTTCATGCCGTGCTTGGTCGTCCGCATCGTCAAAAACTCGATGATCGTGCGCCAATCCGAGAGAAGCCCGGCCGCGAAGAACAAAGCCGCCAGAACGATCGGGAAAAGAAGATTCGAGTCCCACACGCCCAACACGAGACGCGCGACGCCGGAAGCGAGGATGAAGAGACCACTGATCAAAAGACAGGCTTTTCCTTTTTTACTCATGATTTACCTCCAACGCGAAGATTCGACCACACGCTGGGTCAGGAAACAGTTGATGAACACGACGCTCAAAAAGAACACGATGCTGGCGACACCGACGCCGCCACGAATAAAGAATGAGAAGTGCTTGCCGACCGACAGGTGCTCGAAGACCGTCACCCAAAACGGCTGTTCCACGGCTTCTGAGAGAGCTCCGATAAACCAAATGCCGACCGAAAAGATCAATCCCATCACCACCGCGAGCACCGTGCTCTCGGTCAGGCTCGATGCGAACATCCCGACGGCGACGTAGCAAGCCACCAGAAGCAGGAGGCCAAGGTAACTTGCCATCAGCGGTCCAAGGTCAAAGTCGGCCAAGAACATCGTGGCGAGTGGATAGAGCAGCGAGATGCCAACCAGAGTCCACGATGCCAAGAGGCCCGCGAGATATTTTCCGGCGACGATTTGTGTCGCGGTCACCGGGCTCGTCAGCAGAAGATCGAAGGTGCGGTTCTTTTTTTCTTCCGCGAAAAGACGCATGGTGAGTGCGACCACCGCGAGAATCATCAAGAAGTTCACGAGCCCGACATGCTGCGCGAACACGTGCTCATGCAAGCTCATGCTCGACTCTTGGCCCTGCATCTGCATCATCGTCGCGTTGCGGGCGAACGTGCCGAGGCTGACTTGGTACAAAACCGACCACACCCCGGTCAGCAAGAACGAGATCACCCAAAACAACGGACTGTAGAAGAGGCTGCGTAAATCTTTTCCTGCGATCGTCAATATTCCTCTCATGACTGCACTCCTGCCGCGACATTGGAACCTTGCTGCTCCTCACTCGAGGTGAGCTGCAAGAAGACGTTTTCAAGGTTGACGCTTTCGGACTTCATTTCCATCAAACCGGCGCCCTGACCGACGACCTGGGCGGCGATTTTTTCGATGGTATCTTCGGCGCCATCGGTTTCGATTTCAAACACCACTTCGCCCGCGACCTGACTGACGGCACCGAGACCGTTGCCATTTCCGTTGCTACTGGCCTGACCACTCTGCACACTGCCGCTCACGGCCGCGACATGGCGAACGCCCGTGATGGAGCCGAGCGCTTCGGCAAGACCGAAGATGGCGCGGCGAACCCGGATGACCACGCGGCCGGAACCCGACATGCGCTTGGTGAGGCCGTCCAAACTGTCCTCGGCAACGATGCGCCCGCGGTTGATGATAATGATGCGCTCACAGCTCGCTTGCACTTCTGGCAAGATGTGTGTCGACAAAAGAATCGTGTGCTGCCCCGCCAGTTCTTTGACAAGAGCGCGGATCTCCGCGACCTGGCGAGGGTCAAGACCCACGGTCGGCTCGTCGAGGATCAAGATTTCCGGATCGGACACGATCGCACCTGAAATACCGACACGCTGACGGAAGCCTTTGGAGAGATTCTGAATCAGGCGCTTGCGTACATCGCCGAGATTCGTTTTCTCGATCGCACGCGCGACAAGCGATGGAATCTTGGCGCGCTCGGCACCCTTGAGATGGGCGACGAAACGAAGATATTCTTCCACCGTCATATCGCCATAGACGGGCGGCGTTTCTGGCAAATAGCCGATCCGCTTTTTGACTTCGACCGGATCTTCGAACACATCAAGGCCCGCGACTTTCACTTGGCCGGATGTCGGCGCCATGAAGCCGGTGATGATTTTCATTGTCGTCGTCTTACCCGCGCCGTTCGGGCCAAGAAAGCCGACGACTTCACCTTTATTGACCGAGAAGTTCAAACGGTCGATTGCCTTGTGCAATCCGTAGCTCTTCGTGAGATCACGAACTTCGATCATTTTGAGTTTCTCCTCTTGGAATTCTTTGAAATCGTAGTGCCGCGATTTGAAGTGTCAAGCTGTGGCTGCTTAATGCGCCGCATTTAGCTAAGATCTATCGGTACTTAGACCGACACTTAGACCGACCCGTGTGGTCGGACTAGGGCATACGGACGACATACAGGCGGTCGTTTTGATAGTGCACACGACCAAGCGCATCCCCCTTGATCGGTCGCACATGACGACACTCGGCGAGAATCATGTCGTAGCGCCCCCCGGCGAGTTCGCTTTCGGACTTACGTAGGGACTGCAACACGACCCACCTGCCGACCTCATTGAGTTCAGCATCCGTCACATTTCGGCCTTTGGGCCGACGGAGAATCGCATGCGCGCCGGGATAATCGCGCAAGTGCAACCACAGATCATGTGGCTGCGCGCGCCGCAAAAGGGCGAGATTGTCCGCAGCCGATTTGCCGATGTACGCCTCAAGATCCTCGCCGACGACGAGCGTGCGACCGCGTGCGCCCGATTTTTCTAGAAGACTCGACCGCTGGCCGGATCCACGCTCGCCACGGGTGCGACGCGCCTGCTGAAGAGCGGTGGCGCGGTAGGCCTCTGCTCCTCGAGCGCGGAGATCGGCGAGTTCGCTTTCCAGAATGCGCAGTCGCTCGCGTGTGCCTGTGAGTTTGCGTTCATTGTCTTTGGCCTTCTTAAAACAATGCTCGATGTTCCACGCCAACGATTTCGAGAGATCAAAACACCGGCGCAAGTGCTCGGGAGCCTCCTGCATGTCTCCGGCTTTCGCCCACTCTCCCGCTTCGCGCCACACCGGATCGGCTTTAGCATCGAGATCAGCACGCAATTTTTCGACTGCTTGGGACTTTTTCAGCACCGCGCGCTCAAACGCCTGACGCGCGAGTTCTGCTTCGCCCTCCGCCGAAGTCCCGGCCCCCGTTCCTCCTGATTGTGGCGCGCGCAGCACTTTTTCCGCGAGCCACTCCTCACGAATTTCCTCCCAAGTCCGAACTGCGGTTTGTGACGCGAGTCCGGCTTCGGTCTGCGGCGCACGCGCCAGAGGCTTCATGGGGACGTCTTTAGGTTTAAAGAAGCGAATGGACTTGGCGTCAGCCGTGATGGTGAGATTCGCCCCATGTGGGAACAATCTCGCTTCCAACTGAAACGGCCGGCCTTCAGCATCATAAAATTCAAATTCCAAGACGCGTCCCATCTCAACGTTCATGGCGACCGAACATAGACGCCGACCCAAGAGATGAGCGCGAGCAAAGAGCAAGATGGGCTTCACCTGCTTGGGACGCGGTCCAGGAGGAATTTCATCGAACCACAAGACCAAAGGACGCTTGGGACTCAGATCAAACCAGAGCCACACCATGCGTCGGTCGTGATAAAAACCGAGCCCAAGCTCCGTCGCCGACTGCACAGCTTCCTGAAGTTGCGCCCCGACCAACGCCTGAAGACGGGAGGCGATGTCGACCAATTCCATGTCGCGAAGCGCTTGCATGAGGGACATGGTATTGGCCAAGAGTCCAAAAAGAAAGGCGCAAGTTATAGTTCCGAAACGGTTTTTCCGATGAGAAGCGGTCGGCCGGGGTCAAAGGACATGAAATCATCGATGGACAACCTGTACACGATTTTCGAACAGCACCTGCTCAACGCCCTCGTCGAAGAGGAATCGACGGACGAGTTCCTCAAACGCGTAGTCAATGATTATTTGGCGAGCCTCGGTGACTCGGTCGTGATTCTGCGAGAGCACCGCTCCGGCATCGAAGAGGATCTGCGAGAAGAAGTTCTGGAGATGCTGCGCAAGCGCACGTATGGCCACTATTCACTTAAAGAATTCCGCAAGGCAGCGCGTGATAAGACGGACTCCGCACCGACGAAAACAGCATCGAAGGCGCTGGCGGCCGCAAACATGATTCGCGCGCGAGCCAGAAAAAGCCGCCGAGCGAACTGATGGCCGCCGCGGCGGCCGATCCTCAGGCTCCTCCCGACAATCGGCCCGACGCAGCGGCTATGGAATCAATTTCCATCTGTACCTAAAAGTTCCGAGACCGCTTCCGGAGACAAACGCTCAATGGTCTGCTGGACACCGACATCTTCTGTGGTCTTCGACGCTCCCGAAGTTTGGACCGTGCCTT
>JAMPXM010000256.1 GCA_023701225.1 Pseudobdellovibrionaceae bacterium | reverse complement strand
TTTGTTTTCTACGCCCGCGAGTTGTTCCTGCAGCTCGGCTTCGCGCGTGGTTATCTGAGCTTGTTTTTCGAGGCTTTGGGCTTCCAACTGCTCGGTCTGGCGGACGAGCATTTGCTTTTTTTGAATGGCTTCTTCGCAGATCTCCCGTGCACGGGCTGTTTCGGTTTGCATTCGGTCGAGGTCTCGGTGCAAAGTCGCGATCTGTTCTTCCATCCCAGAGACTTGCTTTAATCTCGATTCGTGCTGGAGCAGACCTTCGCGATGAACGGCTTCGACTTTGAGATGGGCTTCGTCCAACATGCGATTGACTTCTTCACGGGCGCTCATGATCAATTCGTCGGCGACGGTTTTTGCGCGCGCCAGAATCTGATCACCTTCTTCTTTTCTCTGGTCGATCAGGGATTGAGCATCAGCTTGAGCCTCGCGTTGAAAATTCTCGGTGATAAAATGGCGGTCCTCGATCGCCTTCCGATTTTTCTCTTCAATGGCTCGTTGCGCCGCCGCGAGTCGCTTTTCGATTTCCGCTTTCGCCGCGGCTTCCATGGAAGCGATGCTCGCTTGAGTCTCCGCCAGTTTGCGTTCGCACTGCTGTTGCAGGGCTCGTGCACGCTTATCGAATTCGGCCGCGCGGGCCTGGGCTTCTTGCAGGATCGAGTGCGCTTGTTCTTCTGGCGTGCGAAGGGGCGCGAACAATTCGAGAGTGACGAGATGATCGGATTGGCCGAGCTGAATCTCTTGCCCGTGTGTATAGGTGAATGGAGAAGATGTGACGGCCTGGCCGTTCACTGTCGTGCCATAGGGCGAACCGAGGTCCTCGAGGACGATGTTTGTGCCTTGGATTTTGATGAGGAGGTGATGGCCGATCACTCCCGAGCCGCTCAATTGCACATCGGCTTCGGGCGAATTGCCGATCACGAAGCAGTCGCGATCGACGTAGGTGAGCAATTCCGGGTGTTGCAGCTCCGCTCCGTGACTCTTCTTGAGGTGAGGAACGATACGGACTTGGCAGAGTTGCGCGCTTTTTGTGGCTGTCATGACTAAACCCGCTTGCTAGAGTCGGCTGGGCAATCGAATTCCCAGAACGTCCCTTTTTCATCGGTCGAAGCGCTTGAAAACGTTCGTGGTTCTTCGTATCTGAATGATCTCGCGTTTCAAAATGGGGCATCGCTGCGCGCGCGTGTCGAGCGCGTGATCAATTTGCCCGAAATTTCAATCCAGGCCCATTTCTGCGATGCGTTCGATGGGAGATTTAGACGTCATCTGTTTCAAAATTTCGTAGGCGGCAGCGTCCGAAATCTGGGGCCCGATAGCCCGCTGAAAGAGATCCACGGCTTGCGCTTGCTCGCCGGCGGCCCAGGTCGCCTCCGCGAGATACACATAGCCGAGATAGGAATTCGGATAGGCTTCGATATATTCCTCGGCCATGTCGGCAAGTCCATCGAAATCTCCCATGGCTTTCATGCGCAGAAACGGGATTTGCACAAGATCGGTGTCGGTTCCGGCTAGTTCTGCCGCTCCAGACTCCGCCGTGGCAATGGCGGTTGCGACATCTGTATCGATGGTGTCTCCGGATTCTTGTTGTAAGACACGAATTTCATCGAGGATCTGGTCGCGTTCGGTGGGGCCGCGGAATCGGCCGAGTTCGGCATAGAGATCTTCGTATGCGGCCGGATCGATGTCTTCGTTGTACTTCAGTTCTTTCAAGAGAAGGCTGATCAATTTGCCTTTAAATGGAAAATATTGGTCAGGATCCACGCGACTGATTTGATCAGCGAGTTCGACGTTGCGGTCGAGGTCGGCTTGGCTTGCGCGTTCGAGGTTGAAAAAGCCTCCCGCGAATTGTTGTGTCAGTGAGGCGAGATCCGAGGGCGTCCCAGCCGACGGGGCAGAGTCCACCAAAGTCGGTTGCACCTGAGGTGATGCAGTCGGTTCCGGGGAGGCTGGATGGCTTTCGGCGGTGGGCGGAGGCGTGGCGGCGGGCGGTCGAGTTTTGGATTTGGGCTGGCTCGCCGAGTTTTGTACGACGTCGACTGCGCTGGGAAATCCCCGAGTCAAAAGGATCGTCCTTATCAAGAAGACAAGTGACATCAAGACCATCACGATGACGACGGCGATCGCGAGACCGCGAAGGATTTTGTATTTGCGTTCGGTCGACGATACAGGATCCGCCATACGGTTCCACTTCCAGGCAAAGTTTGCCGATTTTGGTGAACGCACCGAAGCGGCCCACTTCGATGAGTTAAACATGGCAACGTTTCCGATGTCGCGCTATTTCGAAATGACGAAGGCCGCGAAACGGGGCGAGACAGTTTGCCTTGCTTCCGGCCGCCTTCCAGAGAGTTCTGGAGGAGGACTTTTGCATTCACTGGGTACGCGTATTAAGATGAAGCGGGGGAGGCCTTGATGTCAGATCCGAAGTCATTCGTGAGCCCACTGACGGAGTCCACACGTCGTCGCATGCGTGACTTGCATGGTGGTCTTTTACGTCTTCACAAGATCCTTCTGGATAACGAACGCATCGCTTACGAAAAAGTTCACGGCAAAGTCGAAACCAGCGGTCAGCTCTTGAATTTGGTGATGTATGACCAATGGTTCGATTGGTTGCATCGAATCAGTGAAATGATCGTTCAGATAGATGAATTGATGGAAAACGAGGAAGCTTCTCTCGACGATGCTTATAAAATTTTAGCCGCTCTGCGTGGTCTCTTTCAACACGCACCAGAGGACCCCGCCTTCGGGGCCAAATATCGCGCCGTTTTGCAGCGTGAACCGGCGGCGGTTCTCGCTCACGCGGATGTTCAGCAAATTCTTATTTTGGACAGCTGAGGAACGGATTGATCGGGCCTTTGCCGAAGATCCAGTGCAAGACACTCGTGAGCAGCCAAGCCAGACCGAAATGAAGAGCAGAGAGGATCGCGGTCACCCCGAGAACTCGTGACCAAAGTTCCAGACCGTGCAGGCTCCAACCAATGATCTGCTGGTTCCAATCCACCAATATTCCGTTGGTTTGCAGTGCCGCGAGGATTCCGTTGAGCATCAGCACGACAAAGAACGTCGGTAAGAGGCCGGAGACGGTGACCTTCAGATCTTCCTTGGACAGTTCAAGTTGCGAGCTGATCGCGAAGGCGACATACAAGAATGCGATCCAAGCGGGAGCTGGGAGCGCGGGGAGCCCGCGCAGGGAGTCCATGGAGTTGGACAGGCCAATGAGCCAGAGACCGCCACCGATCAATGCCGGTCCGACGAGTGCGGGCGCGAGGCCGACGAAGACGTGACCGATGCGGTGCCGCACGCTCCATGGATCATAGGAATGGACGACAGCGCCGTGGCTTCCGCCGCGACCTTTCGGATCGAACCATTTCACCTTCTGAACCTTCAGTCCGAAAATTTTGCAGAAGAGATAATGCGAAAACTCATGAACAGGGACGCCGAGCGTGCCGAAGACCAGCAAGCCTAGGCGCGGAAAGAGAAACTGACTGTAGACGGAGTTCGTCAGACGAGCCAGCCAACTCAGCGCGATGCCGCCGAGGGCGGGGCCTCCGATCAGAAGAGCGAACTGCAGGAGGGAATTCGTGACGATCGTCAGAAGTGATGACGCGAACAATGACATAGAGGAACAGTTTCCCATGACACGTATGGATCGCTCAATCTGGTCTTGTCCCTCCGGTCCCATAGACTAGTCTGGGCTTATCTGCTAGTTCGCTACCCGAACGGCGCAGACGACGCCCTTCCGTCGATTTTCAAAGTTTAAAGTTCTTTCTTTGTGGTCCAGTCTTGGGACTTTCCCTCTAATGTTTTCTTGTTTGATCAACCCTCAGAGGAAGACCTTCGATGCGGCCAACGCAAATGTCGCTTCTTGGCTCGATGGCGCCATATATGCGCCTTCAGATCGATCCCAATCACCTGTTCGTGAAGCTGATGCATGTTCTCACGACAGCCGAAGCGCATGGCTTTTTGGACATCAGTGGTTTGGCGGCGGATATATTCATCTCTTCATGCTCGGCAATATGATGGCCTATGATGCCGACTGCGCCGTGGAAGCCATCGCAGAACACGTCAAACTCTTTGGTCTCGCGCCCAAGGAGTTTACTGAATTTATCCACAGGTTTTGAGCGCCGTCTTCGCGATTTTCGAAGAAAATCGGCAGACAAGCCCTAGGCTAAGGCGAGCTGATCGGGATAGCTAGAAGTGCTCTCGCGAGGTATCGGAGACGGAAGGGGTCAAGAAAAGAAATGCTTTGACCCCTTCCATGTTCGCAATAAGCTGGATGTATGAACAAAACCAAACGACCTGGCTTTAACCATGTGCTTCGCGTGCTCCGAGCGCTATTTGTTTCGTTCTGTCTTCAGGTAGGCTTTACTTCCATTGCTCAAGGTGCGGCCGGCGAGGGGCTTGGGCCGGATGTCATCATCACGAGTCAGAGGCTCTTTGACCTACCGAAAGATGTGATTTTGGTCGCTCCGCTGGCGGACCTGTTCACGGAAGACTTCGTGTTCTATTACCGCGATGGCGGTGAGGACTGGTTGAGCTTTCGCGGAGCTCTTGCGCGGATTGCGTTCGAGCGAAAGACCGACTGGCCACTGCGTCTGATGAGTTGGCTCATGAACGGCCCGGCCGAGCTCGCGCTCTGGAAAGGGCCTGACGGAAAACTCACGCGCTATGCCCTTGTCATCGATCAGACGGGTGTCAAGGCGCTTGCGAAATCGGTCGCCGAGGCAGCGGTGAGCGATAGCCAGCTTCGCGCCGAAAAGATCGATGGTCACTCGGTTCAGGTGCTCAAGC
>JAMPXM010000255.1 GCA_023701225.1 Pseudobdellovibrionaceae bacterium | reverse complement strand
GTCACGCAACCCTTCTCCGAGCGCGAGGACCCCCAAGCTCGACAACGCTTCGTCGACCAGAAACGTCTCATCGCCATAAAAAAAATAAAGAGGGTAGATCTCTTCGCGCTCAATGGCAGTCTTAAGGCTTTCAGGCGTCCAGCTCACCAGAAACTCTCCGTCAATCGGTCATGCGCCTCGGCCATCATATCCAACGCTAGAGCCGCGATCGTTTGGTGGCGCGCGCTGTGATTGTACGTGGCATTGGCTGAACTCACGCCAGGTACGGTGAGCTGGGGAGCATTGTAGACTCGTTCACCTTCGAACACATTGCTCCACAACACGGCTTGATCGGAGTTCCGGCGCAACGTCAGACGCGTGCGGACCTTGACGGTGTAGGAAGTGGTCAAGACGGTCTGAGTCGGAAGAGAGTTCGTGGCCGCCGCTTCGTATTTGGAGCCGGCGACGTAGCTAACGCTCTCGACATTCCCCTCCAAAGTCGCTTGCGCCTCGCTTTTGGGGGTGATTTTCACGACCTTGGAACGTTCCAGTTCGCGAATCAGCGCATTGGTAAAATAAGTTTCCGAACCCACTTCGATGGTGGCATTGCGAAAGACGGGCACTGCCAGCAATGAGTACCCGCCAGGGATCCCCCGATCCCCGTAACCTCCCGTATAAGCGCAGCCAGCGAATAGAAACGCGCTGACACCCATACCGAGAAGCGGGCCAATCAAACTCTTAAAAACCGAAGTCGGTGCTCGTCTGTGAAGCATGCACGCCGAGACTACCGGCGAGCGCATCGCTTTTCAAGGACCACTTGCCTTGCGGACACGCCCAAACTCCGCTAAAAAATATCCATGCCAGGAACCATTCCACCTCCCACGCACTCTTCTTCGTATACGCTCATGACGCCTGGACCTGTTCCTGTGCCCCAAAACGTGCTCGATATTTTGGCGCAGCAGATGGAACACCACCGAACACCGGAGTTCATGTCCGTGCTGGCGCGCGTGTGGGAGCGCTTAAAAGGCGTTTTTGGAACTCGCGAGCGCGTCTTTCTTTTGACCTCGACAGGGAGCGGCGGAATGGAGGCGGCTCTCGTCAACGTTCTCTCTCCAGGTGACGAAGTTTTAGCGATCGTCTCCGGAAAATTCGGAGAACGATGGGCCGAGATGGCGCAGGTGTATGGCGCCCATGTCCATCGTCTCGACATCGAATGGGGCAAGGCCGTTCGTCCCGAACAAGTGGAGGCTACACTTCGCTCTCATCCCAATATCCGCATCGTCATGACGCAGGCCTGCGAAACCAGCACCGGCGTCCTTCATCCCGTTCAAGAGATCGCCGCGATCGTTCGACGCACCGGCGCGCTCTTGCTGGTCGACGGAATCACAGCTCTGGGCGCCCTACCGATGCCGATGGATGCCTGGGGTATTGATGCTCTCGTCGGTGGCTCACAAAAGGCTTTCATGTTGCCGACAGGGCTCTCGCTGGTGAGTTTTTCTGCGCGGGCCTGGGAGCGGATTGAAACGGCACAATGCCCGCGCTTTTATTTCGATATCCGCGCCGAACGCGACGCCAATGAAAACGGCGAAACGTTTTTCAGCTCCAATGTTCCTCTGATCAAAGCTCTGGATGCCGTTTTGCATGATTTTGAACGGCTGGGGCAAGCCCGTGTGCATGCGCGTATCGCCACTCTCTCGAACGCCACGCAGGCAGCAGCGCGAGCGCTTGGCCTTACCAGTTTCGCTCAATCTCCCTCTCCCTCTCTGAGCGCCTTGGCGCTTCCTCCCAATATCGACGGCCAAAAATTACGCGCGGAAATGGAAAAGGTCCATCGAGTCATCGTGATGGGCGGTCAAGATCGCCTCAAAGGGAAAATCATCCGAATCGGCCACATGGGCTTTATCCGCGATGAAGACTGTATGGCAACCGTCACGGCTTTGGGCCGCACGTTGATGCACATTCGCCCGGACCTGTTCAGCGACACGCAAGTGGCGGCGGCGGAGCAAGCCGCACGCGAAGAATTGGCGGCAAGCCCATCGTGATCTCACGCCATCGTCTTCTCATCACGGATCGCTTCGATGCTCAGGCACTCGCGCACTTGCAGGCCCATCCGCGACTGGATGTCAAAGTCAGCGCAACCCCTCTTCCTACGACCGACGAACTCCTGGGAACGCAAGCGCTCTTGATCCGCAGCCGGACCAAAATCACAACAGAACTTTTGGCACAAGCGCCGGATCTACAGGTGATCATCACGTCCACAAGCGGGTTCGATCACATCGATTTGCAGGCGACGACCGCGCGCAAAATCGACGTGATGTTCACGCCCGATGCCAACTCCGCCAGTGCGGCAGAACTCACGTGGGCACTGGTCTTGGCTTGCGCGCGTCGTTTGCCCGAGGCCGGACGTGCCATCAAGGCCGGCGATTGGGCGCGCGAACGCTTGATCGGTCATGAGTTAGAGGGAAAAACCTACGGCATCATCGGCCTCGGCCGTATCGGCCGAAAGGTCGCGCGTTTTGCGCAGGCTTTCGGCATGACCGTCCTCGCCTACGACCCCTACTGCGAAGATGCGCATTTTCAGCAAGCGGGAGCCACTCGCTCCGGACTCGATGAACTTTTGCGGCAAGCCGACGTCGTCAGCCTGCACGTCCCCCTCACTCCCGAAACTCGACCGCTCTTGCATGCGGCCCACCTGACACTGATGTCTCCTCACGCCATCCTCGTCAATACATCGCGCGGACAGGCGATCGACGAAAACGCATTGATTGAGGCGTTGCAAGACCGTCGACTCGGCGCCGTGGGCCTCGATGTCTTCGCGCGCGAGCCGCTCACACGTTCGTCTCAACTCTTGGCTTTTCCCCATGTGGTACTTTCGCCACACTTAGGCGCGACCACCATGGCCGCATTTACGAAAAGTTCCCGCGAGGCCGCCGAGAAGGCGATTGCCTATTTGGAACGCAAGGAAATTCGCGACCGCTTGCCCGGCGATGCACCTTGGCTCACGCGCGGCTTTCAGAAAACGCGTGACTGATCGCAGCTGGACCGGAACCAGACGTGGGCGTCTCTTCAGTTGACGGCATGCATTCACAACTGAGCCTTGCCTTTCCTCTCGCTTACGGGAAAAAATCTCATCTCTTGGTCAGCTAAGGAGTCATTCGTGCCTGGTATTATCGTGGTAGGCTCGCAGTGGGGCGATGAAGGTAAGGGAAAAGTCATTGACGTCTTCTCCGCCCAGGCCGATTTCGTCGTTCGATACCAGGGCGGCGCCAATGCCGGACACACACTGGTGGTCAACGGGGTGAAGACCGTTTTGCACCTGGTGCCATCGGGCATCCTGCATCCAAAAACCACCTGCATCATCGGCGCAGGCGTCGTTCTCGATGTGGAAGAAGTCCTCTCGGAAATTTCATCCCTGCGTGCCGCCGGCCTTCTCCAAGCCCCCGAGCAATTGAAGATCTCGGACTCAGCCACCGTTTTACTGTCGTATCACCGTTTGCTGGACGCCGCTCGTGAACAGGCGCTCGGCCATGAGAAAATCGGCACCACAGGACGTGGCATCGGACCGGCCTACGAAGACCGCGCATCTCGCAAAGCCATTCTCTTCGGCGACCTGTTCGAACCGGAAAGCCTGCGTACGAAACTGGAACAGTCGCTCAAAGAAAAAAATTTCCTCCTTGAGAGGTACTACGACACCAAGCCGGTCGAACTCGAGCCGCTCTACAAGCGCCTTCTCGAAATCGCCGACCAGTTGGCGGCGTTTCGTTGCAAAGACGCTTCGCTCCTCGTGCATAAAGCACTCAAGAGCGGCAAGAAAGTGCTCTTCGAAGGCGCGCAAGGGACGATGCTCGATCTCCTGCATGGTACCTATCCCTTCGTGACCAGCTCCTCGACAATTTCTGGTTCCGCGTGCATCGGATCGGGTATCGGACCCAACGCGGTTCAAAAGATCATCGGTATCACCAAGGCGTACACGACACGTGTGGGCAGCGGACCCTTCCCGACCGAACTGGGCGGCGACCTCGGTGAGCGCATCCGCAGAGAAGGCGCCGAGTTCGGCGCCACGACGGGACGCCCCCGCCGCACGGGCTGGCTGGATCTTGTCGCACTCAAATACGCGATTCGCGTCAACGGCATCACCAATCTGGCGCTCATGAAACTCGATGTTCTCAGCGGGCATGAACGCATCGATGTTTGCGTCGCCTACAAACTCGACGGTCAGGAAGTCAAAGATCTGCCCACCGCGACTGGCGATCTCGTGCGTGTCGAACCTGTCTACAAAACCTTGCAAGGCTGGAACGACGACATCAGTCAGGTCCGTTCGATTCAAGACCTTCCACAACCAGCACGCGACTACATTCAATTCATCGGCAATGAAGTCGCGACACCTATCGATGTCGTATCAGTGGGACCTGGACGAGAACAAACTCTCTGGATCAAACCTCTTTTCACTTGATCCCGAACCTTGTGTCCTGTCTCTGGACTCCAGCAAATACCGAGGCATGCCGGCGAGAATCTCTTTGAGCTTTCGAAAATCCACGGGTTTGGAAATGTGTTCGTCACAGCCAGCCAAGAAACACTTTTCACGCTCCTCCGGAAGAGCATGGGCCGTGAGTGCGATGATCGGTTTTTGATATCCCCGTTCCCGCAGCTGACGGGTCGCGGACAGGCCATCGAGAATGGGCATCTGCATGTCCATCAAAATCGCGTCGTATTGTGATTCGCTCGCCGCACACACGGCTTCCATTCCGTTGGCGGCGACATGGATCATCGCGCCCGCCCGATCGAGCATGCGCTTCATCAGTAATTGGTTGTCCGGCGAATCGTCGACGATCAAAATTCGTAATCCGTCCAGACGCTCGTGCGAAACCGACGCATGAGCGATCTTAGGCGCCTCCATCAGCGGCGCAACTTCCAGCGGAAGT
>JAMPXM010000017.1 GCA_023701225.1 Pseudobdellovibrionaceae bacterium | reverse complement strand
GGGGGTCGCGTTGAGTTCGTTGCTTCCATTTATCAACTGGTTTTCATTTCCAGTCCAATCCTATTTCACACTTCGAGAGAGGTAAGCCTTAGAAAATGTGTCGAGGCCTTGGCCCTGTTGGAAGCTCGGGACTCACTCTGGCCGGGGGGTCGGCTCAGGTAAGAGGACATAAAGAAGCAAGTAGGCGACCAGGGAGACTCCGAAGGTCACGCATGCGGAAAGTACGGCCGCCGCGCGCACGATGCCAATTTCGATATCGGAGCGCCGCGCGATGCGCGAGCAAACCCCGAAGATCATCCGCTCGTAGGCGCGGTCGATTTTGTCTTCGCGTGGCAGTGCGATGGCTAAGACGAGATAGGCGAAAAGCCCCGTGCCCATGAGAAGGACCGTCATCACCCAGATGAAGCGGACTAGCCACACTTCGACATTGAGCCGGCGTGCAACTCCTTCACAAACGCCTGCGATCAATCCGGTCTTGGTACGGGTCCAAGTGGTCGTGGGATAGGTCAGTGCAGCGGTCATGTGTTGCCTCCATTCAGATTCCGTGGAGGGTCAACGTACCATTAAGACCAGGATGGAGACCACTACGATAAAGCCGAGAGCGGTCTGCAGATGCGCTTTCATAAGCAGCTCCTTTTTACGTTCAGCTGATTGGGTTGCAGGAAGAAGGCCAGACGAACGTCCCGGATGCAGTGTTTGGAGATCAATATAATTCATGTCATTTCAATATCTTATATGAGAACCTTGAGTCTTATTCAGATCGCTCGCCGGCAAAGGCTTTGACACTGACTGAATCGACGACGGTCAGGTTCTCAGTTATCGTAAATGGAGGAGGGGGCATGCCAGGGATGAGGCTTGAACCAGGAATGAAGTGGCCGGCCGGGCGGTACTTGAAGGCGCTGCTAAAGACAATCGTCGTTGTCACGCTCATTGGCAGCCTATCCATCGCGAGCGCAGCTCGGCTACCATCTGCGGTTTCGGGAAAGAAATCCGCATCGCCAAAATTATCTGGCAAATCTGTGTCGACGAAGGGCAAAGGAAAAAAAAGGCTCAACCAGGCTCACTCGAAAAAAGAAAAGAAAGAGGCCAAAACATTAGGGCCATCGGAGTTCGTGGAAAAACGCGCCGCCGCGGTCTACGCCGCGCTTCTGTCGCGTCCGCCGCGTGGTCTGCCGTCCGCGACTGTGCTCGTCGCGACGTCGTCGAAAAAAGGGCCGTGGCTGGCGAGCCTGTATGAGCGCAACCTGGTCGAGGCGTCTGCGCAGACCGAGCGTTTGTCGGATAAACTGATCATGTTTCGTGTCTTGGAACAGGCGATTGGTTTCAAAGCCGCGCAATATTACCCACGTACGCTCGGTTTGAAGGAATTTTTAGAAAAGCATCGCCTCGTCGACAATCAGGGCCGGCTTCAAGCCGATGGCGAGCGCATCGAGCAGGCGCTCTTTGCCGAATTCCCAGCGGGCTTCGTCGTGCGACCGGCGGTGGGAGTCGCGCCTATGGAAACCCGCAAAGGACTTTACCCAGAGGGCGATGAGTTCATCGCAGCACTGGTTGCGGGCAAATTTCCAGGCTATGAGCCGAAACATTTTCGCAGACCGGTGAGCAGCCATATTCTCGATGACGTCGCCAGCGGCGAAGCCGTTGTTCTCCAAGACGACGTGATTCTGCGCGCGGAATCCAGGAAAAAGCTCAAGTCACGGACGTATCGCGAAGTGCGCGTTCACACCTACGAGAACAAAGTCGTCGCCGATTCGATTCCCACGCGATGGGTGCAGGAGACGAACGTCGATGAAGAGTCGGCGCGTCGCGTGGAAGTTTTCGTGGGCGAGTTTTTGGATGCGCTTCCGTCGCGCATGCTCTCGCGGCAAGCATGGGGTGTGGATGTCGCGGTTTTCGATAACGGCGAGTTGCTGATTACGGATATCGTGACCAATCGCGGTCGTAAAATTCAGTGGTCCAGCTATCTGGAGCAACCCCGCATCATCGGGGCTTACGCACGTCACTTCGAGCGTGAAGCGGGCTTGCGGTTTGAAGGCGTGGCAGGTCTCCTGATGCGCAATAATTTCGGGAATTACTTTCCGTATTGGGATACTCGTATAGAGAAGAGTCGTCCTGGCTTGAACAAGTTGTTGAGCTACTTGCCGCCGCTTCCGTAAAGTCATCTTGAACTTGAGTGTCGTCGATCGAGGAAACGTGGAGGGAACGTGATTTGATGAAACGCCAGCCGCAGCGATTTCAAGTCAACATACCGGCTAGGTTTCGCCCGGCGGGTACCTCGACGGAATGGCTCGAGGGTCGGCTTTTGAACTTGAGCGAGGGCGGCCTATGCTTGGAGTCCCAGGGACAGACGCTTTTGCCCGGTGAGATATTGGAGATTGTCATCGATACGATTGATGGCAAAGGCATTCCGCGCAAGCGTTTCATTCGCGCCAAAATCGTCTGGCGCAAAGACGGCCGGACAGGCGTTCAGTTCATGCGTTCCCATCTTCTGCCTCCTCTCAAGGGACAGTCCTCATCGAAATCAAAAGACGCTCGGACGCCAAGTGCGCCGAAGCTTTCCGTCGCGCGAAAACTGCCGGACTCCGCTACCGGAGATGACGGTTCCGATAACGAAGGGGACGACGAGTGAAGCACAGAGGCGCGGCTTAGCTTGATTTACTGGGCGCCTGGTTCTGGCGTTTCGGAAGTTGCACGACAAAACGGGTATGGGCGTGCAACGTATCCAAGCGGATGTTGCCGCCATGACGCAAGACAATGCCTTGCGCGAGGCTGAGGCCAAGACCTGTTCCTCGGCCGGCTGGTTTGGTCGTGAAGAACGGATCGAAAATTTTGCCACGAATCCGCAAGGGAATCCCTGGTCCGCTATCGGTGACATAGATGAACACGGAATCTTCGTCTTCCATGAAGTCAATCTCGATCCATTTTTCCTTGGCGGCGTCGCTGGCGGGATTGTTGAGTACGCCTTCACCATGGAGCGCGTCAGCGGCGTTGTTCAACAGGATCACGAAGAGTTGGGTGATCTGCGTATAATGCATTTCCGCGCCGAACTGGTTCGGCCAATCCGGAAGGCGCAAATCGATTCCCTTGGAAAACTTCTCTTGAGTGAGATTGCGGATATCATCGAAAATCTGCTCGAACGTCACTTTGTGGCGCATGAGGGCGTTGTCTCGGCGCGAGAGACTTTTCAAGCTCTTGATCACGTCGGCCACGCGCATGGACGTGCTTTCGATTTTGCCAGCAATCTCAGCCAAAAGCTCTGGAGTCAGTTGTCCGCGCTTGTGGAGACGTTTGAGTTCGGCGGCCTTGGCGGAAATGATCGTCAGCGGATTGTTGATTTCATGCGCGACGCCGCCGGCCAATTCGCCGAGTGCGACCATCTTCGCGTTGGCGGCAAGCTGAGCTTGTTGTGATTTCTCCTGCGTTTCGCGTTCTTTTTTGGATGTGATGTCCTCGGCCACGAAGAGCATGCGGACAGGCGCGAAGGGGTCACCGTTTTCGATCGGGAAACTTCTCAGCCAAATCCAGCGCAGTTCGCCCTGGCCGCTGATCACACGAAATTCGAGGTCCACGCCGGAGTCGAGATGTGTGTGCATGTGCACCAGAGTGCTGTCTTTGTCTTCTGGGAAGAGGCGTGTCGTGAAACCCGCCGGGTCGTTCTCGAGGACATTCGGAGGAAGATGGAAAACGCCTTCGAAGTCCGCGCTGACGGACGAGATGGAGCGTGTCGCGAGATCGACGATCCAGTGACACTGGCGAAACTCGAGAGCCTTGAATTCTTCCAATGCTTCACGTTCTGCCAAAAAATCCGCGGGCTGCGCCTTCAGAGCCAGGCGTACCATTTCCACGAGATGAGTCAGCGCTTCCCGGCGAGCCATGGTCAAACCGTGCGGACGGGGCGCGAAGGTGAATACCCAAACGATACCTTCTGCCGGACTCGTCACTTGCAAAGGAACCACAGCCAGATGTTGGCCTTCGAGTTTCTCAAACACGGGCGCGCCGGTTTCTAAATCGCGCGCGTTGGCGGCGAAAACCGGTTCGTTGCGGCGAAGGATGTCAGTCAAGAATGCCGGAGTGAAGCCGGGACGACCCGTGGGAGTGCGGAAAATATCGGAAGCCGCGAGCGTACGAACCTGTTTGCCATTACGTAAACTCACGCACGTTCCGTGGCTGGCGTTTGATAAGGACATGACGGTTTCAAATGCCGAGACGATGTCCAGCGGCTGGGATGAGTTCGAGCGCGAAAATGGCGCTTTCTGGGTTTCGATCGCATTCGTTGTCTCGGTCGGGCGTTCCGATGAAACTACCTGGCCTTCGTCTTGTGTCACAACCGAAAGCCTGCGGGCCATCGTCATTTACATTCTCCCTCAGTGCGGCTCAGATTCGCTCGTCATGTGGTGCCTCGAGACCCAATGGTCGAGTGCTCCTTTTGATTTATCGGAAGAGCGAGGGACCAGTTGAGGTGAACCTCTTGCAAAGGCGCAAGTTATTAAATCGGGACGATCGAAAAGGAAGAAATAGAGCCTCGAAACCGCGGCTCATGCCACTTTCGAACACTCGGCATGTCTCGAACTGAGACCCGTGCCTTCGCAGTTCACAAAAAACGAATCGCGGTCAGGTAAAAAGCCAATCGAGCGATCAGCCGCCGACCGAGCGATCGATGGCTCGCGGAGAGCGAGCGGTGCGGTTTGTGATTTCATCGATAAGTTTTTGAAAAACTTGCGACGTTGGGATCGCGGCGATTTCTGCTTTTAAATCCATTGCGCACTTTTTGGTTTGAGCGTCTTTCAGCATCTCTTCGACTTCACGAAGGATGGTCGCGCTCGTGACGTGCTCCGGACGCAGGCGTCGGGCCGCTCCGCGCTGGATGACCGCGGCTGAGAAGTTAAATTGGTCGAGATTGGCCGGAATCGCCAGAAAGGGAACTCCCTTGGACAACGCGAGATATCCGGTCGGACTTCCGCCATTGCAAATGACCAGGCTGGCGCGTTCGAAAAGTGTTTCCAAAGGCAGATAACTGGCGACGATCACGTTCTCGTAGGATTGACCTTCGATCGCGCCACCCGCCGTCGCAATATAAGCGAGCACCGGAAGACGCGAAAGAGCCTCGGCGATTTTCGGAACCATATGTTGATAGCCCGAGGATCCCATGCTCACGACGATGATCGGGCGTGGATCTCCAGCGCCGGGAAGTGGCTGAGTGAGTTGGGTCTGAATGGATGGCATCACGGGGCCGCCGAGCCGATGACGTGCGGGCAGTGCGGCCGTTCGAACCAAGGTGGGAAGATCGGCGTAAAACGCGTAATCGCCGGATATATGCAACGCTGAGAGACTGCCGAATTCTTGCAGATGCAGAGAACGCGCCGCCTGATTGAATGGTTCGGCAAACGAGCGATAAAGACGCGGTCGAATCCAGTGGAAGAGCTGTGCGGCGGCCCGCTCACCGAACAGGCGCGCAATGGGATGATCCGGAGCTTGGTGTGGAATTGCGGCGGTCGGATGCCACGTGATATTGGTCAAGTTGATATAGGGGATGCCAAGCGCGCGCGCGCTGACGCCCAATGAGAATCGAAAGTCACCGACGACGACATCGGGGAGAATGTTGCGCAACAAAACGAGATCTTCCTGGACCTGTTGCTCCACTCGGTCCACGTCATAAGGGAGTCGACCTTTGGCGAGGGCCTGTAAAAAAACCTTCGAGGGGACCGCGGAGAAAAGCGGCCACAGTGTCAACTGCCGGAGCTGCGGCTCCAGGAACTTAGGAAATTCGCCGGCAGCGAGATGCACGTCATAATGATCTCGGTCAAGAGCGCACGCCAGCTCTAGAGGACGCATGATGTGCGCGAGCGTGACGGTTTCGCAGACGAACAAAATACGTTTTTTCAAAGCTGGCTCCAGAAGCTGCAGCATCCATAAGATGAACTCGATTTGGTCCAGATTAGCACGACAGACGTGTTCGTTTCTATCGCCGTGATCGGCCGAGGAGTTAGGGTTGGGCGTCCAAAGAATCGACACAGTGTTAGGAGCTAACCGTTTCCTAAAAATTCGAAGCGCATTCGTAGAGATTAACTATGGTTGACACGGAGCTCGCGTCGCGGATTTGTCGATTCTCGTGTGCATGAGCCCACTTGGGCCTAAAGGCCAGCCTCAAGATGTCCGACAAACTTCTTTGCTAGTCATGTTCGGAGAGTTCGCCCTGACATCTCAACGAACACGATCTAGTTGTTTAGAAACTGCGTCCTGTTCGCGGAGAAAATCGTGTCTCAGAATAAGAGCCCACGCTCATTGTCTGAAATCCGTGTGACGATCGATGCTCTCGATGCACGGATCCTCAGTTTGCTGAATGAGCGTGCGGTGGCCGTGCTAGAGGCAGGTGCGAGTAAGCTTCAGGAAGGACGTCCGGTCTATGATCCTTCGCGCGAGCAGCGAATTCTGGATCGCCTGCATGCACTCAACGAGGGGCCTCTGGATACGGTCACTTTGGAAGCTCTCTATCGCGGACTGATTTCTCAATTTCGCGCCTTCGAACAACAAGCGTCTCATGTGTCGACCGAGACCAAATCTGAAAACGCCGTGTCCGAAGAGCTCGGCTCCGGTGCGGAGCCGGCTTATGCGCCGACCATCGCCGTGGTGGGTTGCGGCCTCATGGGTGGGTCTTTCGCCAAAGCGGCGCATCGCGCTCGTTTTGGGCGGACAATCCATGTTTTGGATACTCAGCCGCTTGCGGACGAGATTTTCGCGTCGCATGGTCTGCAGCGGGCGGAGTGGGAGGATGTGTGGAGTGCGGATGTGATCGTCCTTGCTCTCCCAGTCGACGGCATTCTCGAGTTCCTGCGGACGCAAGTGCGAAATTGTCGGCCGGGCACGGTGATCTTTGACTTCGGAAGCACCAAGCAGGCGATCTGCGAGGAAGCGGAACGGCACTGCCCTCCGGGTGTCGCGTTCGTGGGCGGGCACCCACTTTGCGGTAAGGCGGAAAGCGGATTCGCGCATTCCGACGCGAGTTTGTTTCGCGGCAAAGCATTTTTTCTGACACCGACAAAAACGTCGACTCCGGATGCGATCGCTCGCGTGAGTGAGTGGATGCAAGCACTGGGAGCGGTGGTCATGACTGTGCCGGCCGCGAAGCATGATCAAGAGCTCGCTCATACCAGCCATCTCTGTCAGGTGACTGCGACGGCTCTTTGTTTGGCGGTCGAGGACATGTATCGCCTCCGGGTGGATTCAACGCCTCCGGTCCCTCCGCCTTCGTTGTTGGAGATGACTCGGTTGGGTCGTTCGAGTGGACGTGTTTGGAGCGATATTCTGGCCACGAATGCGCCCGCGGTTCTGCAGGCGATCGATCGTCTGATGAGCAGTTTACGTGAACTTCGCGATAAAATTCCGAGCGGCGACATTCAAGCGCACTTCACGCGCGCGAATGCCGTGCGTGCCGCAATCCTTCATTCCCAGTTACCAGCGAAAGAGGAGTCTTCCGATGATCATAATCATGAAACCCGCCCACACGGACGATCAGTTGCGTGAAGCGATCGAGAAAGTGGAAGCTTTGGGCGCGGCGCCGCACATCATCCATGGGGATACACACATCACGATCAGTGTGATCGGTGAGACCAAGCATATCGGCCCAGAGGATTTCGCTGGCCTGTTGGGCATCGAGCGAGTCGTTCGCATATCGAAGCCCTACAAGCTCGCCGCGCGTGCGGCCAAGCCGGAGGGCACGAAGATCCGGATCGGAAATTTGACGATCGGGACAGGCGGATTCTTAGTGATGGCGGGTCCTTGTTCCGTCGAAAGCGAAGAACAGACTCTGCGCATCGCTCGCGCGGTCAAAGAGCGTGGTGCGCATGTTTTGCGTGGTGGCGCCTTCAAACCGCGGAGTTCGCCATACGCATTTCAGGGTTTGGGCGACGAGGGCCTGCAGATATTAGCGAAAGCTCGCGAAGAGACAGGACTTCCGGTTATCTCCGAAGCGCTCGACATGCAGGGCCTGGAGCTCGTTGCCAAGTACGCGGACATCATTCAGATCGGCGCGCGCAACATGCAGAATTTCCCATTGCTGAAGGCGCTTGGAAAACTGAACAAACCCATTTTACTCAAGCGCGGGATGTCGGCGACGATCGAGGAATGGTTGATGTCGGCGGAGTATATTCTCAGCGGAGGAAATGACAAAGTCATGCTGTGTGAGCGTGGAATCCGCTCTTTCGACACACAGTACTCTCGCAATTCATTGGATCTCAATGCTGTCCCGATCCTGAAAACGCTGACGCACTTACCCGTGATCGTGGATCCAAGTCACGGGACTGGCTTTCGCCATCTCGTTTCTCCGATGGCACTGGCCGGAATGGCGGCGGGAGCTGACGGCATCATCGTCGAGGTCCATGATCGTCCAGATGAAGCGCTTTCGGATGGCCCTCAGGCATTGCTTCCATCGGATTTTGAGACTTTAATGAAAAAAGTAACGAACATGGCGCCGATTCTGGGCGTCGAGATGCAGGCTTCATCGAAGCCAAAGAAAAACGTGGCTTGATTCTTCCATGAAACGACGACAGGCATTGACAACTCCGAGTCACACCAAGAGCCGCGTCCTGCTCCGCGAGAGTTTGCCGCGGCAGTCGGAAATCGGTGCGAATGCCGTGATCCTTTATGACCGAAGGCTCGCCCGCTTAAATCCGTTCGTACGGAGTTGGTTAAAAGCTTTTCCGGCGACGCTCGCTTTGAACGCGGGTGAGGAATTGAAGAGTGTCGCCGCCTTCGGAAAATTGTCCGAAAAAATCCTGCAGGTGATCGGTCGCCTGCCGGGCGGTCGCGCGCACGCGGTGGTCGCTCTCGGTGGTGGATCCGTGGGGGACTTCGCCGGCTTTTTCGCCAGCATCTATCATCGTGGCGTCCCATTGATACAAATTCCGAGTACTTGGCTCGCGGCCCTGGATTCCGCGCACGGGGGAAAGACCGCGTTGAATGTCGGGGACGCCAAGAACCAGCTCGGGACTTTTCATCCTGCCGAGACGATCTACTTGGTCGAGCCACTTCTGCGGTCGCAGCCAGAGGTCCGCGTGCGCGAAGCGATGGGAGAGTTGGTCAAGATGGCCTTGATCGATGGAGGACCCTGGGTCACTCGTTTTCAAAGCTCCTCTCTGCGAGGGGCGGACTTAGTCTGGACATTTCTTCCGTATGCCGTGTCGGCAAAATACAAGGTGGTCAGTCGAGATCCGTTTGAGAAAAAAGGCATTCGAGCCATTCTCAACCTCGGTCATACGTTGGGTCATGTTTTGGAATTGCACAGTGGTCTTCCGCACGGCTTGGCGGTCGCTTGTGGTCTGCATTTCGCTATCGAGTGGAGCCGTCGCCAAGGTTTGATGTCCACGGTGCAGTCGGAGCGGGTGGATCAGCTCCTGCGGAAGCATTTAAGCCTGGATCAACTCGGTCTTCATCGCCGCCCCAAACCGGTGCCGCGTGAGACTTTCTTGCGATTGGCCGTGCGGGACAAAAAAAAGGCCCAAGGCCGCGCCGTGAAGTTTATTTTTCTGAATTGTATCGGGCGTGCCGAACCGCGCGAAGTTTCTCTGCGCGAATTTCATGCGGAAGCCCGAAGGACAGGGTGGGCGAAATGACGTCGACAGGAACGTTCTATTATAAAGGCTTTATTCCTTCGTCGAAGTCACTGATGAATCGATGTCTGACGGTGGCGAGTTATGCCGATCATCTCCAGATCCTCGGTCAGTCGAGCTGCGAAGACGTCGTGAAAATGCGATCCGCGATCGACTCTCTCAAGCGGGGAGAGGACGTGGATTGCGGGAGCGCGGGGACGGTGTTTCGTTTTCTCGCCTTTCGCGCGTCGCGAATCCCTGGGCGGCATCGGTTGACGGGAACCTCGCGCTTGCTCTCGCGACCGCAGGAAACACTCATCGAAATTCTCGCTCAGCTCGGTGTGCGCGCGCATTTTGAGGCGGGTGGCTTTACGATCGAGTCCGAGGGGTGGCGCGATCCTCAAAAGCCCTTGCTGATCGATCGATCCAAGTCGAGCCAGTTCGCGACGGGTGTTTTGCTCAACTCTTGGGATTTGGATTTTCCGCTCTCGTTGCAGTGGAAGAACGAAAACGACGCGGTTTCCGAAGGCTATTGGCAAATGACCGTCGCCGTCGCTTCGGCGCTGGGTATGACAGTTGAAAAAGTCTCCGAAGGTGTTCGTGTTCCCGCGCGCAGCATTGTCAAAGGCGGCCGCCACTGGGTTGAGATCGATCTGAGTTCGGCATTCGCAGTCGCGGCGATCGCGACCGTTTCAGGTCAGGCGGCTTTCGATAATTTTCCGAACGCCGCCGAGTGTTTGCAGCCGGATCGGGAATTCGTGCGGATTTTGGATCGCATGGGCGCGCGGATCCGTGAAAGCGAGCGCACTCTGAGCGTCAGCCAAGCGACTGAACTGCGTCCCATTGAGTGGAGTTTGCGCGATTGCCCGGATTTGTTTCCGGTGCTCGCGGTTCTGTGCGCGTTCGCGGAAGGGACTTCGACTCTTTTTGGTGCGCCACATCTTGCCTATAAAGAATCCAATCGCATCACCAAAACGGCGGAGCTGATCGGCTTGCTCGGTCGTCGTTGTGAGCCGACATCCGAAGGAATGATCATCCACGGGAGTTCGGCGCCAGCACCCGCTTCCGGTGCAGCACCGGTGGAATTTGATCCTGATCAGGACCATCGCTTGGCATTTGCTGCGGCCGTCGCGCGCGCCGCTGATTTTCAAATTCACATTCTGCATCCGGAAGTGGTCAACAAAAGCTTTCCGGAATTCTGGCAAGTCGCGGCTGGTCGTTTGTGAGAGGAAATCCGTGAGCTCGCCACCTGAGAAGAGATTGCCCGAGAAGAAACCTTGCATCACGCTGGTCATCGGTCACCGAGGGGTGGGCAAGACGGCGTGGCTTGAGCGCGCGAAAGCGTATTTTACGGAAGCTGGACGACCATTTCAAGGATTTGATTTGGATGCGGAGATCGAGGCGAGATCAGGACGGCGGATCTCCGAGATTTTTACGACCGAAGGGGAAATGGGATTTCGCTCTCTTGAATCGAGCACTTTACAAAGCTTGGTATCGGATATTGAGTCGAGAAAACAATGGAAGCTCAGCTCCGTGGCTGCCTCCGAAATCTACATCGTCTGCGGAGCTGGATTTCTCGGCCCGATTCCTCCCGGTGTGCGCTGTCTGTGGCTGCGCCGCTCGACGGATCTCGGAGGTCGAGTCTTTGCGAATCGTCCGCGATTGGATCCGAAAGTCACGGCTCTGGAAGAATATTTAGCGCGAGTCGATGAGCGCCAAGCGCGTTACCGGCGCTGGGCGGATGAGACTTGGTTCATGACGGAAGGCTATGCCGGCCCGAATGAAAGCGAACGCGCTTTTTTTACCGACCGTATTCAGCATTTGGGCGGAGCCTTGACTCTCTTGCCGGAAAATTTTCGAAATGAACTTCAATGGCGCGTATTTGCGGAAAAACGAAGTCGCTGGGGCGTGCGTTACTTCGAACTCAGAGATGATCTTCTGACACTTGAGCAAGTGGATGCCGCGCGGAAAGCGCTTCCGGCAGAGCGTTTGCTTTTTAGTTTTCGTGATGCAAGATCTCCCGCGCGTGTCGGTGGAGATGCGGCGGTGCGCTCGGGCGCGAAATGGGATTGGGCCCTGGAATTAGGAACGCCGCGTTCGGTCGCGTCGACTCTCGGAATCCCGACGATCGTTTCGCTACATGAACGGCGCTCCGGAGAAAATTTCGCACAGGCTCTGCAGCGACTGACCGAGGAGGGTTCGACCGCGCACTTGAAGGCGGCCTTGGAAACTTCGGACTGGATCGAGCTTGCACAAGGGCACCGGTGGATGCTGGAGAACCCCTCGGGACGGAGCTTCTTACCGCGCTCTTCGGATGGCCGCTGGTCTTGGTATCGCCTTTGGCAGAAGAATCGAATGCATCTGAACTTCTTTCGTGAAGGCGACGGTTCTGGCCAGGACCAGCCGACTTTGATGGATTGGCTGTCCGTACCTGTGGAGCACGCCTCCGGTTTCGCTGCGATCTTGGGTGATCCCGTCATGCACAGTTGGACATGCGCGGAACAGGCGGAATTCTTCGCGCGCGAGCGTATGCCTGTTCTGCGCATTCGTATTCAGGAGAGCGAGTGGCAAGACAGTGCGCTCGAGTTTTTGCGAGAGCTCGGTTTACGAAGTGCCGCGGTGACGGCTCCTTTGAAAAAGCTCGCTTTTGCCGCCTGCGCGCGAAAGAGTGAAACGGCGCAAAGATTTCAAGCGGTGAACACTCTCCAATGGGATGAGCAGACACGCACTTGGAGTGGACACAATACGGACGTCGCGGGTTTCTCGGCGTTGCTGGATGAAGCCGACAAAAAGGCTTCACTTTCTGAGTCGATCCGTTCCGCCCGCTGTCGGAGCGTGATCTGGGGCGGTGGCGGGACTTTGAGCTTGCTCAAATCGGCTTTGCCGCACGCGGTTCCGTATTCCGTGCGCACGGCACTACCTCGTGAGACGGACGCCTCCGTGTCGAGTGCATCACGCAATGAACCCGAGGTTCTGGTGTGGGCTGTCGGTCGTGATCCGCTTTATGCGTCACCGCCGAATGCTTGGCGACCTCGTCTCGTGATCGATTTGAATTATGCGGAAAATTCTCCTGGCCTTGAGTATGCTTTGGCTGTCGGCGCGATTTACATCTCGGGCGTGACGATGTTTTTGTGCCAAGCCGCTGAGCAAAGAAAGTTTTGGGGCGCGTATGTCGGCAAGTAGCTTCGGATCCCGCTTCGTGATCACGTCGTTTGGTGAAAGCCATGGCACGGCCCTCGGCGTCGTCATCGATGGATGTCCGGCCGGGGTGAAGTTCGATGACGAACTTCTCAAGCGCGAACTCGCGCGCAGGCGTCCTGGTCGCCATGGCAAAGCCGTATCGGTCGTGTCGGACCGGGAAGAAGCAGATGCGCCGGAAGTTTTGAGCGGCGTTTTTGAAGGTAAGACTATTGGAACGCCGATAGCCATCATGGTCCGTAACGTGGATGCACGTTCGGGCGATTATAAGGTGATCGCAAAGGAGCCTCGTCCTGGACATGCCGATGATATGTGGCGTGGAAAGTTCGGACACTCCGATCATCGCGGAGGAGGGCGGTCCTCCGGGCGAGAGACCGTGTGCCGCGTGATGGCCGGCAGTGTCGCGCAAATGTTGCTTCGCCACTTGGCTCCGCAGCTTCGTGTGCGTGCGTTCGCCGATCAGATTGGGCCGATCCGCCTGACGGCCGAAGACCACCAAGCCTGGGAAGCCCATATTAAGAACGGCGGAAGTGTCGACGATTTTCAGACACGTCTGCCGTCGGTTGATAAAAATGCCGAGGTTGAACGCCTTCTTCAAGATGCCAAGCAGAATGGGAAAAGTTATGGCGGCGTCGTCGAGCTCTGGATCGATGCGCCTCCGGCGTTCTTGGGTCAGCCTGTGTTTCACAAACTCAAGGCCGATCTGGCGAGCGCGTTCATGAGTGTTGGAGCCACGGCGTCGGTTGAGCTCGGTGATGGCGGTGATGTCGTGAGTGCGGAAGGCTCGGTCTTTCATCGTCGTTCGCCGGAGGAATCACCTTACGGCGGGATTCGAGGCGGAATCTCGACCGGAGAGCGGATTCGCATGCGTGTCGCATTCAAACCCACCGCCACCGTTTTGGATGTCGCCAAAAAAGGTCGCCATGATCCATGCATCGTTCCACGTGCGATTCCGGTGCTGGAGGCGATGGCTTATGTCGTCCTCGCGGACCATATCCTCTGGGCGCGCACGGATCGGGTGGAGTGACAAAGTGATATTGTCTCAACGTGCTCGCCAGTGGGCGGGGTCTGGTACGATGGCGATGACTGCGAAGGCGGCGCAAGAGCGCGCCAAGGGTCGCAATGTCATTTCACTCACCGTCGGTGAGCCGGACTGGGACACATCGGATTCTGCAAAAAAAGCGGCCTGTGATGCGATCTGGGCAGGAATGACAAAGTATCAGCCTTCCCTCGGGCAGCTGGAGCTGCGTCAGGCGATCACGGAGAGAACCAATCAAGAGCTGAATTTGAAAACCTACGCTGCCGAGAATGTCGCGGTGAGCGCGGGAGCGAAGTTCGCTCTCTACGGCGTCTTGCAGGCGATCTGCGATCCTGGTGACGTGGTCGTTGTGCCGCGACCGGCCTGGGGTAGTTACGGCGCGATGATCGAGATGGCGCAGGCTCATCCTCGCTATGTCGTTACCAGTGCGCAAAGTCGTTTTCTCATCACTCCTGAGGCCCTGCGAGCGTCGTTGCAGGGAGGAGTCAAAGCCATTCTTTTGAACTCACCTAATAACCCCACGGGAACTTTCTTTCTACGCGAAGAATGGATGTCCCTTGCGTCCGTCTTGCGAGAGTTTCCGAACGTCCTGATCATTTGCGATGATGTTTACAATCGCCTGGTGTTCGACGCCTCCGGGCTCGCTCCGCATCTCCTGCACATCGCGCCAGATCTTCGCGCGCGGACGATCTTGATCAATGCCGCGAGCAAGTCGCTGGCGATGACGGGGTGGCGGGTCGGATGGGCGATCGGCGAGCCTGAACTCATTCAGGCGCTGGGTCGTTTGCAGAGCCAATCGGTCACGTGTCTGCCCGGATTCACGCAAGTGGCGGTCATGGAAGCGATGCGCGAGGACCATGGCGTGTTGAAAAAGCGTATGCGTGACGAGATGCTGCCGAGCTGTGAGCGGATGCGGAACGGGCTTGCGGCCATGCCTGGCCTGGGCGTCCTGGCCCCGCAAGGGGCGCTCTTTCTTTGGGTGGATATTTCGAAATATCTCGGTCGAACGCATCAGGGGGCGCTCATTGCGTCTTCGATGGATTTCGCGATGCGCTTGCTCGAAGATCAAGCCGTCGCCGTCATCCCCGGTTCCGAATTTGGACAAGATGATCACGTCCGAATCACTTACTCTGTTCCCGAGCCCGTCGCTCAGGATGCGGTTTCTCGCATTCAAAAATTTCTGAGCGGCTTTCAGGGCTGAAGTCTCATGGTCCGGTGCACTCAAATTCGAATTAAATCTGAGCGCCAATTCGGGCGTCGATTTCCAAGATTCGCTGAGAAAACCCCGAATGTTGTGTCGCCGATTCCGCTCTCTCTCTCGGCGGCGCTCATGGAGAAAGTCTTCTCTCTCCCAATGTCCGAGAACACTTTCGAGTTGGTTGGCGAAGACATAATCGCGCATGTATTCCATCGCGCGCCGGCCGATGACGACACGGCTGAAGGCTAAGTGATCCCAGAATTTCCCGAACGGTTTTCCTTTTCGTGCGCCGGTCACAAGGCGCGCAATCAGACCTGAGATAAGCCGCATGAAATCCTGAAAGCGCTCACGTTCCATGAAGTTCACGAGCAAGTGCAAATGATTGCCGACGTTGGCGTAGCTGTGAATGGTCACGCCTTTTCGTGCGGCCTGAGTGCGGATGAGAGATTCGATTTTGATACGGCGAGAGGGGCTTAGCAGGCTCAGAGCGCCTTTTGCTTTTGAAGATTTCAGTACAACATGCAGAGGGCGCTTCTTGTCCAGCGGTCGTCTGATTTTACGACGGCCTGCGCCTTGGGCCCCACCGTGAGAGTGGCGTCTGGGCTTGAATTCTTGGTGGGATTCGAAAAAGTCGCCCTGTTTCGATTTACGCATGGGCAGTGTTATTTCTCGCTTCTCAATTGAAGTCAAGATGCCTGCCTAAATAATAAATGTTTTTCGTGGATCGTATTCGTTTTGTTTATATGTGCTGATGGTGTCGATGGTGCTGGCATTTTGGAGCCGGGTTCATTGATGTGCGTGATCATTTGTCTGCACTGCTGGGCGAGATTTTGGCACGATGTTTCTCCGCCCATGTGATGGCTCGGTTGCGGGCATTCAAGCCCGCGACCCCACGAATTGGAGGAGAGTCTTGTGGACTTTTTGAGGAAGGTAGGGGGCGAGTTGATGCTCAATGCCTTGCTCGCAGCAGTGCTGCGTGCTCCAATGCATTTATGAAAAGATCAGGTATTTTCTTGTTGTTAGGTTTATGGGTATCGTCGTCTAACGCCGATCAGTCTGTGCACTTTGATAAAATCTGGGCGGAAGCATCTGCGCAAATATATCCTATTGAAAAGGAGGCTCTGTTTTCAGAGTCTAAACGCCAAGAGCTGAGAACTCTCGCTCAAAATGCCGAGAGCCCCAAAGAACTGGCCGCGATTTTAAATCCGTTTCTATTGTCTCTTGGCGTATCTCATACTTACTTGTATCAAGATCACGATCCCAATTATTACATGCTGAGATCACTTTTTACGACTCAGGATCTGGCGAGTCCAAAGCTATACCACCTCGGCATGCAGCTAGAATATTCAAATGATAGCTATAGTGTGAGAACAGTTCTTGATGGGTATCCGGCGGCACGAGCTGGCTTGCGGAGAGGGGACAGGCTTCTTCAGGTGAATGGGAAGGCATTTCATCCGTTCGATTCTTTCAACCCGCCGCAGAAGCAAATTGAGCTGACTTACTTGCGCGGCAACAGAGAGAGCAAGGTGCGGGTAAAGTCTGTTTTCGAGTCTCCTCACATGTCCTTTTGGAAAGCGACACAGAGTAGCGTTCAGCTCCTCTCGGTCGATGGGAAGAAGATCGGGTATATTCATTTGTGGTCAGGTACCAACGAGAAATTTCTTGAGACGCTGAAGGCAGCGGTTCTCAAAAAGTTTAGGGATACGGATGGTTTGATCCTTGATTTGAGAGACGGATTTGGAGGCGCCTGGTGGGATTATCTGGATCCTTTTTTCGCCGATTCTAGTGCCTATTTTAAACCCACAATGGTCACGAAGGCGGGAAAGGGTGAGGAACAGGCACCTCCGAAACGAAAAAATTTTTCCTACTACGATAAGCCAATGGTGGTGATTATCAATGAGGGGGTGCGCTCAGGGAAGGAAGCTCTCGCATATCAGTTTAAAAAGACGAAACGAGCGAAACTGATTGGAAGTCCCACCGCTGGCGCATTTGCGATGGGCAAGGGGGTCTTCACTGATGAGAAGGAAAATTATCTTCTCTATCTTTCTACGGGAGAAATCTTATTGGATGGGACTAAGATTGAGGGGTATCCCATTCAGCCCGACATATATGTGCAGTTCCCGTTGGACAGGAGTTCGTCTTCGGACCCGCAGTTCGAAAAGGCCTCGGAAGTCTTAATGCAAGCGATTGTAAGACACGAGTCTCTGGAAGAAGGTTGAAGTGTTCAAACTCATTTTGTGATATTCGCGGTTTTGGATATCGTCTCGTTCTTGATTTTTTCCGGCAAAGGCATGCCCTACCGATCGCCCCACTTATCCTTTTATCAGGAAGCCATTTATATTTTGACAGTGATTGCTGTTCAGGCCGTTGTATTCGTTCCTCGATACAGGCAGCGCTTGAGGTACCCTTCTCTTGTTCAAATCATTGTCGGTGTTGGTCTTCTTCTTTTGTACTGGACTGTTCCGGGCGGACTTTATCTCAGCTGACCTTACACCGGGATGAGCTGGTGTTGACGTGGATCGGCCTGGCTTGGAAAAGGAGAAGTTGCCTTAAACGAAGCGATCGGGAGTGTCGCGTGAGTTTGGCGCGCTTTCTTTGTGCCGGTCCGTGAAGTGCCCACGTATGTCGGTCATGACAGCCAGTTCGCTCAGAATAAATCCTTCGAGATACTGTTTCTGCGCTTTTATGTTGGGCCGTTCCCTGATTTCGGCCGCCCTCTATATCTGTCAAATTATGTATATTTGTCCTAAGTATCAGACATTTTATCAAATTGGCTCATTTCTAGGCTCATTCAAATGCATATATTGTCCGATACTTTTGACAAAATATGTCATTTTGACTATAATATAAGTCAGTTGAACTGAGGTGGATATGAGTCGGACTTTTCATCGCCCCTTCCCTGCGGCTGAGAAGCAAATGGAGGCTCTGGGGCAGCGCTTGCGGGAGGCTCGCTTACGGAGAGAGATTTCCACCACTCTTTGCGCCGAGCGCATCGGGGTCTCGCGAGATACGTTGAATCGGCTGGAAAAGGGCGATCCCAACATCGCCCTCGGTACGTATGTGCGTGCCTTGCGCGTTTTGGGTTTGGATAAAGATCTCGATGCGGTCGCACGGGATGACGAATTGGGTCGCAAACTCCAGGATTTGAAACTGCTTCAACGCAAGCCACGCGGTCGCAATTCTGAGAAGAAAGCGAGCAAGAAAAATGGCGATCAAAGCGAAGATGAAAGCTGACGTTCAGCGCGGCCATCCACGTGACACGCTTGAGGTTCATCTGCATGCGCGCGAGCTCGGTCTCGAGCTGCGGATTGGAACTCTGTATCGTCACGCGACACGTACGGATCTTCCAGCGTCGTTTGAGTACAGTGAGCCATGGCTCAATAGCAAAAACGCCTTCATGCTCGACCCAAGGTTGGAGCTTTGGAAAGGCGAACAACATCCGGCAAATCAATCACCCGCGTTTGGAATTTTTCTGGATTCCGCGCCTGATCGTTGGGGGCGGGTCCTGCTGGAACGTCGGGAGGCAGCTCAAGCCAGACGCGAAGGGCGCAAAATGAAGCGACTGCAAGAAGTCGATTTTCTCCTGGGCGTGAGTGACATCACTCGTATGGGAGCGCTTCGTTTTCGCGTTGAAGGTGAGGAGCCATTTCTTGATCATCGCACCCCCACGGCGCCACCCGTAACAAGCCTCCGCGAGCTGGCTGAAATCAGTCGGAGAATCGAGGAGCCAGGTATCGAGGTTCTCCCCGAGTATGAAAGATGGCTCGCTCTCTTGATTGCACCGGGAACTTCACTCGGCGGCGCGCGCCCTAAAGCCAATTTCATCGATACGGACGAGCGTCTCTGGATAGCGAAGTTTCCTGCACACGAAGATCGATACGACGTCGGTGCGTGGGAGTTTCTCGTGCATCGGTTGGCTGAACAATCCGGCATATCGGTACCAAGCTCGCGTCTGGAGTCTTTAAGTGAAAGATATGCCACCTTCTGCGTCGAGCGTTTTGATCGTGTCGATGGAAGCCGCAGACTTTTTGCTTCAGCCATGACGCTGCTCGAACGACGGGACGGAGACATTGGTGCCAGCTACTTGGATATGGCGGAGTTCATCTCAAACCATGGTGCCAAGGACCATGTCGATTCAGATCTGCTACAGCTTTTCCGCCGTGTTGTTTTTAATGTCGTTGTGGGAAATCGTGACGATCATTTGCGTAATCACGGTTTCATTCGCGATACAACGGGATGGCGTTTGGCACCGGCGTATGACATGAATCCCAATCCCCACAAAGTCGAACATGCTTTGACTCTTGATGGGGCAAGCGCCGCACCGAATCTCGACATCGTCCGAGAAACTGCTGAATTTTATCGCCTCGACCAGAATCAAGCCAACCAACTCATCCAGGAAATCCGCGAGATTGTGCAAACTTGGCGGGAGACGGCGGCGTCGATGAAGCTTCCGAAAGCCGAGATCTCACTGATGGAGAACGCCTTTCATGCTTGATGGACTTTCGTCGTCTCACAAGTCTTGGGGCCGCGTGACTCCGTCTATAGGGTTACCGGAACTTCGGGGACTTCTGGTACTCGGCGAATGTGCCGAGGGCTTCGTCGCGAGGAGAGACGAGGGCTTTCTCGACAGGCCAGGGAATCGCGAGGTCGGGGTCGTTCCAGCGGATGCCGCTCTCGCCCTTTGAGTTGTACTCGGCGTCGGTTTTATAAAATAAATCCGCGTGTTCGTTGCCGATCACCGCAAATCCATGTGCGAAACCCGCGGGGACCCAGAGGAGATGGCGTTGCCGATCGTTGAGTTGCACTTGCAGATGATGACCAAAGGTGGGTGAATCGGCTCGAATGTCCACGACGACATCGACGATCTGCCCGCGCGCGACACCCACGAGTTTGCCTTGCGGTTGATCGTATTGGAAGTGAAGGCCGCGGACCACGCCGGGCGCGGAGCGCGAGAAATTGTCTTGAACGAAGCGATTGGGAATACCAAGTGTGCGCAGCGTGCTTTCTTTGTACCACTCGGTGAAATGCCCGCGCGTATCGGCAAATACAGCCAGTTCAATCAGCAAGAGTCCTTCGAGGTGTAGTTTCTGCGCCTTCATGTCGCGGATTCCTTTACTTGAGAGAGTGCTCCGTCGAAGCGTGTTGTGCGAGCCACTCCCGAACGCCCTCGCGCCATGACGGGAGTTGGACGGAAAACGTCGACTTCACTTTTGTCGTGTCCAACGCGACGTATTTGGGTCGCAACGCTGGGGTTTTGAATTTCTCACTTGGGATTGGTGTGACTGTGCGGACTTTCAGTGACTGTCCTCGGGCGCGCGCTTGTTGAAAAATCTCGAGCGCGAACGCGTGGCGCGACATGGCCTCGTCGGGGCAGAGGTGATACAGCCCGCCCGGGAATTCTGGCCTGGCGAGGGCTTGATCGAGAATTCCGCTCACAGCGCGAGCCAAGTGCGGTGCGAATGAAGGCGCGCCGTATTGATCGTCAACGACTTCCAAGGTTTCTCGCTCGGCCGCAAGCCGGAGCATCGTCGCTGGAAATGTTGTGTTGCCTGGGCCGAAGACCCATTGCAAGCGGAAGACGCACGCGCGAGCGCCACTCGCTAGCACGCGGCGTTCTCCCTCGAGTTTGGTTCGGCCATAAGCATTCAAAGGCTCGGTCGGATCCGTTTCAAGGCGAGGATGCGGATGTGCCGCGGCTTCGCCATGTCCGAAGATGAAATCCGTCGAGAAGTGAAAGAAGGCGGCGCCGGCGCGAGCGCACCAACGGGCCATGGCTTCGGGAGACAGGGCGTTGACGATGTGCGCTTGGGCCTCTTCGGTTTCGGCGCGGTCCACTTTTGTATCCGCGGCCGCGTTGATCACGATGGTGGGTCGAATCCGTTCAAGAGCGGAGACGATCGTGTCCGGCTTAGAAAAGTCGGCGTCGGCGCGGGTCAACCATTCGACGGATCCTGTGAGAGATGCTCGCAAGGCGGTGCCCAATTGGCCGTTGGAACCGAAAACAACAATGCGGCCTGGCTTCGCGTTGGTCATGGCTGAAGTCGGAGTCGGCCGATTTCTTCGGCTTCCTCATCGAGAACTTGTTGGAGATAGACGCCGTAGGAACTCTTGGAATGAAGTTCGGCAAGCTTCTGCATTTGTGCGCGATCGATAAAGCCACGCAAGTAGGCGATCTCTTCAACGCACGCCACTTTGAGACCCTGACGGCTCTCCAAGGTCTGCACGAAAAGTGATGCGGAGACGAGGGAGTCATATGTGCCACTATCGAGCCAAGCGACACCGCGCCCGAGTTTTGTCACGCGCAGTCGACCTTGCTCCAGATAAGCGCGATTGACATCGGTGATTTCCAGCTCACCGCGTTTGCTGGGTTTGAGTGCCTTGGCGATCTCGACGACTTTGGAGTCGTAAAAGTAAATCCCTGTCACCGCCCAGCGTGAGCGCGGATGCGCCGGTTTTTCTTCGATGCTTAGCGCCTTCCCGCTCGCGTCGAATTCGACCACGCCGTAACGTTCCGGATCGCTCACGCGATAGGCGTAGACTTCGGCTCCTTGCTTGAGCGAAGCGGACTGGAGAAGCGCCTCGGCCAGGTCGTGGCCATAGAAAATATTGTCACCGAGTACGAGACAAACGGGGCTCTGGCCGACAAAGTCCGCGCCGATCAAAAACGCTTGTGCGATCCCTTCGGGTTTGGCCTGTTCGCGGTACACCAGTTTGAGGCCAAGCTGCGAGCCGTCGCCGAGCAAGCCTTCGATCATCGGCAAGTCGCGTGGTGTGCTGATGATCAGAATTTCGCGAATACCGGCAAGCATAAGAGCGGAGAGGGGATAATAGATGGTCGGTTTGTCGTAGACGGGGAGCAGCTGTTTACTGACGGTTTTGGTGAGAGGGTAGAGACGAGTTCCACTGCCTCCGGCGAGAAGAATGCCTTTCACTTGTTCCCCTTTCCTGTGTTCGCGGCCGCATCACGGCGAATCGTCGCAATCCAAGATGAATTTTCCAAATACCAGCGAACCGTGGCCTCGATGCCGCTTTCGAAGTCGTGGCGACGTTTGAAGCCGAGTTCCTTTTGCGCGAAGCCGTCGTCGATCGCATAGCGACGGTCGTGGCCGAGACGGTCTTCGACGAACTGAATAGCGGAATCATGAGGCTTCCCGTCGGGCCGCGGGCGCAGACGGTCGAGATGAGAGCAAATCGCTTTGACGAGGTCGAGGTTCTTCTTCTCCGCGTTGCCACCGAAGCAGTATACGGCGTCGGGGCGACCGCGTTCGAGGGCCAGCAAAAGACCTTCGCAGTGATCTTCCACATGAATCCAATCGCGTACGTTCTGACCATCACCGTATACCGGTAAGCGGCCACCTTCGATCGAGCGCGTGATCATCAAAGGGATGAGTTTTTCCGGAAATTGTCGAGGACCGTAGTTGTTCGAGCATCGCGTGATGATCACTGGCAGCCCATAGGTGTGATGCCAGGCGCGCGCAAGTAAGTCCGCTGATGTTTTCGAGGCGGAGTAGGGAGAATTCGGCATGAGCGGTGAATTTTCGACGAAACGTCCCGTTGGCCCGAGTGAACCGTAGACTTCATCCGTCGAAACTTGCAAATATCGGAATTTCGCTTTGCCCGCGTCCGACAGGCCTTGAAAATAAGCCAACGAAGCACTGAGCAAGGTGAACGTTCCGCGGATATTGGTTTCGATGAAGGTGGCGGGAGCGTCAATCGAACGATCGACGTGCGACTCGGCCGCGAAATTGATGACCCAATCCACTTTTTTCTCGTTCAAGAGACGACCGATGAGCTTCGCGTCGCAGATATCGCCTTGGATGAATTCCAAGGTGCCCGGGCCGGAGAGACCTTCCAAGTTGGAGCGATGTCCGGCGTAAGTCAGAAGATCCACGACGATCACCGAGTGACCGCGCGAGAGCGCGAGACGAACAAAGGCGCTGCCAATGAAGCCGGCGCCGCCCGTGACAAGAATTTTTGGGAGCGTTGAATTTTGCATGGATCAAGTCTACCGACTCTTCGTGGGCGACGCAAATCGTGAATCAACTGAAAATTACCGGCACTTCTTCCAGCGCAGATGATACACCGCGGGTGATGTCGTCGAGTCCAGCGAATCGACGGTCGCAAGTGCTTCCTCTCCCGCGGAATTGGATTGAACAAAAATACGCGATTCCGCCAGAAGCGTGAAGCGTTGGCCGCAGGGTGACCAATGAGGGCCGCGGATTTTGCTGCTGATCGTGAAGAGGTCTTCACGAGGTCCGACAAACTTCTTTCTACGAATCACGAAATTTTGTTTCTTTTGTCGGTGGTCGGGTTCGGTGAAGCGGAAACTGGTCTCAAAGATGGCTTGTCCGCCCGAGGGCACGGAGGCGAAGCCTCGATAGCTGATCTTGACGACTTGCATCCGGAAGCCTGCGGGTATTTCGAATGGGATCTGTACGCGGCAGTCAGACGACT
>JAMPXM010000254.1 GCA_023701225.1 Pseudobdellovibrionaceae bacterium | reverse complement strand
GTTGAGACGCGATCCGACGCTTCGCCTCATCGAGCGAATACCCGTCGCGCGCGACGAGACGACTCAACTGAGTGGCTTCGTCACAGATGACAGCCACGCTCGCATCAAAATCCGCGTCCAAGTTTTTCTCGAACAGAAGAGGAACATCATAGAACGCGAGCGAAGCGCCCGACGCCGCCAGTTCGTCACGCAGGCGACGCTGCTCGGCCCTGACCACGGGATGAACGATCGCCTCAAGATCCGCGCGCGCACGCGAATCCTGAAACACGACCTCGCCGAGTTTCTTTCGATCCAAGTCGCCGTCCGCCGCGACCACGACGTTTCCGAAACGCGCCACGACGGCATCGAAAGCGGGGGTGCCATTGGCAACCGCCTGGCGAGCGAGTTCATCCGCATTGACGACCGGAAAGCCGTGTTCGCGTAAAATCCGCGCGACCGTCGATTTACCTGTCGCGATTCCTCCCGTCAGACCGATCCACTTCATCTTTGTCGCCTTCTCTGGCGTGGGTGGCGAGGCTGCGGTTGGCATAGTTATCCTTGACCCTCGGGTCCAGTGGCGCTCACGTTCGGTCTTATCCAGAGTAGCGCATTCTGCACTGTCACGCGAAGAGCGCCGCTGGACCAATGTCCCGATTCGCGCTTCATTTTAAAACACGAGATGAAATCACGACCCCTCTTCACCTTAAGGTACACCTCTTAAGATCCGATCATTCAACAGGAAAGCCAGCCGCGAAAGCGGACCAAGTGAAGTGACGCAAACATTTGAAGCGTTTGGGAAATACATTCTTCTCGAAAAGCTCGCCACGGGTGGGATGGCCGAGGTGTATCTCGCGAAAAACAATGGCGCTGGCGGCATCGGTAAACTCGTCGCGATTAAACGCATTCTTCCACAGTATTCCGAGAACATCGACTTCATCGACATGTTCAAAGACGAAGCTAAAATCGCTGTGAACCTCGCGCATAGCAATATCGTTTCGATCCACGAGTTCGGTGTCGAACGCGAGCAGTTTTTTCTCGTGATGGATTACGTGGAGGGACGAAACCTCCGCCAAATCCTCAACAAAATGAAAAAAAGCGGTTTGTCGTTTTCCGTCGAGCAAGTCCTCTACATCATCAAGGAAGTGGCGGCCGGACTCGATAGCGCGCACCGTTGTTTAGACCGCTCCTCGGGCAAACCACTCAACATCACGCACCGGGATATGAGCCCGCAGAACGTGATGATCAGCTTTGAAGGCGAAGTCAAAGTCGTCGACTTCGGTATCGCCAAGGCGGAGACGCAAATTGAAACCACTCGGGCCGGAACTCTCAAAGGGAAGTTCGGCTACATGAGTCCCGAACAGGCTGAAGGCCAGGTCGTCGACCTCCGCACGGATATCTTCTCGCTCGGCATCGTGCTCTGGGAACTTCTCGCCAATGATCGATTGTTCGTCGCGAATAATGAGATCAACACTCTTCGAAAAATCCGCGACTGCCAAATCCCGAGCTTACGGAAGATCAATCCGAATATCCCGGCCGAACTCGAGCGCATCTGCAACAAAGCCTTGGCGCGCGACCGGAATCTTCGCTACCAAACATCGGCCGCGTTTCACCGTGAACTCAGCCGCTTTTTGAACCGCCAGTTTCCGGACTTCTCGCCTCATGATTTCAGCGTCTTTATCAAAACATTGTTCGCATCCGAAATTCTCGATCATCGCAAAAAGATCGTCGATTATTCACGTGTCGATGCCACCGGTCGCCTCGGTCCCGCGCCGTCCGCTTCGTCTCCGCAACCGACTCCCACGTCCGCAAGTGGGAATTCCTCGGCGGCCGCGAGCGCATCGGCTCCGCTGGAAATCACGCGTCCACCAGAACGCGTGCAAGAAACCAGAACCGAATACGAGCCAGAAGAGATCGAACAAACACAGAATACCGACTCCGAGGCTTTCCTACTGGGCTCTCCTTCGGACGAGCCACCGGCGAAAAAGGCTCCACCGAAAACAAGAGAAGCACCGGCGCAACAAGCTTCATCTGCGGAACCACCGCTCTTCGACCCCCATCCGCCTACAAGATCGCAGCCAGATCCCAAGCCCGCAGCGAGTAAAAAACCGGGCGCGAAGATCAATAAGCCGGAGCCGGAACTGCGCTTCGAGCGGCCGCAGTCCTTGCGTCTGGATTCGGGCCCGCACGAAGGTTCCTTTGCAAACCTGACATCCACGGGCGTTCGCGGTGGACGCCACTATGGCGGCTTCACCGGCACGAGTTCACGCCTCGTTGAAATCACCTTTTTCTCGAGACTCACCCGGCATGCCGGCGCCTCGATGCTCGCTTTAGTGGCAATCGTCGCGTTCGCGTTCTACGCCTATAAGCCCGAACAAACCAAGAACATATTCTGGAAACTCGCAAGTACCGTCGGCCTGAAGGCGCCGGATGAGCAAATGCGCTCCGAAGCTCCAGGCCAAACCGAAATCGCGTCGAAGACCTATTACACGATCTCGATCACCTCCTCGCCTCCGGCGGCAGAGGTTTGGATCGATGGCGTCGCACATCCGGACGTGACACCGACGAAGATTCGCGTCGAATCCGACCGTGTTTATCAAATCACCTTACGGCGCGAACAGTACGCCGACTGGCACGTCCGTCGCAAATTCACCCGTGATGGCGAAAAGCTCGCGCCGAAACTCATGGTCGCACGCGTCGCCTTCCTCGATGTCATCGTCGAAGGAAATGGAGAAATCTCCATCAACGGTGTCGTGCGCGCGTTGCGTGGTCCGCTGACCGATGAGCAGATTCCCGCCAACGAGGACGTCATCATTCGCGCCTTCGATCGCGCCACGGGCGCAGAAGCCGTCGAAAAAGTGCGCTTGGGCGAAGGCTTCCGCAAGACCGTGAAACTGTATCCGAAACTTTTGCCACGCTCAGGAAACGAAATGCAGATGCACAACGACGTTGGTCGCGACCCTTCGACCTACTCACCGCGTGGACGAACACGCTAACGCTCGAGGCCAATCAGATCGCAACAAACCCGTGCCCAATGACATCGCCTGAGGTATAAGAGCAATCACCATGTCCGACACCATATGTGCGAAGTTTTTGGAAATCACCGAACGCCAGCCGAACAAAACGGCAATCCTTTACAATAAAAAAGGCCAGTGGCTGGAAGCAACGTGGGGTTCGTACCTCGAGACAGTCGAACGCTTCGCGGCCGGCCTGCATCAGTTCGGCATCCGCCCAGGTGATCGCATCGCGATTCTCGCGAACACTCGCCCCGAATGGGCGTATTGTGACATGGCGATTTTGGGTTTGGGAGCGATCACCGTCCCAATTTATCCCAACAGCACGCCAGAAGACGTGACGTTCATCCTTTCCGATTCACAAGCCAAAATCGTGATCGTCGACAGCGCCGCCGTGGCCAACCGCCTGCGCGATATTTTGAAGCACGCCAAGAGCGTCGAAAAAGTCATCGTCATAGATCCGATCAAAGACGGCAACGAAGACCCGTCGTTGATTCCCGTGGCGAAGGTGGCGGACTTCGGAACGGCCGAATTGTCCCGCCACCCGCGACTGTTCAAAGAAAGCGCACTGAAAGTCTCGCATGATGAAATGGCGACAATTCTCTACACTTCGGGCACCACGGGCCAACCCAAGGGCGTCGTGCTGCCGCATTCCGCGATCATCAGCGAGGTCAGTGATGTCTTCCCTCTTCTTGGAGTTTCTCCACGGGATCGCACGCTGACCTTCCTACCGTTCGCTCATATTTTGGGCCGCATTGAGGTCTGGGGTCATGTTTTCATCGGCTACCAAATGGCGTATGCGGAAAGCATTGAGCGAATCAAAGACAATATGCATTCGGTACGCCCCACGCTGCTCGTCGCGGTTCCGCGCGTTTTCGAAAAGATCTACAACGGTATACTCGCGCAGAGCGAGATCAGCCCCATGCGCAAACGCGTCTTTGATTGGGCGATCCGTATCGGCAGGCAAATCAGTCGCTACAAACTGGAAAAGCAGCCCGTTCCGATTGATGTCGCTCTGAAGTACCAGGCCGCCAAGCGCTTGGTGTTCGACAAGATCGCCGAGAAAATGGGCGGTCAACTTCGTTTCGCGTTTTCCGGTGGCGCGCCGCTGAGCCCACAGATCGCGGAGTTCTTCCACGCGGCTGGTCTCCTCCTTTTGGAAGGGTATGGTCTCACGGAAACCACGGCCGCGATCACCGTGAACACACCCTTCGATTACCGCTTTGGAACCGTCGGAAAGGCGATCGGCGAAGTAAAACTCAAGATCGCCGAAGATGGCGAGATTCTCGTTAAAAGCAAAAAAGTCATGCGCGAGTATTACAACAACAAGGACGCCACCTCGACGACTTTGGAAGATGGCTGGTTTCATACCGGCGATATCGGCGAAGTCAGTCCGGAAGGATACTTGCGCATCACAGATCGCAAAAAAGATCTCATCAAGACGGCCGGGGGGAAGTACGTCGCTCCGCAAAAGCTGGAAAATCTTCTGAAGATCAACCCATACGTCAATCAGGTGCACATCCACGGCGACCAACGAAAGTACGTGGTGGCTCTCTTGACGCTCAATATGGAGTCCGTGCGACGTTTCGCTGACGACAACGATATCTCGTATCGAGATCTCGATGCGCTCTCACAACATCCGCGTGTCCGCGAACTTGCCCGCCAGGCCGTGGCCGAAGCCAATAGTCAGCTCGCGAGCTTTGAGTCCATCAAAAACTTCGCGGTCCTACCGCGCGAGTTCTCTATCGAAAGCGGCGAAATGACGCCATCGCTTAAGGTGAAACGCAAAGTCGTCGACGTCCGCTACCGCGAAACCATCGATCGCCTCTACAACGTCGAAAAAAACTAACCCCACGCTTCCCCCTGCCCGAACACGCACCCAAAGCCGCCGCGTAGCATCACCAAGAGGTGCGCCGCGTATTTTGGTAACGTAGGTGCGTCACCAAGAGGTGGGG
>JAMPXM010000253.1 GCA_023701225.1 Pseudobdellovibrionaceae bacterium | reverse complement strand
TTTTCGACTGGGATTTTCGACTGGGATTTTCGACTGGGATTTTCGACTGAGTGGAGGAGCATCATGCAAGTCATGCGCGTACGAGTGAAGACATTGAGCAACTTCAAAGGCGAGCTGCCGCAATATCAATCGCGGCTCGCGGCCGGATTCGATGTGCGAGCGCAATTGGACGACAAAATCCTTCTTCAGCCTGGTCAGCGCACCCTGATTCCGACGGGGCTTGCGTTTGAGATTCCTCTAGGGTTTGAAATTCAGGCGCGCCCGCGGAGCGGGTGGGCGCTCAAGCAGGGTATGACGGTGCTCAATACGCCTGGGACGATTGATGCGGACTATCGTGGCGAAGTGAAGATCATCGCGATCAATCTCGGTCACGAACCCGTGGAGATCGCCGATCAGGAACGAGTCGCGCAATTGGTGCTCGCGCCGGTCTGGCAGGCGGAATTGGAAGTGGTGACTCATCTGACGGAAAGCGATCGCGGAGTTGGTGGCTTCGGCAGCACGGGGCGCGCTTAAGGCCCGATTCATCATGCGTGGCGGTCGCCTCACGAATCGCGGTGGTGACGTGTTCAGTCGTTTTGGAGTTCGCTTTCGAGCGTGTCGAGGGCCTTTGGAGCGGAAATGCCTCGCCGTTCTTCGATGCGCGTGACCGCACGATATTGTGAGATTCCCCAGATCAAAAAGAAGAGCGCATAGACGCCGCCGATCAGTTTGATGAGCAGGCGGCGGTCGATACGAAAATGTTCCGCAACACCGACAATCAGGAGCACGCAGGTCGCCAGAAACCCGATGAGATCAATTGCGGGGATCCAGCCGTACATGGCATGTAAGACGAGATAGGGAAGATTGGCGAGCACGACGACGCCGAAGAGTCTTTGGCGATCGAGATGTCGATGAGCTGTCAGCGCGAAAAAGCTCTGCAGAAAAAACGCGATCACCACCACTTGGAAAAGACTGGAGATCGGAAAGATGAAAATTCCGGCCAGGAAGTTCCAAAAATTCAAAGAGATCAAACCGCCGACCGCGCCGGAAGCGGCGGCAACACCCGTTTGAACGGAGAGAAGCGCGGGCCAGCTCAATTCCGGAGCCGTGCGAACGCCCTCGACCGGGTTACGGACGTAGGACGGGAGGAACTTCAGGATGTCTTCGAGCTCGGCGCGGAGCCGGGTTACGTCCAAGGCCATCTGTGTTCTAGCTCATCATTGTGCATCGTCTTCGGCAAGCGAAATGGCGAGATCAAGAAATTGTCGTTCCACCAGCCAGCGCTGTTTTGAAAGACAAAGGCCCACTTCCGCTCCGACCACGGGAGTGGTGGATGTGAACGCGTTGTGGAGCGTGAGGAGAAGCGCCTGCAACCACGTGGCGACCGATGTCGAACCAATGCGGGTCGACTCCTTCGATAGGAGCAAGGTCCGGAGTCCATCCATGCGAGGCCGTAAATCCGCGACACGAACACGGCCGCGAACACCGCGATCGGCGCTTTCAACCAAAGTGACGGATTTGAGATTGAGGAGCCCCCAGTCGCGCGCGGCCCGCAATTCGTTCTCGATCGAAGAGTCGCCGATCAGGTGGCAGGGGCGGGAGCGGCGGACCAGAGCTGCTTTCAGCGCATCCAAGCGCCTCTCCGAGCGTCGCCAAGGCAGCTCGATGACTTCGACTTCATAGCCGTGTTCGGCTAGGTATGCGGGGATCTGATTCCAATAGTTCGTGAAGTAAAATGCCGAGCGCGATCCGGTGACAAAGACGAGCGGATAGCGGGTGAGCAGGCAATTGGGCACGAGCGGGAGTTGATCGAGACGGCGCGCACGGATCGCATCGAGTGCGACATGAAGTGACAGAAAAATCGATGTCGAGAGGAGGCTTCCAGCGGCGACCCAGGCGAGCGATTCCACGATGTGGCTCCGTTAGAAATGGGTGTCGACTCTCAATGTGCCGTCGATGGCACTACGATCGATCGTTTCGTCGATCAATGTGTTGCGTGCCGAAACTTCCGCGCCGAGACTGACTGAGCGTCCGAGGAAGTACTCAAGGCCGAGCCCCAAGACGGAGGCCGGCGTCGAATAAACGGTTTCGCTCTTTCCTGATTTCACCGTGAGGTAGCGCGCCGAAAGGCCCGCGCCAGCGCGCACGCCGAGCTTGGAACCGATTCGATCGCGGTAGTAAACCTTCAGATCAAATTCTTTGAGGCCGACGTTCACTTGGTTGTACTCGGCATTGCCGAACGAGCGCGCCGTGCCTTCCGCCAGCCAATGCTCACTGAAGAGATCGATGCCCAATGCGGCCTGAAAACCTTGCTGATGAAGTTGAATGCGCTGGCCCTGGTAGGGAATGGAGCTGAACGTGGAGGCGAGGCCGACTCCACCGTGCATCAGAACGGAGTCGAAGGGGTTGGTCGTCGTGGATGTGGCTTGGGCGCGGTTGGTTGGCCCATGCGAGAGTTCACGCACGATTTGGTCGTAGTCCATCAGGTCTTCGTCTTCTTCGGATTGCGCGAAAGACGTCGGCGGTGAACTGAGGAACGTGAGGAGGGCGACCCATGCGACCAGCGCGGCTCTGGAGAAAACGTCCAATGTCTTCATGGATTCAGTTTAACAGGGGCGAGACACGAAAAACCACTCATTTGAAAAAACTCGTCTTCCGCGACCCGCGCTTTTCCATGCACACTGATGGGGTATGTCCAATCCCTCGCAGCGCTGTTTTTGCGCCTTTTGCCGAAGCCCACGCACGGTCTATTTGCATCAGCACATCACTGGTGTCGATGTGGTCTTGAGTCTAGTCGCGAGCCTTTTGCTGATGCTTGTGGTGTTCCAGGACTTTGATCCAAGATTTTTGGTCTTTTTCGTGGTCGTCCTTGCTGTCGCGGAGAGTTTTATTCACATCCGTTGGCGGCTGACAATCACCTGCCCACGATGTGGTTTCGATCCTATCATCTACAAACGCGATCCTGCGCGTGCGGCGGCGCGCGTGAAGGCCTTTTTAGACAGACGCAAAGAAGATCCGCTTTCGGCTTTAGCACCTCCTCCGAATTTACCCGTGATCGTGAAAAAGAAAGGCCTGGCGGAAAAAGACCTCCGCTAGATCAAGAAAGAGCGTGCTCAGAATCGCTCGTGTCTTTCATCTCGAAATCTTCTGTCGCTTGCGGCTAGAGGTTGAGTGTTCGGCCTTCATTCAGTAGGCTGGATACGCAATGCGCATCTTGGTGATTATCCCGACTTATAATGAACGCGAGAACGTGGCTGCGATTACGCGTGCGGTTCTCGACGCCGCACATGAAGTGCATGTGTTGGTCGTGGACGACAATTCTCCAGATGGTACGGGGCAGATCGTTCGCGAACTCGCCGCTCAAGAGCCGCGCCTCAAACTTTTGAGCCGCGCTGGTAAGCAAGGTCTCGGTAAAGCCTATCTTGCGGCGTTCGAATGGGCGATCGAAAATCACTACGATGCCGTTGTCGAAATGGATGCCGATTTCTCGCATCGTCCCGAGGATCTCGTTAAAATTCTCGCCGCCCTGCCGACGGCGGATTTTGTCGTCGGGTCCCGTTACGTACGCGGGGGCGCGACGGCGAACTGGGGATTGATGCGAAAGATCATCAGCCGGGGCGGGAGTTTTTATTCGCGCTTGATTCTCGGATATCCGCTACGGGATTGGACAGGTGGATTCAACGCCTGGAAAAAGTCCGTCCTTGAAGGTATTGCTTACAAGTCCGTGCAGAGCAATGGCTACAGTTTTCAGATCGAGCTCAAGTATCGCAGTCTGCGTGCAGGCTTCAAGGGCGCGGAAGTGCCGATTCTATTCGAAGACCGGCGTGTCGGCAAAAGTAAGATGAGTCTGAAGATCGTGATCGAGGCGTTTTATCGCGTTTGGGTGATGCGCTTTGCGTAGGTCGCGACTTTTAAAAGCTCTGCCGAGTGTCTTGACGATTCTTGTGTTGGTCATGACCGTCGTGTCGGAGGCGGAAACAAGAACCCCAAAGAGAGCCCGTCGTCCGGCTCAGGCCTCGGATTCTGCCGGTGCTGACATGCCGGAACCAAAACGGAAAGTTTCAAAGAAAGCAAAACCGGCATCACCGTCGCCTCGACCTTCGACTCGAACGTCGACGCGAGCGGAGTCTGATGGTGACTCGGACACGAAGAATGATTCCTCTGGGCGGGATATGGTGGTGACGACCGACTCGGCGATCGTCTTTGAAAACGCGGACATGGATTCCAATGCGATTGCCTATCTGAATGCGGGTCAGGTGGTTCGCGCGTCCAAGAAGATCTACGGCACGGATCCTCGATTTTACAAAGTGAGTTTACCTAACGGGAAATTCGGCTACGTCGCGACCATCGATGTCGCGGCAAGTGAGGGAACCAAAGCCGCTCAGAAAGCAAAGCCGCGCAAGTACGACATTCAGCGGGATGCGCGTTTGGAGCGAGCAAGGGTGAAGCGGGAGCTCGGCAAGCCGATGATGTTCAATCGGTGGTTCGGCTTGTTGGCGGGGCAGATGAAATTTCAAGAGAAGGTGCCGGGCGTACATGCCAAGGACGATCTTCTCATCTATGGATTCAAGGTCACGGGTCCCGATGTGCTATTGCAGGGGCCGCTCATGGATTTAAATTTCACGCTCCATTTGGGCGCCCCTTCCTATTACGATGCTTTGTCGCGGGTTCGACCCAGCGGATTTGTTTTCATGACCGATACGCTGCTTCTGTTGCCGTTCGGAATGGGACATGATTCCGGCGTGTACCTCGGCCTCGGGCCGTGGCTGAAATATTCCAATTTCAAATACGTCGACCGAACTTCGGGCGCTCTGGTTACACCGAGTCACTTCAAACTCGGCGGCAGCTTCGCCATCGGCGGAGCCTACCGCATGGGCGCTTTCAGCGTACGCCTCGAAGGCAAATACATCGCCGAGAGCGTCACCCACACAGCCATCCAACTCGGCCTCCAAACCCTCTACTAACGCCCCCAAAGGCGCGCCGTGTTGC
>JAMPXM010000016.1 GCA_023701225.1 Pseudobdellovibrionaceae bacterium | reverse complement strand
GCTCGCCTACGAAGCCAGGGACGTGCATTATCTCTTTATTCGTCGTGAAGACTACGCCCGTTACGTCGGCTCCCACCTTGTGATCGCCGACATCGTCGTACAACAGGCAGAAATCGATGCCCATCGCAAAGCCGACTTTCTGGCCCGCGCGGCGGCGTCCGTGATGCGCGAAATCGAAGTCCTCGGCTTCAACCCGGAATCTCTCGAACACGCACGTCTTGTGAGTCAAGCGACGATGACACTGGTCGAAACCAAAGCCGACATCTATGGGGTCTTAAACGCTCTGGCCAAAATTTCAGACGAAATCCTCGCTCATTCCGTGGCCGTAAGCACGGTGTCCGTCATGATCGCCAAGGAGCTCGGCTGGACCAAGCGTGCGACCTTCGAGAAAATCGCGCTCGGCGCTCTTCTGCACGATGTCGGCTTAAAAGAAATTCCTGCGGAGATCATCCGCAAGTCTCGCGCGGAAATGACCTTCGACGAACAGGTCATTTATGAAAGCCATGCGTTTCGCGGCTTGGAAGTGCTGCGCACGGTTCCGTCCGTGCCTGATGATGTCGTTTCGATCGCGTACGAGCATCATGAAAACGCCATCGGTCAAGGTTATCCGCGCAAACTGCGCGACTTGCGCATGAACCCGCTGGCTAAAGTCGTCGCGCTCGCCGATCAATTCGTCGAACTCACCATTCGCAATCCGAACAGCCCCAAGCCGAAGTCGGCCGCCGATGCCGTCAAGTTCATCGAGTTCACGATGGGCCAGCCGTTCCACAAAGACTCGTTTCAAGCGCTGCGCTGTCTGGTGAACAAAGTCGCCAGCTGACGGCGGCTGCAAAAATCGATACAGCCGTTCCTTGCCGGACGCGTCAGCGACCGTGGCGCGGAGACGGAATTTATTTGCGGTCCCACGTCGCTGCGCCGAGAATAGCACCCATGACCGACGCTCTTTATATTCGTAGCCAAAACCTCATGGCGCGCCATGCGCGTATCCGCACTCGTTTGAACCAAGCGCAGAACGCCCGCCTGTGGACCGCGGGTCTATTTTTCGTCACCTTGTTCATCGCCACACTTCAGCCCGGGCTCAAATTGGAAGTGCCGGCAGTGACCGTGTTCGTGATTCTGTTTTCTTATTTCGTCGTTCGCACCCAACGTCTGCGTCGGCACGCGACACACCTGACGATGTTGGCTGCTTTTTACGAGCGCCAATCGCGGCGGAGCCGTGGCCTCGCCGTCGACCGTCCGGCCGCGGCGGCACTTGAGTCCTTAAGTTCGCCTGTCAGTTCGCCCATGCCCCCTCTGGACCAGACGACTGAGCGTCAAACGAACGCCCGGCCGCCTGACACAGTCGACCTCACGTTGATCCAAGATCTGAATCTCATCGGACCGCACTCGGTCTTCACCCTGCTCGATGAAACTGTCTCCGACGGCGGGCGGCGAGAACTCGCGCGCTGGATCGTGCGCCCGAATCTCAACCGAGAGCAAATTCTCGCGCGCCAGCGACAAGTGCAGGAACTCGCGCGCGAGCGCTGGTTTTTTATCCGCCTTTTGATCGCCGCCGGAACAGAGACCGAGCTTGAGCTGTCCACGCAGCAAACGCTCGAGTACTTGAAAAAGCCGCTGCTGGAGCCAGGTTTCGGCAAGTGGGTGGCGGGACTCGTTCTGGTATGGCTCGCGTCGCTCATCGGCATTATCGCCAGCATCTTGGCTCCCGAAAGCCTTCCCTCGCCGAGCGTTTTTTCCGCGGTTTTCATCGCGGCGTCGCTGTATGTCCTCAATCGTGTGGGCGCGGTTTTCAAAAAAGGCGTCGGTCTCGATCAGCACCTGGCGGCATTGGTTGCTCTTTTTCGTATGATCGAGGCCCGCCCAAATTCCCGCTATCGCGAGCTTTTGCCGGAGACGTTCGCCTCTCGCCCATCGGCGCAACTCAAGCGGTTCCACTTCGTCTTGAATTTCTTAAGCGCCGAAGCCCATCCGCTCATTTATTTGGTTCTGAATATGCTTCTGCCGTGGGGACCGGTGTTCGCATGGCTACTGGAGCGCGAGCGCCTGCGGATTCATGATTCCTTCCCGACGTGCTTGGACGAATTCCATCGCTTGGAAGCGTTGATCTCTCTCACATTCCTCTATCACTACCAAACGCGAACGTTCGCAAGCCTGCAACCAGAGTCGACGCTGGATTTCGACGGGCTTTACCACCCTCTTATCCCACGCGAACGCGTGATCGCCAACCACTTCACGTTTCGCGACGGCAAACATTTGGGCTTGATCACAGGCTCGAATATGTCGGGGAAGTCGACTTTTTTAAGAACCATCGGCGTGAATCAGGCTCTGACAAATATGGGAGCCCCGTGTTTCGCACAACGCATGGACACCTCGGTGTTTGAAATCGCAAGCTGCATCCAGGTGTCGGACTCGTTGCGCGATGGGTTTTCCTATTTTTATAGCGAAGTCTTACGTCTGAAGCGCGTGATCGAAGACGTGCACCAAGGCCGACAAGTGCTGTACTTGATCGACGAGATTTTTCGCGGCACCAATAACCGCGAGCGCCAGATCGGCAGTCGCGCCGTGATTAAAAATTTGGTCGCCAGCACCAGTCTCGGCTTTGTTTCCACCCATGATCTGGAGCTCACCTCGCTTGAGGAAAATTTACCAGGTGTGCAGAACCTTCATTTCCGTGAAGAGATCCACGACGGCGAGATGGTGTTCTCCTATCTCCTCCAACCAGGCCCCTGCCCGACCACCAATGCACTTGTCATCATGGAACAAGCCGGCTTGGACGTCCGCAACGCCTGATTTGAAAACGACAAATTTGACAAGGTGAGCCAAGTCCCCTAAAACGTCGTCATGTCGACACCTTCTGCCGAATCCCACTTTGACGTCGCCGCGTTCTACGCATTTTCAAAATTGCCAGAAGCGGATCTCAAATCCATTTCGCAACGTTTGCAGTCGTATGCTCAAGAGCTCTCGATTTGTGGACTTTTGATTTTAGGCCAAGAAGGAGTCAATTCAACGGTCGCCGGACGACGCGAGAAGATCGAAGAATTTCTCAAATTCGTGGCGGAACTCATTGGGCATGAAAAAGTAGAAGCCAAGTGGAGCCAAGCTCCGCGTGCGCCGTTTCGTAAGTTTGCCGTCAAAATCCGCAATGAAATCGTGACGCTCGGAAAACCCGAACTTGTACCGAACCTCCAAGATCCAAAAAACCGCGCCCACCGCCTTTCTCCAGAAGACTGGAACAAAACGCTCGAAGAAGAAGAAGACGTCGTCGTGATCGACACACGCAATTGGTACGAAACCGAACTCGGCAAATTCAAGACGGCGATCGCGCCTGACATTTCGGAGTTCATCGAATTCCCGCGATATGTCGAAAACAGCGGGATTCCGAAGGATAAAAAAGTTCTCATCTACTGTACGGGCGGAATTCGCTGCGAAAAAGCGATCTTAGAGATGGAACAACAGGGCTACGAAAACGTCTACCAACTCGAAGGCGGCATTCTCGCCTACTTGGAAAAATTCCCGAATCGCCAATTCGAAGGCGATTGCTTCGTCTTCGACCACCGTGTCGCCGTCGACCAAAACCTGCAACCGAGCGGACGCTTCGGCCTATGCCCTCATTGCGGACAGCCCTCGACAAAACACATCGAATGCGTGAGGTGCGACACCGAGATGCTCATCTGCGCGCACTGCCACGACAGCGGTGACCAGAGCCTGCGCACGTGCTCAAAAAACTGCGCACACCACACGCGCCTCACACCAGGCAAAAAAGGCCGCGCCCCCGCTCCCCAAGGATTACGCCACGGTCAATGAGCCAAACTTCGACTCTTGACGACTCTATTTAAAAATGAGCTTTTTCGAACATCGCCTCGCGAAGGAACGCGTGGGCACCCAAGGAGTTCTCAGCTTGGCCCCTTGACATAATGTGCGGAATGCCGCACATTATGAATAATGAGTCGGATATTCGAGGTTTTTAAAACAGAGGAGTTCGAAGTTTGGCTCAACGCTCAGCCACCCAAAATTCGAACCATCATCAAAGCTCGACTGGATCTGATTTCACTGGGTCACTTTGGAAATCACAAGCGCTTTGAGGGACTCATCGAACTCAAGTGGCTGAGCGGAATTCGTGTGTATACGTTCATGTGGGGAACGGCGATCGTCGTCGCTCTTTATGGAGGCAATAAAAATGGCCAAAGCCGTGACATCAAAAAAGCAAAGAAAATCCGCGACGAAGTCCTTGAGGGCTCACGTACCCTTCGCAAGCCAAGAGCTTAAAAATTCTCGCTTGGTGGTTGAAACCTTGCTGGATTGCATTCGGCTTGGTGATATCGAGTCATTCCGAGAGGTCCTGGTGGCCCACTTAACAACGGTCAACAAAGCCGCAGTGGCAAAAAAAGCGGGCATAGGACGACGTACTCTCTATGACCTGATGGATCCCTCGAAAGAATTCAATCCAGGGCTCTCGACAATCTCAGCCGTCATTCGATCCTTGGCAGCATAATCAGCCAAATCATCGACGGTTGAGCGCTCCTTAAGGGGCGCCGGCGAGCCGCGCGCGAAAGGTCGCATACGGGTGTGAGAGCGTCGGAATCGCGGCGCCGAAGCGCGCTTCGGCGATGAGAAACAAAAGCTCGCGGTGGCAGTACTGACTCAAGTCACAATGACAATGCGCCCGTGCTGGCGGGTGATCCGATGATGCGAAATATCTTGCACGGTTGCAGGTCGTAGCATGGCTTTAATTCATACCACGAACGATTCTCAAACCCCACGCGTGCGCGGCTTCCTGAGGTGGAGTATAACGTCGGCACTTCTCAAGTGGCGCTAACTTGTCGCATCACGGAAGAGAACACCTACTTGACGAATGACCAGCGGTGCTCCGGAATGGAGTCAGAACTACAACTAAATCGTCCTGTTGAGCCTGAGGGGGTCCGATGACTTCGATGATTCGAGTTCTGAGTTTGATTTCTGCATTCATGTTCGCAGGCGCGGCTCATGCGCAGGACGCGGTATCGACCGCGAACGAAAGCGCGACGCAATCAAAAGCGAAACTGCCGAGCCAGCAACCCAAAGACATCGACGAAGAGATCACCAACGCACGCTTGCGGGCTTCGACCGGCGCGAAAAAACGCTTCTCGCTGCAGTCGGCATTCAATTACAACGGTGGATCGATCCAAAGTCCACTCGCCAAAGAACGTCCGCAGCTCACGCCTGGCTCCGTCTACACGGATCCGTCCAAACTCACCGGCTCTATCTCTGGCAAGTTCCGTATGACGGATTATGACAACATCAACGTGGGTATCGGCGTCGGCTGGCTCACTCCAATGTATGAAGGCCAGCGTGGACAGGCGGAAAATCCATATGTCTCCTATTCGCGAGTCTTCAAAGCGGGTCGCTTCCAGAACGTGCTCAGTGCTTCGGCTTCGAAGTACACGGCTGACCGAGCCCTTGCAGCCCAGCTCAATTTTTCTGCAGGCGTTGACTACACGGTTTTAACGTCCTTCTCGACAGGCACGGATTTTGGCGCAGCCGTCTCCGTTTCACGGAACGTTTATGATGCCGGTGGCGGCGGAATCCAAGACTTCTACGGCATCTATCCTTTCATGGAACAAGCTCTGTCCGAGAAGCTGTCTCTGCGCACCGTGTATCGTGGATTTGAGTACTACAACCAAACAAGCGATCGCGGCGTCTTCTCGCATGACGACCCAACTCAGTCCCTCGGTCTCGGCATCTCGGTCGCTCGCGATCTCTACCTCTACCCGAACGTGCAGTGGGTGTGGGAAGACATGCGCAGCGACAAAACCAACGTTGCGATTTCGGCCAATATCAATCTGTAAGACGAACCATAAGGCGGAAAGAACGGAAAAGTTTCCGCATGTTTTAAAAGAGGCTCCCAAGAGGAGCCTCTTTCGTTCAGACTGCCCCGTTCAAGATGAGTTCCATCAACCTTCGCCCGACATTTCATTACTCTCAGCCGGACGCCTATCGCTTCTCGCATGATTCCGTGTTTTTGGCGCAGATGGCATTTGACCGTCTTCGGCAGAACATCACTCGACACACACGGCTTCTTGATCTCTGCGCAGGATGCGGGATTATCGGCTTGGATTTTCTTTATCATTGCCGAAGCGAACTCGGATTCGTTCCTAGGTCTTGCGACTTTGTCGAAGTGCAAAACGATTATGTCACACACTTTCATGAAAACGCGCGCCGCTTAGCGGCCGATGACTGCGAACTGAGATTCCTCGAGCAGAACTACGCCCATCTCCTCGATGGCCCACCGAACCTCTACGATTTCGTTTTGTGCAATCCGCCTTACTTCCGTGTCGAGCAGGGCTCGCTCTCGCCTTCGGCGTTTAAAAACCGGTGCCGGTTTTTTCTAGATTCGGATTTTCAAACTTTGCTTGAATCGATCGTGCACACACTTAAGACGAACGCACGCGCGTATGTTCTATTGCGCGATCTGAACGCCCATGGCTGGAGCCCGCTCACTGAGGCTGCTCAATATCTCGGCAACCGGGCGCAACTTCAGATCATCGGCGATGTCCGCGGAACCCCGGTCGTAGAACTCATAAAGGTGTGACTCACATTACACAAATTCTTGGCGCATTGGCGAATTCATTCCCGGTGAGGCGGCATAGCCTCAAGGCTCATCTTCGGTATCACATCGAAGAAACCACTCCCGCTCTAGAACCACTCCACATGCTAGCCGGCGCTCACCCGCCGGCTCCTGCCTTTTGTTTTTTCTTTTTCGGCTAGGCGATGCGTCTCAAAATGAAACATCGTATTCGTCGTTCGAACTGACGAGTCTGTGGACAGGTCGCTGGGGTTCAGACAGCCTTCCCCACCCTAAAGACGTTTATCCACTGCCGGCAAGGCGGCAATCTTGCTTTATTAGCAAGACATCACAATTGTAACGAGACCAACCAAGTCCTGTTCTTCACTCGCGGCAATCGGGGCCGAATTAAAAAGGAGACGACATGAACAGAATCTTCAGAATCCCAAAGGCCACAGACCTCAACCGCTTTTTGGACCAAATCCGTGATCGCGTGTTCGAGAGCCTTTTGGATTCCGACAATTCTGGTTTTGGCTTCGTCCCTCTGGACGCCGCTCGTCCTCAGACGATCCCTCGCGGCTGCCAAGCGGCAGACATGGGGAACCGCTCGGAATCCCTGCGCGTGATTCATGTCCGCCAGAGCCGGGACCGTCGCCAAGATCCCACGCGCCAAGCGGGCTGCCGCCGCCGCCCCCTCGAAGCCACGGCCCCCTGATCCGATTTCAATAGAACCCCGATCCCGATGTGCCAGAAGTGACCCCGGCCTGATGGGGTCACGACTTGCGAAACTCATCAAAATCTGTTGATTTTCAATTGACGCGAGGCAATATTTCGCTTAATTTGCCAGCGTTTCCTCTCCACTTATCTGACAACCGAAATCGTTTTTTGTTTCCATCAACAGATTCGTCGTCTTCGCGACGTTTTCGTATTTTGAGGAGTCCGTGATGTACAGTCAGTTCGCCATCACCGTGGTGGTCGTCTTCCTGTCACAAGTCGCAATGGCCGCATCTCGCCCGTTTTCCATCGAGTGCGCATACACGCCTTACGGCGGCGACGAAGGATATGAAGTCTCGCTCAAGACGAACTCATCGGGCCGCGGTAAAGCGATTTTATTTGTCATCGACCCTGGCGGCAAACGCCCTGTCAAGCAGTTCTCTGTCACCCAAACGCCACCGAACCCTCGCCGCCCTGGCCTTCTTGCCACTTTTAAAGGCGATGATTTTTTCCTTCAACTCCACCGCGATAAGGTCCCCGGTGAAGAGGGCGTCGTGACCGCTCTAATCTCGACAGTCGACGAAAACGGCTTCCAAATTCACGAAAGCATGTACTGCTGGCCACGCCGCTAAGGCAACGCCAAGATCGTCTGGATACTTCGCTTCCACTTTCGTCTACTCATAAACTTCTTTACGGTGTCCGACTTTAATAATTGTGATTTTGATGATCTGATTTTCGATCACATAAATGATGCGATAATCTTGAATGCGAGCTCGATAGAGAGAGTCGACACCCTTCATCTTCTTTATCTGAAGAAGCTCAGTGTAAGGATTCAAAGAGAGAAGCTGAACAGCGTCTAATATTTTTTGTTGGATTTTTTGAGGCAGGCTTTGGAGCTCTTTGGCCGCGCTTTTTTTAAAAACAACTTCATATGCCTTCGAACTCATTTTTTGAGCTTCTTCAGGATTGAAGTTAGAGAAACCTCTTCTTCATTTTTTCGCTCGTCATAACTTGCGAGATCAATTTCATCTTCGAGTTGCTCTCGGATTGCGTTCTCCACGACACTTTGAATTTTGAGCCCGCGCCTCTTGCAAAACACCGTGAGTGCTTTTTTAAGATCAGAATCAATGTTCGTAGAAAGAGTGGATTGCTTTTGCATAAATTGATTATCCATGAAAAATCTTGAAAAACCAAGATCTACCAAGGCGTTCCAATAACTCCAGATAAGGCTATGAATTAATTGAACATTTCAAGAAGCTCAGGTTAAAGAAGAGTGCCCGAGGCCGGACTTGAACCGGCACGACCCATTGCGGGAGTCCCAGGATTTTAAGACATGTGTCGATGTGTCGCAAGCTGATGGAATGATTCACTTCTTGCGACCTCGCTGCTTCAAAGTTGTTTCATCCAGTACCTGTAATTCGGAAGACAGATGGACCGAATTTGTGGATAACCGTCGATCCAACGACTCTGTGAGTTCGCCGCCGATCTCAACCGAGACGGCTTCTTTGAAGCCGGACAATTGTTTTCCTGAGATGTCTGAATAGATTTGGGTCGTGCTCAATTGCTTGTGGCCAAGCCTACGAGGCTTTGACCTCTCGGGCCGTGGCTCGCTTCCGACTTCCTATCTGTCGGGATAGCTTTTGAACCTACCGCTAATGTAAGACCGTGACAGAAACCGTGACAGAAATTGAGACGCCAGACCCCGCTTAATTGCTTATAAGCAATATGCAGCATTTCCATTGTATAGTGATAGCATATAAGCTATCATGTTTTATGTGAATGTGGCCGATGCATTAAAAGAACTGAGCAATCCAAAGAATGTGCGATTCGCGCAATTGCTTAAGATCGCGACCATTTTCTTTGGTGAGCCGAGAAACAAAGGCACGAGCCACTTCGTATTTAAAACACCATGGCAAGGGAAGCCGTGGGTCAACATTCAGCGCGAAGGCAGCATGGCTAAGCCGTACCAGGTGAAGCAAGTTGTCGAGGCGCTTGAAAAATTGCAGGAGATGCAGAGATGAAAATCAAAGACCTCGTGAATAAGTTTACTTACCGGTCGGAATGGTCAGAGGAAGATCAGGTTTATATCGCGCATGCGCTGGAGTTGCCATCAATCAGAGCACACGCCGACACCCCAGAGGGCGCGATCCTGGAGGTAAAAATTCCCATTGAACTTGCTCTCGAATCTATGCATGAAAACGGCGAGAAGCTTCCGGCCCCAATTGGCGCTCAAAAGTTCAAGGGTAATTTGACCGTGCGGACAACTCCCGAGAAGCATCGGGAAATCGTCATGCGCGCGGCCGAGAGCAATGTTTCGCTGAACCAGTACATTCTCTCAAAGCTCGGCTAAGCGCTTTACACACCCTTGCGCCTCGGCATCGTCGCCCGCGCAAAGTCCGCCAAGCCTTGATACGAGGATCTTTAATCAGCTGGGTTTTTCGTTTAGCACCAGATACTTCATCAAGAAGAAGGTTGAAACTATTTCTTCCTTTTTCCCACGGTCCTCGTAGTGTGATCCGGATCTTCTTCATCCCAAACCCAATCATGTTTTGATGACTTTAGGTTTGATAAGAAGTCATACCACTCACCAATTTTCAATCGTGGATTTCCAAGAGCAGAACTGGCGTTTTGCATCTTGCGAGCATCTTTTAGAGTTTTATGTTGGATGATGCGTCTACCAATGCTCATGATTTTCGTCTACCAATCCAATCAAAGATGAATTCCTGCCCTTCCAGCACTCCTGAGTATTTTCAGTATGTTGGTGCCCGAGGCCGGACTTGAACCGGCACGACCCATTGCTGGAGTCCCAGGATTTTAAGTCCTGTGCGTCTACCAATTTCGCCACTCGGGCATAATGCAGAAGATGGAAGCGGCTCATCAGGGACTCTTGTTCGTAATCCGCTGGACCCGGATTGTCTAGCTGCTAAACTCTTTCCTGAATGACTGACTCCCCAACTGCACAAATTTCGAGCTTACGCATCCTGCGGAACGCCGCGAGGGATGCTTCGCGAACTCTCTGGCCGCTCCTCCGGGCGCGGGCGCCTCTTTTGATCGGCTTGCACGCGCTCGCTTTCGCGGCCGACCAGTATTTCCGTTTCGCTGAGGAGACCGCCCATCGGCGGTTGAGCGACAACCTTGGCCTGATGGTCACCAATGCGAGCTTGGCTGTTTCATTTGATCTCTTTTGGCATTCCACGCTTTTCATTTTGATCATCCAGGCCTGCACCGACCGCAAGCATGGTATCACCACGTCTCCGCTGGAGGCCTTCATGCGTCACGTGAACAGCTTGGCGATTGAAGGTACGCGAGTCATCGCCCGCATTCTGTTCTGGACGCCATTTTTGCTTCTGCCGGCCTTGTATCAGTATTTGCGGCTGTTCTTTGTGAACTTCATTGTCGTCGAAGATCCTCGCTATGACGCGGGCCAAATCTCCGCTCTGGAACGCTCTCGCGAGATGAGCCGAGGCCGAGCCGGCCTTTGCTTCATCGCACTGCTGATCGGCACTCTCACCGAACCGATTCTCTCAGGTTGGATCAACGGCGGTGAGATCGCGCTCTGGCACAATCCGGTGGGGGCCTTGTTGTCGCTACCGGTGTCACTCGCCTTGAATTTGTGGACGCTGCTCTTTTTGTTTTCCGTTTTTGAAGCCCTCAATCAACTGCATCCGGTGCCGGCGTCCGCAGCGGATCCCGCACTCCCCACCACTCCGCCCACGGAGGCCGTATGTTGATGTTCCCATGGTCTGAAATCAAAAACCGCAGCCGTGGACTGACTTTCGATGATGTCCTCATCGTGCCCTCACGTTCGGATGTGCGCTCGCGGCGCGACCCGCAACTGAGCACGCAGCTCACCAAAGGTATCCGTATCGAAACACCTCTGATTTCGGCCAACATGGACACGGTCACTGAATCGGACATGGCGATCGCCATGGGAAAACTCGGTGGTTTCGGGATTTTGCATCGTTTCCTTTCGATCCCAGATCAAGTCGAGCACGTGCGCAAATCCAAAGCGGCAGGCCTACCACACGTGGGCGCGAGCATTGGCGTCGTCGATGATTTTAAAGAACGCGCCAAGGCGGTCTGTGCGGCCGGCGCGGACGTCATCACCATCGATATTGCACACGGCCATTCCGTGGCGATGATGGAAACGATGAAATGGGTCAAAGACACCTTTCCGGGCGTGCAGTTGATCGCCGGCAATATTGCGACACCTCAAGCTGCCCAAGACTTGATCGACGCTGGTGCCGATGCCGTTAAAGTTGGCATCGGCCCGGGCTCAATGTGCACAACGCGCATCATCACAGGATGCGGCGTGCCTCAACTTTCGGCCATTGCGATGTGTGCGGAAGTTGCCAATAGAAACGGCGTACCCGTGATTGCCGATGGGGGCATCCGTAGCTCAGGCGACATCATGAAGGCCTTTGCCGCAGGTGCGAGCACCGTGATGCTCGGCTCCATGCTCGCGGGTACGATCGAAACCCCTGGAGAGATCAAAGGGGGACGCAAACAATACCGCGGCATGGCTTCTAAGGCCGCACAAGTTTCGTGGCGCGGCGGGGTCCCAGAAGGGATGGCACCGGAGGGAGAATCCACCTTTATGAACGTCAAAGGCCACGTCCGAGACGTGGTCTCGGAACTCTCCGGTGGAATCCGCAGCGGCATGAGCTACGTCAACGCCACAACACTGAGTGAGATTCGGGAAAAGGCCTTGTTTATTGAAATGACCGCGGCGGGCGTACACGAATCCCATGCGCACGGGATTCGCAGTTAGGAGTTTGTCCGTTCGCTCGCGGCGCGGTGAGATCGTTATGTTCGCCATTAGGACCTAGGACCAGATTGCCTCGATGCCTTGGCACAAACCCTGCGCGAGGGTAAAACTCATTGACTGAAAAACACCTCACCTTTAGCCTTGAAATAGGTGATACGAGCCTGTTTACACAGGTCGGCCGCCGGGAAAATCGAATCTCGAAAAACAAGAAGACTTCCAATCGACTGCTTTTCTGGGGTGAGTTTCTCCTAAGCCTTATCACTTTTCACGAGCCGGTTTTCACGATGGAAACCGGCTTTTTTATGGCTCGACGTTCAAGCTCCGGCCACTCAACTTCCGCTCGAGATCGACACGAGAGGATTCTGTGATAGGGCTCTTCGACTCAGGCATCGGTGGCCTTACTGTCTTACGCGCGGTCCGCGCCCGCTTCCCGAATGAAAACTTAGTTTATTTAGGCGACACCGCGCGACTCCCCTATGGCTCGAAGTCGCCCGAGACGATCGAGCGGTATTTGGCGCAAAATATCCGCTTCCTGATCGAGCGCGGTGTGAAGGCCGTCATCGTCGCCTGCAACTCGGCCTCCAGCGTGCTCGTCGGACGCAAAGACCTGCGCTTTCCGATTCCCGTCTACAACGTGATTGAGCCGGGCGCGCGCCGCGCGATCGAAGTCTCTAAAACTCAACGAATCGGCGTCCTCGGCACGCGTGCGACAGTCGCCGGCCGCGCCTACGACAAGGCCATTCAGACGATTGCGCCCCAAGCGCACGTGCACTCACAAGCCTGCCCGCTTCTCGTTCCATTGGTTGAAGAAGGCTGGGAGAATGACCCGCTCACGAATCTGATCGTGTATCGCTACCTCGCGCCGATTGTCGCGCAAAACGTGGATACCTTGATCATGGGATGCACGCATTATCCCGTGCTGCGCGAATCCTTCCGCCGCGTCGTGGGCCCAGATGTCGAACTCGTCGACTCCGCCGATGCGATCGCAAAACTCCTCGACGACGATTTTCAGACTGGACGTCTGCGGGGCTCGCCATCTCACAACAAAGGTACAACCGAGTTACTTGTCACCGACGCAAGCCCAAGCTTTCAAGAAGTCGCGGCGCGACTCCTCGCGCCGATCTCCTTGGAACCTTTGCACCAAGTCGATCTCATCGAAGAACAAAAACGTCATGACTAAGTGGATGTGAATACCGCCCTGGAGACACCGTAAATCCCGTTGACTGAAATCAGATATCTTGACCACGAATGCCGGCCCCTGCTTTTATGAGCTCGCAATGGGTTGCCATCGCGGCTTTTTGCTATCCGGTCAATGCAAGCCTCGGGAGACGAACACATGACGAGCTTTGTCTTCGGATCGACAACTTCAGGACTTCCGATCATCGGCTACCGCTTCGGCACGGTTGGTCCACGCGTCCTCATCCTCGGCGGAGTGCACGGTGATGAACGCGAAGGTGTCATCGCCGCTCTCGGCCTCTTGAAAATCTTTAGTGTTTCTTTTCCCTATCGGCTGCGCGTGACGCTGGTTCCGACGCTAAACCTAGACGGCGTGATCGCTCAAGAGCGACGCAATGGGCGTGGCGTGGACCTCAATCGCAATCTTCCGACCAAGGACTGGACCAACGACGTCGCTGAGCCTCGCTATTACCCAGGCCCCCATGCGAACTCTGAACCGGAAAGCCGGGCGTTAACCGAACTCCTCGATCAAGAGCCGCCGCGCTTTATCTTGAGCCTTCACAGCTGGAAGCCGATGCTCAACATCAACGGAAATTGCCGGATGGTCGCCGAAGCGATCGCCAAACATACGGGCTACATCATCACCGAGTCCATCGGCTATCCGACTCCCGGCTGCTTGGGCACCTACGCCGGCCTTGAACGCGACTTGCCCACGCTCACCTACGAAATCGAGCGAGGACTCCAAACTGAGCCCATCCTGCGCGTGCATGTGCCGGCGATTTTAGAAGGCCTGAAAGTGTGTGAAACGCGCGGCTCATGAGCCGGTCATTGGCTTCAGAATGATAACAACTCACGAACTGTCACCTCATTAGGATTCAGAATTATGACAATTGATTTTTCCACTCTGCAAAAGACAATCGAAGCGGCGTTTCAAGAGTCGACTCAACAGACAGCGAGACAGTCGACGGGCACGATCGCATCAGAGACTGTCCATGCGGTTGAAACCACGATCGCGGCTCTGGATCGCGGCGAGTTGCGCGTGGTCGCGCGCCAAGGATCCGAGTGGATCGTCAATGAGTGGGTCAAAAAAGCCATTCTGCTTTACTTCCGCCAGCGCAAAATGGAGCCGATCGAATCCGGCGAGTTCCGTTATGTTGATAAAATCCCGGTTAAAAAATGGAACGGCACTGAAGGTGTGCGCGTGGTGCCGCAGGCGATCGCTCGCTATGGCAGCTATATCGCGAGCGGCGCGATTCTTATGCCAAGCTATGTAAACATCGGTGCATCGGTCGGCAGCGGAACGATGGTCGACACTTGGGCGACGGTCGGCTCCTGCGCATACATCGGTGCCAACGTACATCTGTCCGGAGGCGTCGGAATCGGCGGCGTGCTTGAGCCCGTGCAGGCGCGTCCCGTGATCGTCGAAGACAATGCGTTTATCGGCAGCCGCTGCATCGTCGTCGAAGGCGTGCACATCGAAGAAGGCGCAGTCCTCGGCGCGGGAGTGACGCTCACCGGCTCCACCAAGATCATCGATGTCACCGGCTCTAGCCCGAAGATCTATCAAGGTCGCGTTCCGAAGAACGCCGTCGTGATCCCTGGCTCTCAGCCGAAAACATTCGCCAGCGGCACCTACCACGTGCCCTGTGCGTTGATCATCGGCTCACGCAAGGAAAGCACGAACCAAAAGACCTCGCTCACGGACGCCCTACGCGAGTACGACGTTCCGGCCTGAGTCCTCGATGCGCACTCGTCCGGCGCACTCGTCCGGCGCGTGAACGCGAGACCATCAAAGGGAATGTTGCAGAAGAATGTACTCGTGCTTCCAAAGAAGCGGCGTCTTTTTAGCATAAGATTCGCTTTGCGCGCCCGAGCGCACCAGTGCCGTGACGAATTTATCGCAACCCATCTTCAAAGCGTTGACCGCGTGAATATGCGCCATCGCATTAGAAAGCCCCAAACCGCGCGCGGCGGATGCCACTGTCGCGGTTTTCATCACCATGTAGTTCTGATCCTGGAAACAGAAGAAAAATCCCTGTTCTACGCCTTGTGGATCCACGACGAAATTGGCGAGACTTAAATTGGCCTTCTTCGCAAGCGGCACGTAGAGTTGACGGAATGATTCCAGGGGAATCGGTTCAAAGAGGAAATTCGGACGAAATCCATCTAAACTAAATTTATGAAGAAGAGGAACTTCGTCTTCGAGGATCGCGGCGGCATTCCATGGACGAAACGTATAACCCCGCTTCAGCGCCGCTTGGTAGGCGGGCTCGGTCTGCTCCGCGAAACCGCGAAGGTTTTCAAGCCCCTGACTATGGTACCGCTCCGCCTCTTGAAATCCGAACTCCTGCCACAGACTCACATATTCCGGAGGATTCACGGGCTCCCATGAAAACATCGGGCTCGGCGCTTCATTTTCGTCAAACGCGCGAAAGCGATATGGGAACCAGGTATTGTACGTCAGCGGCCCAAACGCCCGCATGGCACCGCGATCTTTGAGCCATTGGAGCGCCGTCGACAGAAGTTGACGAGCGATCGTTTTCGCCTCTCGATGCGCGACGTCCACCTCGAAAAAGCCGAGATAACCAAAACCCGTCAGCGTCGGAGAAAGATTGGCACCCAGCCGCGCGATCGGCCGCCCGCCTTCGCCAAACGCGACCCAGAATTCGCGCGTGAACGGCAATGGCATCCGGATGAAATTCGACCACGTTTCAGCCGGGATCAATCCGACTCGATACGGATCACGACGAACATCATCTGGAACACCCGAAAACGCTCGCACGAATTCCGTCTTCCAAGCCGCGTCGTCTTGATTTGAAAAGTGACTTGAGAACGCCTCGATGCGAATAGATGAATGCGCCGACGATGTGGATGTCACTCCAATATCCTCACTTCACCGCGACCGGCATCGATCTTCACGCGCATCCCGGTTTTTAGCTTGGTCATCAAACCGCCGGAGATACCCACGATCGTCGGCAATCCCAATTCGCGCGCGACCACGGCCGAGTGAGACAGAAGACTACCACGCTCGATCAAGAGACCAGAGCACGAAGGATACAGCGGAACCCAACCCGGATCCGTGCGTGATGTCACGAGGATCTCGCCATTCAACCCTTCCGCCTCTTTAAGTTCCTTGACGACTCTCACAACACCTTCGATCACGCCCGGGCAGCAGGGAGTGCCAACGAGAACGTTCGGATCCGTGTTCACGGGACGATCTGCGGCGAGGAGGTCGCTTTCGCTGAGAACTTGCGCGTAGGGAATCGTCACGCCAGCCGCACCATACGTCAGAAAGCGATCCGGCGGCGGTGCCTGCTCGTCGTAAGCCGCATACTCACGCCGGCGAGAAGCCACCATGGGTTTCAAGTCCACACTCACGGCGCGGCCTTCGGCAAAGCCGATCAACTCTTCGACCGTGATGAAAAAGACATCCTTGGGGTCGCTCAAAAAGCCGAGTCGCACCAGATTCAAACCCATGCCGCGGAACAAGTGTCTGGCGACGCCAAAGACTTTGGTACGCGCAAAACGCAAGTTCTCACGATTGCGAACCGCCTTGCGCGTGTGCTTCAACACCCAAAGATAAACCGATAACTTCCAGCCTGAAAGGAGCGTCCGAAGTTTGGCCTCAGCCTGACCACGAATCTCTCGCTCGCGCTCTTCCATCTTAGAGATCGAATAGGATTTGGTGCGAACGTAACTGGCGATTGAGTTGATCGCAAATGCCGGGTCGTCATGCAGATCCGGCTCTTCCAGCTTGAGTTCGTTGACGCAGCGGAAGCCGTACTTATCCAAAAACTCATACACCCGCGCGCGTAACTCCGGATAACGGCCGCTATCGCGAATCTCCCGCCAAATCTCGTCTGACGGCTTCGAAAGAAACCACGCGCGTATTTGGGCGTCGCCCGTGTCGATCCACTCAGCGATTCGCATGAGCGATTTGGTCGGTTCTGTGCTTTCTAAATCCCCCTGCCCGCACAAGAGATCATTTTGCAGAGAGGAACCCTCGGAATCGGCGGCCACCCACTTTTCCGTCAAGCGTTTGATGAGGCCGAAAAACACCATGCAAAGATAGTCGTTGATGATCGGCGCATGCCAGCGCTTGAGCAACTGCTCTTCGAGATGATGATACTGGGCAAGTTGGGCATCCAAAGGCATGCGCGTGAAGTCTTTTTGACGCGCGTCCTGATAGACAGTCTCGAAATGCGCTTGAAACGTCGAAACGATGGAGTCGATATTGCGAAAGCGCTGGATCGTTCCCCAAATTAATCGGAGCTTGTCGCCGAGCGAGTACTCCAGCGGGTGATTGACGAAATCAAAGAGCTTCACGACCTCGGGCTTAAGCTGTTGTTTAACGCCCATCATGGTTTCCATGAAGCCCTTGTTGTTGCTGGAACCCGGAAGCATCAGAACCAAGCGATACCAATTGACGAGGTTGTAGTAGATGCGACCGCGCAAAAGCCCCAGCATGTTACGAAACATTTCTTCTCGCGCGTGAATCTCCGCTTGCGGCACTCCCATGACTTCGCAGAATTGGATGTACACTTGCCGATAAGCGCGACTGGCGAAGCTGAACGTGAGCGGCGAAGTTACACCGCTATAGCTCTCGATGATATTCGAATTATCCCACAAGATCGGGCCCTCGCCGCGCAAGGAAAGGTCATAAAAATTCGGCGGCGGCAGATTCGTGATTGGACGCGTTTGTACGCAATAGAGCTTCCCGCTTTCAAAAGCCCATTCACAGTCCTGCGGGGCTCCGAGCTTCGCTTCCAAATCCACACAGAGGCGCGCGACTTCACGCACTTGCTCTTCGGTCAATGACGATTCTTTGACTCGAGCCGGATCGGTCGGCTCCGCGCGCACGCCACCACCTGGATCTTGACGAAAGGCTTCGGTTTTCTCCGCAAGCGCCGTTTGGATCGCCCATGTTGTCCGATGCACTTCGAAGTTGTCAGAGTCCAAGGCTCCGCTCACCAAGCCTTCGCCCAAACCCCAAACGGAGCTGATCAAAAGCTGGTCGCGATCCAGAATGCGGATCGGATGACGCGAAAACGCGACACCGGCGCTATCGGCATTCACCATTTTCTGGATGACAACGCCGACAGCGATGCCCGTCAGTGGCAAACCGCGCTCCCGTCGATAAGAAAGCGCGCGTTCAGAATAGGCCGAGGCCCAACACTTGCGCAGGCTCAAGAGCACGGCATCCAGACCACGCTGGAACAAATAGGATGAAAATTGGCCTGCGAAAGAATTCTCGGCCGAATCCTCGTCCAATCCGCTCGATCGAACGGCCAGAAATAATCCATTGAGCCCTTGCTTCGCGATCTGCATTTGGATCTCACGCACGATCAAGTCCGGGATCGGCATGCGTGTCAATAGACTTTCAACACCTTCCGCGAAGGTCGCAAAAGGTTCGGTCGGGATCAGTTTCTCGTGAAGTCGGTTGGCCTTGAGAAACTCCTCAAATGCCACGCTCGAGACACAGAACCACTCCGGCACGGGACAACCGAGTTGCGTGAGGGCGGCCAGATTACGCGCCTTCCCGCCGCCGAATTCAGAAAAACGCGTGAGCGATTCATGGGCTTCGATGCAATAACTCATAACACTCCCCAAGCGGCCAGCCACATGCGGAACGTCACCGCCCAGATATGGAAAAGTAGAGACAACGTCGCGGCCGTCTCCGCCAACTTGTATCGCTCCGGCCGAAAAAACAACACGCTCAGACTGATCAGGACCAGCAATTCCAACGGCCACAGCCACCATTGAAGCTCAAGCTCCACCGCGGCTCGAGCAGCGACGCCCGTCAGCACCGCGACCAAGAGCGCGACACCACCCGGCCCATACATCGCAAGGTAGGTTTTCAACACTGGATGCGCTTTGGGATCCAGTTTGCGACAAACCTCATAGGTAAAAAACGCGCCCAAAACGGCGAATCCATAGGCCAGAGGCATGAGCGAGAACGTTTGCTCTGGGCTGACCGTCGCCACCGTGAAAAGACACATCGGCAAGAGCACGACTTGATGCGTGATCGCGTAGAGAATGGGCCTCGCGGCGAGAGCAGAACCAAGATAAAATTCTTTAAACATGAGCCATAAGTACGCGGAGAGAAATAAGTAAAGCCCGCCCGGGGCCCAGCTGATCATGAATCCCAGCAGAATGCCGAACATCACCATTCCCAGCATCGCCATTTGAATCACGCGCGCCACTTGCTCGGTTCCGAGCAAGCCTCGCGGGAGCGGACGCTCGGGATGAGCGAGCACGTCTTTTTGATAATCCTTGAGTTCGTCCATCAAACGCAGGACGGCGAAGAAAAGAAGAAGGCCAAAAAAGGAGAGCACAAGTCCACCCCAATCGACCGTGCTCGAAGCAAGGTCGCCTGTGGCCGTACCCGTACCCGTGTCGGTCGCCAGAACACTGCCACTGAGACTCATTCCACCGACGAGAAGGAAATAAACCGGCAGAGGGAAACGCTCTTTCAAGTAGATCAACCAATTTTTCATCTCGCCCGCTCTCCTCAGCGCATCCTTAGCGTATTCGCTTTAGCGCATCTCTTTAGCGCAATGCGACCGGACGTCGAGACTTCCAGCTGGCGGCGCGGTCGATACGCGCACGATGACGTCGATCGCGATGGATACTCACATCATAGATCTTCATGCTCGCGAAAACCAAGTCTCGCGTCTCGCGAGGAAGTTTCTCGACCCGGCGCTTCGCGTTTTCGATGCAAGCCACCGTCTCTGAATTCTCGATGTGGATAAAGGCTTTGCTGGACCCCAAAGCGGAATACATTCTTTGCTCAAGATCAAAGATGCGTTCGTCTTGACTGGACCGCCCCGCATACCACCAACCGTCTTGATCGCCGCGCACTCGGTCTCCCATGAAGTGCCAGATATGACCACTCGCGTCCGTACGTTTGTTGAGACGATTTTCTTCTTCATTGCCCAAGTAGCGTGGACAGACATGAGGCCCCGTCACCCAAACACCATTGGCATCAAGCTCGGCGCGAATTTCCGGCACCGGTTGCCCGAGATGCAATGTCTGAAAATATCCTCGTGCACGACTCAGACGAACTGCTTCATGCGCATCGGCTACCGCCACTGGCTCGGCCTCTGAACTCCCATACACATGCGAGAAGTGAGCTTGCGGAAAATGCGAGAACGCCTTTTCAAAAATCCAACAATCCGTGAGTGCACCTCCGACATGAATCGAGCGCAATGAGGTGCTTACAGACGACATTGGCCCCGCACTCATCAAGCGCAGCAAAAACGCCGGCCCGCAGGTGAGGGACTCGGGCCGACGATCAGCGCCGAGCGACTCCAAGGAGCGTAAAAGTCGCGTATTCCAACGCGGAGGAATGACGATGGAGCCACGCCCGGAGGCGAGGTTTGCGAGGGCAAAGTTCGCGAAGATGCAGAGATCCGGACCGGGGTGGTTTTCCAGACCCAACCGTTGCGACAAAACCCGGTGCTGATGCACGAGATAACCCTGCTGGCGGACGACGCCCTTTGGCTTGCCCGTGGTACCAGACGTGAACGTCAGAATACCGGGCGCGTCCACCGGCATCTCTTCGATTCTCAGTGACTGGGCTCCTGTCACCTGAGTGATCTCTTTGACATGAGCCCATTTGGGGATCGCTCGCACGGCGGGCACACGCAAGCCCCAGAGGCGCCCCAATGTATTGGCTAAAAATAATTTTGGATTTGCGATGCGAATGACGCGCTCAATTTCAGCGATCGGCATCCACGGCTCGACCAACACGACACAAACACCCATGGCCAAAAGTCCAGCAACCGAGGCATACAGACGAGGTCCGAGTGAGTCGATCAGCAAGACATGATCGCCCGCGACGACGCCCTGGGCGCGGAACAAATTTTGCGATCGAGCACTCAAATCCAGCAGCTGCCGAAAACTCAAGGCATTCGACCCCGGAACCCAAATGGCCATTTTATCGGGATACTCGGCCGCTTGATGAGTCAGTAACTCAATGCAATTCAAAACCGCACCTCGCTCAGACGTTCGCTTGATCCGATTTGATATGATCGTCGTCTGAAATCTTACCCTAAACAGAATGCGAGGACCCAGAGTTTCCTTCGGAAGGACTAGAAATCCCGTCTTCCGGCACTCCAAACAACCATACATCGTCTGTCAGAGCTGAATCCGCTCGAGCGCGGAAGGAGAGAGGCGAATACATCCCATTCACCGTTCGCCGGCTTAAGATGTCGGCGACTTCGCTCGTTTTTATAAATTCGGTTGTTGCAACTCAGCAGTCCAGACCAGAATCAGTAGGGTTTTGGGATTCCCTCTTTCCCTTCCTCATCCATAAAAAATCTGTCCTCCAGACCATGGAGATGCGGAGTGAGTTCAATACAGAAAAAATCAAATGGCAGCCAAAATTCACTCGGCCCGGGCAAGGATGCGCATGCTACTTATCCAGCCGACGCAACCCCGAAGCCATGCGCTATGCTTCCCGAGCACTCATCAAAAACTGATTCGCATATGAATGATTTGCTTTTATTTATGATGAAACCAGTCAAATGCCATGCAGCCGAGACAGTCAGTTCTGCATTTCACCGACAAACTTAAGTTAATCAAAACCAGTTTATTAAAACGTAGGTCATATTGGAAAACTTTTCTCGAGAAAGATCTTGACTGCCATTTATATGCAAAAGGAAGAGGCAGGATTGAGTTTTAAAAACTTTTCCCGGAGGCCGGTTCTGCGCACGCATTTGGCATATAAGACGCGCAAGGAATTTGTCTGCCCCGCTTCAGGCGGTCAGCGCATGAACGCCTACGAGAGCCAAAATAAACGCTAAATTTTCGCTCTCAGAAACCGTGATACTGTCACTCGCGAAGCGAATCACGAAGCACAGGAGACCGAATGCACACCCACCTCAACCAATTTCGGAAAAGCCAAGACGAAAAACACTTACGTGCGGTACACGCGCAAACTTGCCAGGCCGCCGAGCGTTTGAAGTCTTGCGAAGCTGAGCTGATCCGCTGCCTGCAGGAGGTCGACCGACTCTTGGTACATCGATTTCTTGGATATAACAGTTTGTTCCAATATTCGCTTCATGCCCTGAAACTCTCCGAATCCCAGAGCTATGCCTACATCACCGTCGCAAGAAAGGCGCGTGAGCTTCCGCAATTGCAGGAAGCGATCTCGGCAGGAGAGCTGACCGTATCGAAAGCCGTGCGGATCACGTCCGTGATCAATGAAGCGAACCAACAAAAGTGGATCGGACTTGCGCTTGAGCTTCCCAAACGAGACTTGGAGCGCGAAGTTGCGCGTGAAAATCCCAGAGCCGCTCGGCCCGAGCAAGCTCGATTCTTGGATGCGCACACCTTGGAGCTCAGCACTCCGCTCTCGGAAGTCAGCTACAAAAAATTGGAGCGTGTTCGCGAAGTGATGGCCTCGGCTGCAGGCGAGTGGCTGAGTCTTGAGACCGTCATTGAACGGCTCAGCGAATTTTACTTAGAGCGAAAAGACCCGGTCCGTAAAGCCGAGCGGGCAATGCATCGCGTGCAACACAATCAGCGAGCGAATCTTGCCGTGCACGAGACCTCGCCACGTGAGTCATCCCCGGTCTCAACGCGAAATAGGAAATCGGCAGAAGAAAGAAATGTTCAACTCGACTCTGCCCGAGCAAGGAGTGCTACGGGTAATTTTGAAGTGACAGAGGACCCATCACACAATTCTGCCCGGATCCAAGCCCAATCACAGACACTCGCCGAGAGCACGACGAATCCGGCCCCTCGCACGATTCCTGCCAGCGTCGTTCACCAAATCCACGCCCGCGATCGTGGCCGCTGCCAGGCGCGGCTTCCGGGTGGCGGCCGGTGCGCCCCGACACCTTGGCCCGTCGCTTGAACATATCTCTGTCAATGCCATTGGCGTCGCCACGGCTTTGACCGTGCGTGCCGCTCTTCAGGAGGCGCAAAATGGAGAAATCTCAAGAGAAGTCGAAGTTTTCGGGCTCCGCTGCGTTCCGACGGGAATTTTGGGAAGCTTGGCTTCTCGTTGCCCTCTTGGTGACCATTCTCGGCGCGTTTGCGCAAAGTCGACAATTTGGTCTATCGGCCAACGCAAGTTCCGTTCATAACCAATTTGATCCCTACGACATCCGTCCCGAAATCGATGCCCGCGGCGGTCGTGCTCTTGAAAGCGGCTTTTGAGACCGAAAGCGCTGCCACCACGTGACACGTCGCTGGCGAATCTCCTAAGATTGCGCCATGAGCACATCTCCCTCGCATTCTTCACGTCGAGAATTTCTGGAGTTTTTTGGCCGCGCCTCGGTGGCCTTGACGGCCACATCCGCTCTCCCGTCGACAGCGTCTTTGTCCCTCGCCTCTCTTCTGATATCCTGTGAAACCCAGGCGAAGACGTCGAAACACGCGACGCTTCCGTTCGCACAGCTGCCGCCGTCGACCGCCGACGAGTTGCGACTGGCCAAGGGATTCGAATTTCACACGCTCATCAGCTGGGGCGATCCGCTCAACAGCAAAGGCGATACGTTCGGTTACGACAACGACTACATCGCGTTTTTCCCGCTCCCTGGAAAAGCCATCGACAGAACTCGAGACGGCGTCATGTGGGTGAACCACGAGGCCGTTCACCCGCTTTTCGTCAGCGGCTGGGATCGAGATCCCGCCACGCGCACCAAAGCTCAATACGAAATCGAGCGCAAGTCCGTCGGCGGCACGCTGATGCGCGTGCGCAAGAACAAGGCCGGACGCTGGGAAGTGGTCAAG
>JAMPXM010000252.1 GCA_023701225.1 Pseudobdellovibrionaceae bacterium | reverse complement strand
TGAGGCGCGGTCGATCGCTCAAATGAAAAGGCGCCTCTTACGAGGCGCCTTTTGCTAAGAGCAAACTTCTTATCAAGACTTCTTATGAACAGCCGGCCGAAGCGCTTTCTGAGGCCGTGTCATACTGGCACGAACCATGGTCCGGCTTATCCGTGGAGATGTTCGATGGATCTCCGGCCTTCGCACTCGGAACGCTCGTCGACGGCAGAGAGAGGGTGCTGATCGTGGCGCAATCCGCCTGATTCGTCGTCAGCGTGATGTCGCCGAACATCGCTTTCACTCGATAATTGCTGCCGCCTGACGACAACTGAACACCGTCGTTCAAGCTGACTTGCGGAAACCACATATCCGGCGTGCCGTCGCCATCGCGATCGACCTGATCCCACGGGAAGCCCTCGATGTGACCTTCGCCATGATAACGAAGCAAGAACTTCTTGCCGTTGAAGGCCGTGTCGCCGTTGCGATCGTTGGCCGTCGCGTGCGTGTAATCGAAGCTGAGCGGCTCGTCGAACGACAGGAACTGATTGCTCGGATTCTTCACGAGCACGAGCTTGTCCCAATTGTTCGGACCCATGCGGTATTGGTAGTACGACGCGCCTTCCGTGTCATAAATCGCATACAGATCCGCCATGCCGGTTGTGTCCGGAACCATAGCGCCCGACTCCAAGCCCCACTGATAAACGCTCGTCCCTTCCGTGAAGGACACGCCGTTGGCCAAAGCCACCGCAGGATCTCCCGATGTCGCACCTTTATGAAGAACCATATCCGTTTCCGTCACGAGATAATCGACGGCGCTGTTCACGTCCGCAGGATTGGCGACATAAGGACCGTTGCCCGCACCGTTGTCGTAGGCAGCCAAGTTCGGCTGAGTGATGCCGCTCTTCGGGCAACGACCCAAACACTTCAATGCCATCTCGCCGCCTGCGAAACCTGCCGCGCCGGGAACGACCATCTGTTCCAGACGGGCGGTCACGGCCGTTTTACCACCCACGTAGCTGACGCCACCAAGAGCATCGGAGTAGAACCACTTGAACTCACCGTTGTTGATGACCACCGCCACCGCCGGATCGACATCCGCCTTGCTAGGCGGACCGTTTTGGTTCCACGTCATAGTCGCAACCTTGTAGAAGCCGTCGCCAGCGACACCATCAGCGATCTTCAGGTACTTAATGATGTATTCGCTACCGGAATCGAACATCCGCATTTCCATGCCACGGACTTCATCCAGCGTGTATTTCTTGACCGTGTACTTCATTAGACGGCCGCTGGAGACGAACATCGTCAACTGTTGACCATCGAGCGCGGAGTCAGCGCCCCACGCGCGACGCGTGACTGTGTCACCGTGTGCGAACGTGTGCGCCGAGCCGTTGGACTCGTTTTCGAACCAAGCACCATGACGGCCGATATGACAGTTGCGAGAGACGCCACTGCCGTCTGTGTATTGGCACGACACGCCCGTATTGAGCGAAACCTTCGAGCCATCGAGGTCGTTATACAAACCGTAACCGAAGATCCGATATTTAAAGTTCTGCGTGCTCAAGCACAAGCCGCCCGCGAGCTCGACTTCTCCGACTGAGCCAGCCGCGGCTCCGCCCACCTTCTTACTATTGGCTTTCACGGACGTCGCATTGGTCGCCACGACCCAAGCGGAGTTACCATCCCAAGGATTGATCGACTCCACGGCCGCACGCAGACTCGAGCCATCGGCTTGCATTTCGACCGACGCCGCTTTCTGCATCGTCTGTCCGCCATCGCTGAAACTCTCAAAGAACGTGTACGCGATCGGCGCGGCACCCGAGCCGCTCACCACGAGACTACCGCCACCCTTTGTGACGCCACCCGCGACCATCGCGAAATTGAGTTTGAAGCGACCATAGGGATAAGTCGCATCCGGTTCTTGCGTGACATCAATGCTTGCGCGCAACTGCATCGGACTTCCACCGGGACCGTCGGTTTCTTCAAACCAAATCTCCGCACGTGGGTATTGCCCGGGTGCTTCACGGCTCAAGCGGACCGTCACCATCGTCAGTGCGACTGCAGCACTCGAAGTGCTACCACCAGACGCCGCACCTTCCGAGGGGCCGCCTGAATCGCTTTCACACTTGCTGTCGTCCACACCGACCAAGTAAATGCGTGGAAGAGCTGCCTCACTCCACATCTCGCCCACACCCAGTTGTCCGATGAAGCACATAATACTGGAGACGGTCTCCAGCGACTCACCTACCGGGTGACTGACATGAAAGTTCTGGGGCTGCAGAGCATAGTCGGAGCCCACAGTATTGTAGGCCATCGTGCCTACCGAAAGGCTCTGGCTTTCTGCGGTTTCAACCTTCAAAACCTCGACAGAACTCGGCAATGAAAAGCTCACGCCCGTGCCCGAGCTGCTCGAGTCAGCCGCGCCGCCACCACCGCTACACCCAATCGCCAATAAAAGACTTGGAGCGAGCGCTATTACGCCCAGGCTGCGTCTTAAGTTCATCATCAACGTCCCCCTTGAACTTCGTACGAACTGTCTAGTTTTAAGATTCCATTGGACCAACTTTGGTCCAGACGAGGACCTATCGGAGGTGGACCCGACACCTTTAACAGATTTCTGACTTTTGATTAAAACAACGTTCGAACTCGGGAATTCTCAGAACACGACAGTCGCCTTTTCGCCACACCCTGGCTCATTCAAAAACATCGGAGTGGAAAAAATTGACTCTCGAAGTTCGATATTCCAAACGCGGCGCCATTCGTACGGACCAACTCCTCAGGCGACTAGAATTCAATGAAAGCTGTTCTCTTGCGATCTTGATGCATAGATATTTATAGTGGTTTCAATACCTTACAAACGCGTGCAGCCAACTGCAAAATGGTCGCGACTATTTTGCAGTTGGCTGCAACACTGATTCAGTGAAACGAAAACTCCGTGAAATCCTGATCAGGGATCTCGACGACAAAATTATTCTTCTTTCAGGCCCGAGACAGGTGGGCAAAACCACTTTGTCCAAAGATCTATTTTCGAAATTTGAATACCTCAATTTCGATGCGACCGATTGGCTCTTGGAGCAGGGATAAGTCTGACCATTAAAGCGATAGAAATTTTGCGTTCGAAGCGCTGATGTTCGCGCGCGAAACCCGTTTTATTGTCGACACCATTCTTCATGGCGGGATGGTCGCAGGAGAATCATTTTCGCCCGCGCGCCACCGGACTCCGCGCTCGTCTGAACGCTCTGCAACTGGCGGTGAATAGAGTCCGTGGCGGCTGTCGATGAGTGCAAATCGCTGATCGCGACTTCAGCTTGGGCTTTGACCGCACGAAGCGCTTGCTCCGCCTCGCTGGCGAGGCCGCGATTCCGCTTTTGCTTGAGCTCGGCCAAGCGACGCTCACCGTCTTCGACCTGCGCCCGAAGTGATGCGTACTTCTCCGCGAGTTCGGCCGACCGTTTGCGCGCCTCGTACGCGGAGCGCTCCAGCGCCGTCAGCTGCTCACGCGCGCGCTGGATTTCGGCTGCGGACTGATGCTGGATCCGCTCGACTCGGCAGATCGGCTGCTGACCGCATTCACGATACACTTGCAGATGCTCAGTCTCGCTCAAACGAAAGCTCACGCGGTCTGGGTGACTCTGCGGAGCCTGCTGGGAGATCGCTCCCCGCTCATCCTCATGCGCGAGCACGCCGAGTCCGGCCGCACCTTGCTTCTTAGCATAAAACCGCAAGCGTGCCTGCTGCCCATTTTTTGTCACGGTATAGAGCACCGACTTTTCTTGCCCAGTCTCTTCATCAACGCCGGCACAAAACAGTCTTTCTTCGTGACTGCTCCAAAAACCTGGCAACGATTTGACCAAGACATCGCTCGAGAGACTCCATGCGAACCAGCCAGCAGCCACCAGGAAAACACCGCCAGCCAAGATTCGAAAACGCGAATGCGAAATGAGTTTCATCATGCTTTATTATCGGCAAAAAACAGAGCGATCGCATCGCCCAAAAGGTCGAGCCCGACACACATCCGCTCCGGGTCGAGATCCGCTCTCACTTCGTCTTATTTGGCTCGCGGTGATTCGGGCCAAGAGAACTTGCTGCATCCGCCCCGGTCGACGTGGTCGAGGCAAGGGCTGGACCGCCTTCCGTCTGGCGCGCCAGCTCAAGAATCGCATTGGCGTAATCGCGGCTATTGTTGTAGTTGAGCAAAGCTTTTAAATGAGTCCGCGGGCGTTTCTGGCGCCAGCCATTTTGTCGTAAGTAGTTGGCCACACTCTGAATCGCATCCCCTGGCGTATTCAGGTCGGGAGTCGTGCCAGGCTTTGCCGGCCGCGCCCAGCGCGAATAACTCGAAGGCAAGAACTGCGACATGCCGAACGCGCCAGAGAAGGAACCTCGAATCGCCAAAGCGAATTGACCGCGTTGACGAAAAATTTTTTGCAGCGCCTTCAACTCACCCAAGGCCCAGATCGCCTTGGCTTTCGCGCGAGATCGGACCTTGGCAAGATCCTTTTTCAGTGGCGCATCCGTGAATCGATACGGCCCTTGAGTTCGCAAGTGTTGAATCACATCCGGCCGATCCGCCTGAATCAGATGTAGAAAAACGCTGGCCGCATGAAAAGTCCCCAGATTCTGCCCGTAGCGCGATTCAATCCACAAAAGGCTTGCGATCACTGGGCCAGGCACACCATGTTCCCGAGTCGCGTCTAAAAGCGTGGCGCGGTTCTCGGATAAAAACGCACGCACGCGCTCGGCAGCCTCATCGGTGACCTGTGTCCCGTGGTAGTCGGATTTTTTCATGAACAAAAGGACATTGAGTTCGACGACGTTTTGAAATTCCTGTGCCTCATAGGATTTCTTGAGCGCCTGAATAAAGCCACGCTCAAACCCATTGCGTTGCAAACGCGATTCGATCAGCGCCCAGTCCGGCGCCAGTTCCTTTGCCTGCCCCTGGATCGAGCAGACCAAAGCACAGACTAAAAACAAAAGTCGCATTTCTCTATCATGCCACGAGCCCGCCCTTGACCCGACGATCTCGCAATCAAATTCTCAAAATGAGATCAAAGTCCAACCCATATCCCACCCAAAGTTGCGTCGAGTCACCAACAGG
>JAMPXM010000251.1 GCA_023701225.1 Pseudobdellovibrionaceae bacterium | reverse complement strand
TGCGCTACCAAAATACGCGGCGCACCCTTTGGAGATGCGGCGCACCTTTTTGCCTATTGGCGGAGCTTGCGGATGGTTTGCTGGAGGATGGCTTCGAGGACGCGGAGTTCGTCGGGTGTCGGTTCGTTTTCGAGAAGGATGCGGTTGAGGACGCGTAAAGCGTTGACGCGACGGCTGTCGATTTCGAATCCGAGAACCTCGAGCCAGGTTTTCAGGGTTTCTTCGGGGAAATATCGCGGGGTGCGCCGAAGGTTACGGATCTCTTTCGCGCGTTCTTCTTCGGATTTTTCGTGTAGGTGCTCGGGAGTCAGGCGCGTGGCTTTGACAGCGTCCAGCGGATTCTCGGCTTCGCGAGTGAATTTCATTCGCATCGTATAAAGCGCGAGCATCACGGCATGCGAGAGGTTCATCGAAAAAAAATCACCGTACGTCGGCAGTGCGCACACGTGATTGGCCAGGCGGATCTCTTCGTCATTGAGGCCGTCGTCCTCCGGTCCAAAGAAAAGTTGCAACGGGGTTTCGGAAGACACGAGCAGAGGCTTGGCTTGTGCTTTCAGGGCCTCGAGCTTGACGTCGAAGCGGTCCGGAATCCGCAGTTTCCCGGCACGTGCGCTGAAGGCAAAACGCAGTCCGCCTCCTTCGTTTTGGTCGAAGGCCCGCAGAGAAGGATAGATGGTGGCATCGCGCAGTATCTGCTGCGCGCTCGTGGCACCTTGTTTGGCTTCTTCCGTGAGTTCACACTGGGGAGCGACGAGGATCAGGCGAGACACACCCATGTTCGCCATTGCCCGCGCGCACATGCCGATGTTGCGCGGATAAATCGAGCGGATCAAAACGACTTGCACTCGGGATTGAAAATTCATCGTCTGAACCCACTTTGACTTGAACGAGGACTTGGAACTGCGATCTGAACTTAAGAAACCACCGACACCAAGCGCAAGCCGTCTTCAATCGGCGCTCGCAATTCCGCGTTCGATTCGGCGATGTTCTCTAGATCCTGGCGGACACGGGCTTGCCATGGCGGTGGAGACGGCAATCGCTCTGCCAGCTCCAGCGCTTCGAGTTTCAGCAGCCACTCATGAGGAGCTTCGCGTTCCACCGTTTCCAGAGCCTGTGTCAAAGTCGAAGCCAAGCGCGTGGCGTCCGTAGCAGAAGCTTCGCGCAGATCTTGTAGAATCTTGTAGATTTCAAACGTCCGCGTCTCTGTCGCCGAATATATTTTCGGCGGCACACGGCGAGCTTCGAAATCGGCGGTCAGGCCATAGCTTTCGCGATCAGGAGGTCCGCCGTAGACCGACACCACGTTGGCACCGACACCCATGTCGAAAGTGCCCCATTCGGGTTGGAACAAAATTTTATCGCCCAACGTGACCGTGCACTCCTGGAAGCTCAGCACCAAAAGTCGACCATTCGGGGAGCGCAACCACCCTTGTACGCGGCCCTCGACCACAGCGCCGGACTCGAACATCAGGCGCGCGGGCTGACCCATGCGAACGCCGAGTGTTCCGAGAGCATGGTCATCGAAATTCGCTAGAGAATTTCCGGCGTGCCCTTGTAAGAAACCGATAGGCGTGCCGAAGCCGAGCGCGTGATGCTTGACTCCTTGGCCCGCCAATTCGTGACCGCCGAAAGCCAATTGCGTCGGTCCTTCGAACTGCAAATAAGCGACGCGATGACCGCTCGGCTGTGCGCCAGAGTGCGCCGGAATCCAACGCACGAGTTTGCCGCCGATCTGTAAACCGGAATCGAGTTCGACCGTGTTCACGGTTTGAGCGGTCTGCGCTTTTTCCAAGCCCGAGGTTCCACCCATGCGGAACGCCATGGTATCCGCAAGCTCTTCAAGAACAGCTTGGAGATTTTCAAACGAAGGCGTCACGAAGAGCTGCGGCTGTGGTTCGGTGATGTCATACGCATAATCGACGCAGGCGATGGTGAGCGGGAGTTTTTTGACTTCTGGCCGCAGGCAGCCGCGCGCTTCGCCGACCGACGACAGGAGGCCCGCACCGAAGATGCGCGGATCTTCAAGCGAGCCGATCAAACCGTATTCCGCCGTCCACCAATTCATGCGTCCCAGGCGCGCGGCTTCGGAAATGTGCGTAATCCCGCGAGTGACTTCATTCAAGTGCTGCTCCGCCACCTGGATCTGCGCCGGTGTGGATGCGGGATGTTCTTTCAAATCCGATAGCACGCGGATCGCATCGTACTGAGCCATGTCCTGATGACTGATGATGGCCTTGCGCGCGACCTGCGCATACGCCTTCAAGTATGCGGCGAAGTCGGGATCCACCAGAATCGGCGCGTGCCCCGCGGCTTCGTGTACGATGTCGGGAGCAGGCGTATACATCATGTGTTGCAGGGTTCGCATGTCGCTTGCGATCGGTAAAAAACCCAGTGCTTGAAGTTCCATGAACGCCGCTGGCGGAATGAAGCCGCTCACGGGAATCGCCCGCCATCCGAATTTTTCGATATGTTGGCTGATGTCGGCGATGCTCGGGATTCGATCGATTGAAATCCCGGTCTTCTTCAGTCCGTCGAGATAGCAGGGGTGAGCATGCTGCGAGAGATAGGAGCGCAGTTGGCGCAAAATGTAGCGCCAAACTGCATGGTCCACCGGTGTGTATCGGCTGTAATCTTGCGTGACCACGTAGCGCTTCAGATGAGATGGAAGCTCAGTCATGGCGGGTCCCCTTTTTCAAACGCTCGGCCTTGCAATCCGTTGTTTCAGAGATACGGATCGCTCTTGGCCAAGTGATTGCGTACGTAATCGGCGATGCCTTTTTCGAGTGGCCACTGCGGCTTCGAAATCCCCAGGCTGAACAACCGATTCATTTTGGCTTCGGTGAAATATTGATAACGGGGGCGCATCTCGACCGGAATATCGATCCAATCGATTTTAAGGTCGCGATCCATGTTCGTGAACGTCGCGCGCGCCAGGTCAAGCCACGTGCGTGCCTGACCGTATCCCATATTCAAAATTCCAGACGCCGGTTTTTGCATCATGAGTTCGTAGATCCAGCGAGTCACGTCTTTGACATAGACGAAGTCCCGCATCTGTTCGCCGTCCCGGTATTCGGGATGATGAGAACGGAAGAGCCGCAGTTGACCGTGTTCACGGATTTGGTGAAAAGCCTTAAAGACGACGCTCGACATGTCGCCTTTGTGATATTCATTTGGTCCAAAGACGTTGAAAAACCGCAATCCGTACCAATGTGGCGGAGTTTCACGCTCGCGCACCACCCAACGGTCGAATGCCGCCTTGGACTCTCCGTATGGATTCAATGGCTTAAAGACATCGGGAGACGTCGTATCGTCGAAACCTTCTTGCCCGTCGCCGTAGACCGCGCCGCTGCTGGCGTAGACGAAGTTTTTCCGATTGTCCCGGCACCATTCCCAGAGGCGTTGCGTGTAGAGGGTATTGTTCTCGCGCAGAAACTCGACATCGAGTTCCGTGGTCGAACTGCACGCGCCCATATGCAGGATCCAGGTCACTTGTTGGCGCGCCTCGGGCGTTTCAAGGAACGACCAGAGTTCGTCTTTGGACAAGAAGCGCGAAAATTGCCGTTTGCGCAATAATTCCGGGCGCTCACTGAGCGATACAGAATCAACGCAAACGACATCGGACGAGCCGCGTGAATTGAGTTCCCACACCAGCACGCTGCCAATAAATCCATTTGCCCCGGTCACGATTACCATGGCCATTGTTGTAGCGTAGCCAAGGGAGGGGGTCAACGCGAGGTCGGATCGCCTGTGGCCCTTCGTTGGATGTGAGTTTGAAGCTGACTGGCCTTGGCCGGTGGCCAGGTCCAATCCACCTTTTCGTGCGCCCCATTGATTGCCACCCTTTTTTTACGATCGCTCGCGAGACCCGGCCATACCGCAGGTGCGTTTAGGCATCAGGTCAGTCCTGAGCCATAAGATTGGCGAACGGCCGATAGCAGAATGGCAGGAGTCACTTGCACCTGCGAACCGGAAGTAACTGACCAAGACAGACTCAAGCCGGCTTGGACCAGTGCTGCTATTTACGGTTAAGCTTCAATGCTCAATTGGTCCGATGCAGCCACAGAACAGAGAATTGGAGTTAGCGTATCTTCAAAACTCAACATTGGTTTCTGAATCCCAAGGCGCACGTGAATGCTGACTTAACGAACGCGGGCCTTTCCTTTTAGGACAAAACGTTTGCACCAAGATTCTTCCGCCGAAAATCGATGTTAAAAACATTTTCTGTTGACATCATCTTTCGTTAAAAACGCGAAAATCATTTCCCGATCAGATCCTCACGCGGAGCACGTTTTATGAGCGCGCCAATCCGTGCTGTCGCCACTTCTCGCATGTGGTGGCAGCGGCTTCCTGCCCTTCACTTGATCTCTTCGCCTGCGCCATTTTTAGAGCGAAAATCGCGGCTTCAAAACAGGGTGTATGTTGGAGCGCGAAGTTCTGGAGGAGGGACCATGTACATGCATTTGCACGAAGTTCGGCAGTCTCATGCGGAAAAAGAACTCCGCGCCATTCATTCGCGTGCCACGGCCGCTGTCGCTAGACTCAAGAGTTGCGAAGCGGACTTGATTCGCTGTTTGCAAGAAGTCGACGCGAAGCTTGTGTACCGCTTCCTCGGTCATAGCAGCCTATTTCAGTACGCCGTTCAGGCCTTGCGGCTCACCGAGAGCCAAGCCTGGAACTACATCACTGTGGCACGGAAAGCCCGGCAGTTTCCCGCGCTTCAAGCGGCGATCGAAAGCAACGAACTCTCCATTTCGAAAGCTCGTAAACTGACACCGGTCTTGAGTGAAGCGAATCAAGCCGAGTGGGTGGAACTCGCCAAACAATCCACGTGCCGTGAGATCGAGCGAACCGTCGCTGCTCATGCGCCGCGCGCGGTCGTCCCGGAGCGAATGAGATTCATCGATGAGAACACGCTAGAGTTGCAAGCGCCGATTTCGGAGAAGTCCGCCCTCATTTTGAAGCGGGCGCAGGATCTCTTGTGTCAATCGCGGGGAAAGGCCATGAACCTCGATGAAACCATTCAGGCGATCGGCGAGTTTTTCCTTGAACGCAAGGATCCTGTTCGCCGAGCGGAGC
>JAMPXM010000250.1 GCA_023701225.1 Pseudobdellovibrionaceae bacterium | reverse complement strand
TTCGTAGCTCACTCGTAACCCATCGGCCGGCACCTTCCAACGAATCGTACATACCACCGGCTCAGCAAGGCTCGACACAGGCGGGCAGTCCCAAGCCGCTTGTCCGAGCGCGATTTCCGGCCGATCGATGAAGTTCAATGTCACACGACCCTCAAACTGAGGATCATACGCGTGGAAACTGAAGATCACGTCTTCACCAGCGACGACACTCACCGGCGCTTTCCAAGAAATCATCGGCTCGCGTACGGACGTGCGAACGAGCGCCTCAACTTTTTTCGCATCTGATGGGGCGCCGAATCGCGAATACGCTCGGATAGAAAAGGAGAAGCCCTCCTCACCTTTTGTGAGTTCTTTTCCCTCGGTGTTGACCACGAGATTGTAAATCCACTGCTTAGGATCACGGGGATCCTCTTCCACGGGCTTCTTCGAATCCAAGGCGACCAGAGTAGAGATGTCACGTAAGTCATAGCGCACGGGCAAGAACACAAGTGTCGGACGACCTTCGTCGGTTGCGAGTCCATCAATGTCGCGAACAGTCACTTGAAAACGTCTCGACTCACCTTCGCGGATCGCAGTCGCCTTAAGAGAGTCGACACGTACGATCTCAGGCGCATTGGCTTGTCGCATGACGAACATCTTCACAGTTTTGACCGTGGACAATTTTTGCGGCGTGTTCGTTGTCGTCAGAACAAGTTTCAGATCGAGTTCACGCGCATATCGTGCTGCGGAATAATCAAACGGTGGAGTCCACGTAAACTTCAACCCTGCCATCGGATTCTTCGGATTGGTCGCCTCTATTCGAGCACCTTGGAAGTCCTGACTGTTCTCGACGAACATTTCAAATTCGGCACCGGGAATATTTGCCCGCCCCTTAAACGTGATCGACCTCTCCTCGGACTCTCGAAAATCGTAGAAATCATCGACATCGATGTAGAGGGCGTCCCTCCGCATCGGCTCGGCCGGCTTCGGCTTGATGTCGCGTTCGGGAGGAACTCCGTTACGAATGTGTTCCGGCTGACCGCTTAAGGGATCCTGGTTCAATCCACCCCCGCAGGCCACAAGCCCTGTCATAAGACCGGCCGCGACCCCGATATTCAGAGCGGCAACACTCCACTTGCGAACTCGAAGCGAGTCGATCGCATGACCAATCCGACTGTTTTCGATTCCCATTTAAATCCTCCCGGCCTCTCCTGGCCGCAATGACTCAGCCCTGGCCTGAACGGCGCAGGAGAAACGGATACGAGACCTTTACATCCACGCCGCCCTCAGGCAGCGGGAACTTCCATGAACGCAAACGCAACAGAATACAGTCCTCGACGATCTTGGAGTTCAAGGTCGTATTGGCGACACCGGCCGTGGTGACTTGACCGTTTCCGTTGATCGTCCAGGCGACTTCCACGCGTCCCGCCAATTGCGGATCGCCCTGCAAACCTTGCTCGTAACAAAAACGGATCTGCCCGATGTTTTTGGAGATGACGTCGGCCACCAAATCAAAATCCAAGCCACCGGCAACGATCGCCTCTCTACCGAGGGGAATCGGGTTGGTCCCCGCCGAGCCGATCAAGCTCAATTTGCCATAGCCTGCCCGACCGCCGCCCTTACCTTTTGTTCCGTATCCGCCGCCGCCCTGCAGATTGCCGCCCGCGCCGACGGGTGCCGCGACTAAACCTTTTCCATAGAGAGTGGTCTGGACTCCGCCGCTGCCTCCCGTTCCGCCGAGTCCGGGACCCGCGGTCGTATTGACGGCGCCGAGATCAATCCCGCCCTTTTGATTACTCTTATTGAGGCTACCGAACACCGCCAATGCGCCCATGCGCTTGATCGCCGCGGTCTTACTCGTGGTCTTCACGATCTGCGACTCAACGCGGTTTTCGGTTTTCACGTTGGCGACCACTTTCGTCTGCGGTTTTACCGGGATCTTTTTAACGATCTGCACGACTTGTTGCTTGAGTTCGGCTTCTATACCCGCCGTCATCGTCGGGCGGCCCAATAAGAAACTCACGAACGCGGTCATCACCGAGGTCACCAGTATCAAGGTCAGGTACCAGAGGCGGTTGTCGCTCTCGGCCATCGGAATGTTCTTGGCCACCACTGGTATTTCTGAAACCAGACGCAACCGTCCCTCGGCAGGAATGGACAAAGGAGACTCTTTGAGCTGAGCTTCCGCAACCGTCGCGAGCTCTTGAAACTTCACTCGCGCCGCAGTCAACGCGTCGGTATTGCGATGCAGCTCCACGCGTTTGGTATCGAGCCGCTGCACGAGCACCGCCGACTCCCGCGCGTCCCACGCGAAGGCGCGCACCACTTGACCTTCAGCATTTTCCAAGACGAGCGTTTTCGACGTAGCGACGTCAAATGATGTTTGGGCCCCAGAATTGGACTGCGAATGTGTCGTTTCGGCTTCCGGCATGATCGTCACCCCTACTACACTCTTTCTACACTACGTTCACGTATCGATCTGTTTCTTTCGGCTTCTTTTGTCCGAGGTCGCGATTCACTGGCGCGTGGCCGACTTCTGAATCCGGTCCTTGAAATCCGTCCGCTGTCCTAAAAGAGCATCGAGAACTTTATCCTCTTCGACCGTCACGACCGCTTCATCGGCGAAGTGGTATTTCCCCTGGACCAAGAGGTCTTCGAACTTCATCTCCCGCTGCACGGCGGTTTTCGATTTCGAAGAAGCGGGCTTCGCAGCTTCCGGAGCCGGAGCCGCATCCACGACTGTGGCGGAAGGCGAGGCTTGAGTTTCATCCGCAGCCGATGAGGTCATTGCCGCGAAATGGAGGACACAGAACGAGACGCCCATCACAAAATTGAGTTTCATTGCTTCACCTCGCCGAGTGTCGAAAGACGCGTTTCCAAATATGTCGCCATCACTTCACGCCCCGCCTGACGCTCCAATTCCAATAAACGACTGACGGCCTGGCGATGCATCGGGTTTTCACGAACCGATCTTCGAGCCGCTTCGAGCAGTTCGCGCGTGGGCCGATCGGGACTCGCCTCTGTTCGCGTCTCACTCAGAGCAAGGAGGCTCTGCAAGTCGCTTTTTTTGGCATCCGGAGCCGTCGCTTGAACCAGGGCCAATTCCTGCGCCAGAACTTTTCGCAGTGGACCATGTTCCGCAGCGAGGCTTGCTTTGAGCTGGGGGATGGCCGTTTCATTTGCCCAGAACTCGGCCACCTTGCGCCCCACGTCCTGCGCCCGTACCTGGTGCGGCGAGGCCTGCTGTGAGAGGAGAGCCAAGTACTGTTGCTCGTCTTCGCCACTCAAACCAGCTGGCACAGGCAACGCGAGAATCTCTTGATAGAAACGTTCGCTCTCACGCGCCAGACGATCCAAAGTCACCAGCTGTGCCGTCCAGTCTTGAAGCTGGACTGCGCGAGTCGCGAGTTTTTCGAGCTGCTCCAAGAGCGACATCCGAGACTTGATGCTCGACGCCAATTTCTTTTGCGTCTCGGCATTCAACTGCGATGCGCTCAGCTTGCCTTGAATGGTTTGGAACTCGTTCAACACCAATTCGCGCCCGATCACGCGGCCTGAGACGGACTTTTCGACTCCGGCTTGTTTGACGGCTTGGCGAAGAAGATCGAAATTTTGCGTTTGAGCGAAGACCTCGAGGACCAATCGCGCATAAAGTTCGGCATCTCCGAGCAACACGCTCTTTTGTTTTTCGAGTTCCTTGAGCGGCGAGCCACTTTCTCGGACCAATCGCGCCGCGATCACACGACGGCTTTCCGCATCCGAAGAGTCCTTCAAATACTTCTCCAAGAACGGCTTGGAGTCCTTGGCGGCTAGATCGGCGTAGAGTGCGAGCTTCAACCATCTCTGATCTTGTTTGTCGAACGCGGCCGCCGGCATTTTCTCCGTTGCCGTCAATGCGCCATCGAAGTCCAGGACCAGTTCCGCGAGCCAAGCTTTCCGGCTCAGTGCGTACTGGCGGTCCGCGTCCGATGCCTGCGGCGCCTGATAGAGCGCTTCGGCCGCTTCGCGAGCATCCGCGAATTTGCCCATCTTTTCGGCGAGCACCAGGCGATTCTTCCAATACGTCGCTTGCTCCGCGGGAGTCGCTTCGGAAACTGGAAAGCGCGCCAGAACCACCCAAGCCTGCGCAAGATCTTCTTGTGCAGTGCCCGTACTCTTGTCCGTACTCTTGTCCGTACCCGTCGCCACCTGATTGAATACCGAGGTCCGCGCAAGTTTCAAAAACTCATCGCGCTTGCCAGGTAGGCGGTCCGCGAACTCACGAGCCCAGGTTTCGATCAGCGTGTCGTTTTTGACAAGGACAAGACTATCGAGCGCAAGCTCGGCTGCCTGCACCTTCACTTCCGGCGATCCCGCCTCGTTGCTCATCGCCACATCACGCAGGGCCACAGCCGCCGCGTTGTAGTCGCCTTTTTCATAAAGAAGATGCGCTTTTTGATATCGAACCTCGACCACCTTTTTTCTCTCAGGCGAGTGCTCGAGATAGAGGCCGTAGCCGCGATCGAGGTGCTCAGGCTTTTGGGACAACTCGGCCGTCTCCACCGCGCCCAACGTCGCCGCTTCCAACATGGCTTTGCCTTCGGCGAGTGCAGATCCGTTCGCGCGACCAGGCTGAATAGCAGCGGCCAGCCCGCGAATCGCTTCATCATACAAGCTCATCGAACGATCATAGGCTTTCAATTGCGTTGCCACTTGCGCGGCCCATAAGCGCATGTCGAACTCTTGCGGGAATGTTTTCAAATAGGCCTCATACGTCGCGAAGAGCTCCGCCGGCGGATCTTTCTTCTCGACTCGGTTCCACTCGACGATAAACTTGCGCATGCGACTTTTCAGTTCGGCACAATTAGCCTCTTGGCAGCCATCCATCGTCGACCAAAGGCCGATTGCCGCTTCAAAGTCCTTCAGCGCATCCGCTCGGCGCCCGAGATTCATCTCCAGCTGAGCTAAGTGCACTTGGCTTTCCAGGCGCGCGGCCGGGCGCGACTGACGCTGCTCCACCAAACGCCACACTTCAACGCTCGTCGCTGCTTGTCCGACTCGTTCCAGTTCCGCGGCTAAATACGCAATATTGGAGACCTTTGCGGCCTCAGGACTCAGCGCATA
>JAMPXM010000249.1 GCA_023701225.1 Pseudobdellovibrionaceae bacterium | reverse complement strand
GGTGGATGGCTGGTTGGGCTTAAGAATCGAGACCGTCGAATCTGAGTTGGCGGAGCGCGGATGTCGAGCTCGAGCGCAGTCCATCAACCGCGAGCATCAGGAACTGTGGATCGGCCTCGCCGCGAAGAGTTTGCTGACGCCTTATATCGAGTTGCGAGCTCTCTTGGCGCGGCTGCGCCTACGGCCAAACCAAGTGGTCGTAGATCTTGGCGCGGCTTATGGACGAATGGGCTTCGTCGTTGAGCGACACTTCGCCGGTGTGGAGTTCATGGGCTATGAATATGTAGGAGAGAGAGTCCTGGAAGCGCGTCGTTGCTATGTGCGCCAGAAGTTGCGCTTGGCGCGGATGGAGCACGTCGATTTGACGTCACCGAATTTTCGCCCGATTCCAGCGGATGTTTATTTTCTATATGACTACGGGACTCCGAAGGCGATTGAAAAGACACTGCATGATTTGCGCCGTATCGCCATGTCACGACCATTCACTTTGGTTGCTCGTGGCACACGGTGCATGGAGGCGATCACACGCAGACATGCTTGGCTGAAGCAGATATCCGGGCCGATGGTAGGTGGGAAGAGTGCTTTCTTCTCTTCGCATCTCCCGGCCGATCGCGACGAGGACGCGCCGGATGCGCGCGGCGTAAGACCGTGCTCGCGTGTTCTCGAAGACGCATGATGGGGAGCCGTGGATATGCCGATTTCGTTTGATATGCAGGACCCCTTTCCTTTCGTTGCCGAAGGGGAGATCAGCTACGGCGAAGCTCAAGAACACGCGCGCCAGTGTGATGTTTGGCTCGGCTTGCGCACGGAGGAGACCGAAGCCGAAATTCAATCCCGCGTGTCACTCGATCCGATCAGCCCCGGTGAGCAGCATTGGATCGGTCTTCCCGTGAAGGCGTTACTCACACCCTATACGGAACTGCGTGAGATCGTGGAGCGGCTTCGACCGCGCGTCGAAGAAACGGTGATCGATTTCGGAGCAGGTTATGGTCGTATGGCGTTTGTTCTGGCTCGCCACTTTCCCGACGTGAACTTCATTGGTTATGAGATTGTTCCAGAGCGGGTCCGTGAGAGCTTACGCTGTTTGCACGAGCAAGGATATTCGCGAGCCCAGATGTGGGAGGCTGATTTATCCTCATCGATGTTGATGGCGCCGGCGGCGGAATACTATTTCATCTACGATTTTGGCTCTCGAAACGCGATTGAGAAAGTTCTGCAGGATCTGCGAATCGTCGCAAGCCAGCAAAGAATTGTGGTCGTCGGCCGCGGACGTGCCACGCGCGATGCGATCGAGCAGAAACATCCATGGCTTTCTCAAGTGCAGCCGCCCGAACATTTCGCGCACTATTCGATCTATCGTTCATGAACTGACTTCGCTTACGAGTCACGCGCAGGAGCGGATGCTGTCGGATCGCGGTCTTAGCCCTTGACTTGCGTTTTGATCGTGCTCTGATTTCGCTTTCAATCTCACGAGAGTGGACGAGGAGCGAGACATGCGCCGAAAGAGGATTCGAGAGGCGGCGGTCGTTGCATTGGCGATTTCTTGCGTGACGTTGGTGGGCGTAACCGCGAGCCGTCCCGCTTCTGCGGACAGTGCCGGTCGGCCTGTCGGCGTCGGAGTCAGTTCGTTGAATCGAGGACGTTACAAAATTGACCTTCAGAAGCAGCCAAGTGCCAAGGTCAGGGCTGTCGCACGCGGCCTGTCAGCGCTCGGTTATGACATCGCGGGCATCGATTTTCCGAATCGCTCCATTGAGGTGATTCTTTCTGAGCCGCAGGCGGAACGTCTGCGGCAAAAATACCGCCTCCACTTGATGAAGATGGCTGATAGTGCCGTTGCGCCAGATTCGCGCTACCTGAGCCCGGAAAAAGTCGAAGCCAAGCTTCGTGAGCTTGCTGCGCGCTATCCGCGTTTTGCGCAGCTACATGAAATCGGCCGCACAACAGAGAATCGATCTATTCTCGCGCTTGAAATCTCCACACCGGACCCTGTGCTTAAGCCGACCGTGCTCTTCGATGGCATGCACCACGCACGCGAGATCATGACTCCGGAGATCGTGGTCGATATCGCGGAGTCACTCCTTCAATCGACACAGTATGGTCGTCGAATTCGGAAGGGTCGAGCCATGCTGGATTGGCTGTCGAGAGTGCGCGTTTGGGTCGTTCCGCAAGTGAACCCTGATGGGAATCACATCGTCTGGACATCCGATCCCTGGTGGCGCAAGAACGCGTGGCGTGAGTCCAGCGAAATCGCGGGAATTGACCTCAATCGCAATTACGCTTTTCAGTGGGGATCCTGCCAAGGCTCGTCTGACGATCCGGCAAGCGGCGCCTTCCGAGGTCGTCGGGCCGCGAGTGAGCCTGAGACTCAAGCCATCGTGAAACTCGCCGAGAAGATTCGACCCATCGGTTACCTCACCTACCACTCCCACGGCGAATATGTGCTTGCGCCTTATGGCTGCCAAAACCAGTTCACGGCCGAGCATGAACTACTTGCGCAAATCGGGCAGCCGTTGGCGGAGTCCCTGCCTCGCGATCAGGCCCCAGGCCACTATGCCTTCGGCACGGGTTGGCAATTGCTCTATCCAACCGATGGCACAAGCAAGGATTACATCTACGCGAGCTTCGGAGCGCCGAGTTTTACCATCGAAGTGAATACGGACTTCCAGCCGGACTACGCGGTTCGCGAACCCACTCTTCGAAAGCATCGCGTGGGCTGGGCGCTTTTTATAGATTTGCTGATGAAAAATTTGCTGACGGTCAGAGTTAAAGACGCCAACGGACGGCCATTGCAAGCGCGCGTCGAGTTTTCTTCGATCACGCATAAAGCTGGCGAGCGTGTTCTCACCACCGACGAAACGGGAGTGTTGTTTAAAGTCCTGGCTCCCGGGCAAACCCTCGTGCGCATTACGGATGTCGCTGGGCGCACACGCGAGCGGGCGTTGACGATGAGCGGTGCGCCACAATTTTTGGATGTCACGTTTTGATGTCGTCCCACGGTAAAACGCGCGGCCCATAATTTTCTTTTGGGTCGCCATAAAATCTTCCGTCTTGTGATGTCTTGCCTCGTCGCATACATCATCTCGCAATGCTCGCGCCGCTCAACAAGAATACAAGTTAAACAAATTTGACCTACATCGTCGGTGGCTGGAGAGGGGTTTCCGGTTATCGCAGACATCTAGGTTGGCGCATATTCACGCTTTACGAGAGGGGATTGTGTGAGTGTTTGTGCTTGGGAGTCGATGAGTTCTGTTCGTTCGTATTTGGCTGCAATCGGGATGGGGGTGATCCTCGCGGCCAGTTCCTCAAGTTCGGCAGAGGAACTGGATATTTACCAAGATCCTGCAGGGGCGGAGACGCCGGAGTCTCCGCCCGCCACGGCTCCGAAGCCGGCGACGGGAGAGCCGAGCTTGAGGGGTCCGGAAGGGATTGAGTTTCAGCCGATCGCGCTCGACACATCCATCGCATGTAATGCGACGCTGATGAAAGGCTCGCGCCGTTTTCAGGATACGATTTTTGTCTTTCCTCGTGTGTTGATCAGCACGAATCCCAAGGGTGAACGCCTCTTTGAAGTCTCGCGTCTGGCTCAAAACCGTTTTCTGGTCCGCTTTTCTGTTTACTTTCCACGCACGGACCAAGATATCCGCATCGACGAGTCGGACGTCGGTGCAAGTCTACGGCGATGCAATTTGGATGAAGTTCGGCGCGCTGTGAATTCTAGCGGGGGAAGCAATATTCGCACGGTCTCGCGCGTGCCGATCAGCGCGATCGGTGTTCAAGTCGACGGGATCAAAAAATCGTTCATGCTGGGCGGCGGGGACGCGAGCATGTTCAATTATCAGGACTCCGGTCACGTCGTGGAATTTGAGGTCAGCGATCGGGCGGCATTGGAAAGCTTATTGGCGCGCGTGCAGAGCGAGATCGGTCTCGGCATTCACGTCGCGATGCGCTTCAATGCGCGCACGGCCGATGGAGGCGCGACGATCACGGTGGACCTAAAAAACCTGGCGGGTCGTCTCGGCGCAAAGCTACGCGGAAGAAAATGGATCGCGGAGGCGGACTTGCGCGCTCAGTTGGAGCAGGCGGTCAAGCAGATGCGTGTGATCGTCGATACCGAAAGCGGTACGGGTACGGCGCATGAGGCGTTGATCCAACAACTCATGGATTTGGTCGTCTCCGTCGCGTACGTGGATGCGGATTTGATTCCGATGACCGAAGAGTGTATCCGCTACGGAAACTGTCTTGCCTCGCGCTCTGGTGGCGGATGGGGTCAACGGGACCGTGAAGATGAGGATGAGGATGAGACCGGCGGATCTTCAGATCCGAACGTTCCGCCACCGGCGCCTGCCAAAATCAAAGTCGCGGCCTTGCTCGACTATCTGAATAAAAAAGGCAGCTATCGCTTTGAGTACAATAACGTCGGTCCGAGCGAGACGTTTGTTTATCGCACATCGGTTTATTTCAAAGGAGAGGTCGGCGATCCGGATCTGCGGCGCTATCAGGTCGCGACGGGTGAAAAGCGCGTGACCGCGCATCGCTTAGAATCGGGTCAGCTGACTTCGCTCGCGGTGCCGGAAGTGCGTCGCCAAAAACTCAGTTATCCCAAAACCACGCGGTACTTCTCCAGCGGAGAAATCCGTGAGCTCGGTTTGCATCGTCATTTCGAAATCCTGCGCAATGAGAATTTGGTCTTGCAAGATGTCAATGGTCCCGACGGAGTCGTCGCCCGGCACGTGGTTTCCAAACGTCGCAAGGATGTCGAGTATCTGGTTTGGGGGCAGGTGGAAGTCGGCGAATCGGTGGAAGGAACATCGCTTCTCGAACTCGATCCGACATTGAAGGCGTTGGAACAAGCACCGCTTTTGATTTCCTTTGATCTGCTCGGAAATCGGAAGTTTCGCTTGGCCGAACTGGCGCAGGACAATGCCTTTTGGGAGGGCCGCTTCGACGAAGTCGGAGGTCGGATCTTGTTTCGCGCGAAGCAGGATCTTGGACAGATGACGGTGCGAAACATCTCAGAAGAGTTGATGCAGGACACCGTTGTGCGCTGGTTATTTCAAGAGCAGCGGCAGACCGGCCGAGGCGTTCTGGCGACACAAACACGCAATGAGATCCGTAAGC
>JAMPXM010000015.1 GCA_023701225.1 Pseudobdellovibrionaceae bacterium | reverse complement strand
TGCTTGGCCTTGAGTAAATACTCCTCCGCAGCCCGGCGGGCAGAGATGTCGGTGAGTAGAAAAAGAGCGCCTTCGAATTCACCCGCGGCGTTTCGAGTGGCGGACGCGGACACTTGCGCCCAGAGCGCCTCAGCTCCAGGGGCCTGGAAACAACAGTCGAACTTCTGACGTTCGCCCGATTTCAGTCTCGACCAACGTTCATCGAATTCGATCTTGGAGAGTGGAGATACAAAATCTTGGATCGCACCATTGCGGAGTTGGTTGGGACATGCCCCTAACATTTCCCCCAAGCGCGTATTGACCAGTTGAGTATATCCTGAGGCATCGGTGCGCCAGATACCTTCGCTCGCCATGTCCACGACTCCGCGATACAGCTCCTCGCTCTGGCGCATGCGATCGCGCGAACTGCTGTGGTCTGAGATATCCAGCGTGACTCCGGTCCAGCCGATGACGGCGCCGTTCGCATCCCGAATGGGCGCACCACGGCTGAGAACGTGGACGACCTTGCCGTCGTGACTGGATAGGCGGAACTCATGGTTCCAGAAAGTGCCGGCCCGAATGCAGTTTTTCCAGGCCAAATTCGTGGCTTCGCGGTCCTCCGGGTGAACGAGTTCACACCAACGCAAGGCGCGGTAGTCTTCCATTTTCATGCCGATCAAATCCAAAAACGACTGACTCACATACGTGGGCTGTCCCTCGGCGTCCGATACCCAGACGCCCAAGGGAATTGTCATTCCGATGGTTTGAAGCAGGCTATCGGACCGAAGGCGGTCCGATAGTGTTTCATCATGGCGAGGACCCGATGTGGGCGTCGGGGATTGCGGGATCTGCGGCACGTGTCTCCTTCGATGCGTTCCTATTCCGCAGGAAAGCCTGTTGTGCGTGACTTGGCTGCCATTTGGAGAGACAAGCGTTTCCGACTTTTGCCTTGGTTAGTCAATAAAATTTATGTATAGCCGGAGGGGGGTGAAGATCAAACATCTAGCGTTTATATAAATCGAGGAGAGCCACTGGGCCTTGCGGACCTCAAATTTGGCTGATTTTGATTGAGATCAATGCCGAGTCAGAAGAACTCGTTGGTTTTGAGGAGTTGGTTTGCAAAGATGCCATGAAGGCGTGGACGCTGGGAAGGCGGACCGATCAGATGGCGATGGTTTTTGTTACGATTTCAACACGTATTCTACAACTTTCGGAACGAACTCTTAGTTTAAGATGGAATCTAGATATCTGAGGCGGATTCTAAGGCGGATGAAGTCTTCAGTATGGAATCTCATGTCCTCGTCCCGTGATTAGGAATTATAATGAGAAAGAATAAATCGGCTGTCTCCAGCGATATCAGCAAGGGAGAACATGAATTCTTCCCGCCATCGGATGCGTCCCGCTGTCTCGGAGCCACGCAGGATTCTTCGAAAAAATCCCAAATTCTCGAGGGGTACTCGATCCTGGTTGTGGAGGACTCTCCGGATAATCAAATCTTATTTCGGCGAATGTTAAAGGTCGCGGGCGCGGAAGTGGATGTTGCCGAGAACGGCCAACGTGGAGTGGAACACTTGGCCCAAAGAGTCTACGACGTCATTGTCATGGATATTCGCATGCCGGTGATGGACGGTTATGAAGCGACTTTTCGCATCCGTGAATTGGGGTATCGGGGACCCATCGTGGCTCTCACGGCTCATGCGATTCCGGGCGAGGAAGAACGCTGTCGTTCGGTCGGATGCACCCATTTTTTAACAAAGCCGGTGGACCGGGAAGGATTGATCGAAACTTTGCGCTCGGCGTGCCTTTTTGGTCGGCGCGTGCTGCCGGGTTGAGGTCAGAACGCGGCGAAAACGGAGGATCGACCTGAAATCGATCCTCTTCTCGATGGAACAAGTCCTGAAATGATTAGGCGGCTTGTTTCTTGTGTTTCTGGAATGCGATGAATTTCTTATCAAAATCCGTCGGGCGTTCGCCTTTTTTGTTGATCAAACCGAATTTAAACCATTCGTAGTGTTCGTTGCAGAAGGTGAGTAGGTCGGTCTTTTTGTTACAACCTTGCGTCGTGCAACGAGAAAGCGCGACGACGTTGCCTCCGGCTTGAGAGTCCTGCTGCTGATGCTTGAGTTTCGTAGCCATGATTCACTCCTGCCCTGGCAAGGGCCTTTCCCTTTCTATCGACTCGAAAATGCCCCAACTTTAGACAAGTCGCCTCGAACTGGACGGAATCAGGACGGCAGCCGAGGATCACTGTCTCAGTTTGATGCGGACCGGTCCAAACCCCGTTTGTATGCCGGTCAGACGCGTTACCTGATATTTTCGACTTACAGTAAAATGGTGGGAATCGAGCGGACTTCCAAGGAGGCAGGAGGGTGGAAATACTGCAGGATCTTCATTCGCATTTGTCTTCGGCATCCTGGCGAATGCCCTTTCACGCGCGGATTTCGACGAGGCTCAGTTCGAGCGAAGTCTGGCGACAGTTGGAAATCGCGTTGCGGGATTCTCGATCGTCCGACCTTTGGCCGAACCGGCTTTCAGAAATCCGGAGCGACGCCGTCGAGCCGCATGCCGTTCTCGAGGTGAAGTACAAAACGCCGGCCGGCGTTCGAATCGTCTATGACAAAATCGTCGACTATGAAAAAGGCCGAAGGCTCACGTACGCTCCTCTGAAAGGACACGTCTTCACGGCAGGCGCCGTGACGATCACTCTGACGGCAACGAAAGAGGGCGGTTGCATCATCGATTGGACCGGTGAATATCGCTTCGAAGCGAGCCAAATCTGGGCCGCGCTGGCGTTCCGATTGTACTACAAGCCTGCGTTCTTCGCTCAGTTCGAAAAGAAGCTGCGACTCCTGGAAGCACGCGTATCGAACCCGCCATCAAAGACGTGAGCCAGAGACGTGAGCCAGAGACGTGAGCCAGAGACGTGAGCCAGAGACGTGAGCCGTGCAACCCAAAGTCCATAAAAAACGGGGGATGCGTGCTGCCCCCGTTTTGGCAAATTTAGCTGGAACGAATTATCGGAAGAGGCCGCCCTCCTGCGATGTGGGCGTCGAGTCGTTCGAAGCAGCCGATTCTGCGGTGGTCTTTGCGGTCAAATCGAGAGTGCCGTCGATGGACGTGGTCTTCGCGCTGGTTTTCGCGGACGCAAGTTCGCGATGAGCTTTGGACATAAACAAGTTTGCTAATACCTGAGCGGACCAGATCCGGAACCGATCCACGTAAGAGTAGGCCGCCGGGATGACGATCAGTGTGAGCAAGGTTGAACTGATCAGGCCGCCGACGATCGCCACGCCCATCGAAGTCCTTTGGCGTGACGCTTCGTTGAGGCCGATCGCGATAGGCAGGGTGCCGGCGATGAGCGCCATGGTCGTCATCAAAATCGGCCGAAGGCGAGTTTTGCCCGCTTCGATAATGGCTGTGGCACGATCAACACCCTGATGGATTTTCTGGTTGGCATAATCGACCAAGAGAATCGAGTTCTTGGTCGCGACCCCGAGCAGCATCACCAGGCCGATCATCGAGAAAATATTGATGGACTCTTGCGTGATGGCCAGCGCCAGCATCGAGCCGCAGATCGCCAGAGGCAAGGCCAGCATGATCGTGAACGGCGTGACGAACGATTCGTAGAGGCTCGCGAGCACCAAGAAAATGAACAAGATACCCGCACCCATCGCGAAGACCATCGACGTGCCGAGTTCTTGAAAGTTCTCGGCCTGGCCGACGAACGCAAAGGTCAAGCCGTCGTCGAGCTTGAGTGAACCCGACGTGAGCTCGGCACTGAGTTGTTCCATCAAGTTGCCCATTCCGAAGCCGGCGGCAACGTCGGCCTGAAGCTGAACGTAGCGGGCTCTGTCCTGCCGGTTAATTTTCGATGGACCTTCCGTACTCACCGGTTCGGCCACGTCGCGCAGTCGGACGAGCGAGCCATTGATGTTCGGCACAAAGGTTTCATCGAAGCCGGCCTTTAGGTTTCGTTGATCATCCTGCAAGCGTACGCGGATATCGTATTCGAGTCCGTTTTGCCGGAATTTCGCCGCGGTCAGACCTTCGATCTGCGTACGTAATTCATGACCGATAGTGGCTGTCGACATGCCGAGGAGTTCGGCGCGGTTTTTGTTCGGCCGCACTTGGAATTCGGGTTTGCCGGGACGGAAGTTGATGTCCGGATCTTTGAAGCCCGGATTCGCTCTCATCCAGGCCAAGACTCGCGCGCCCACGGCTTCAAGTTGTTTTTGATCAGAGCCGACGATGTTCAAGTTGAACGGGCGTTGCCCGCCGCCAACGGCGTCGTAGTCCTTCACGGTCGGATTGGCGTACGCGAATTCCTTGAGTTGTTCACGAATACGATCCTTGAATTGACCGGTACTGACTTTTCTTTGGTTGGCCTTGACAAGCTTCACGTAGAAGTCGGCGTAGTTCGGGTCGCCATCGCGCGATCCAACAGTAAGGGCTGAGATCGTGACTTCCGGATTGGCGCGGATGATGTCATCGACTCGATTTGCAAGCTCAGTCATGCCATCGAGATTGGTTCCCGGCGGCAAGTCGATTGCCACGGCGAATTCGCCGGCGTCTTGCTGTGGGAGGAACGTCTTTGGCACGAAGACAGCGGTCGAGAAGAGGCCGACTGAAATCGCGACAGAGACGCTAAGAACTTTGATCGGATGGCGGAGCGTGTATTTCAATACGCGCACGTAGCCGTTCTCCAACCAGACTTGAAAGCGGTCGAAGCCGCGTACGACTCGGCCGAGTGTGCGGCCGTAGAGGGTATGTTTGACCTTTTCTGGGTCATGCGGGGCTCCGGCGAAATAGGCCGAGAGCATGGGCGCGATCGTGAGAGCGTCGAAAAGCGAAATCGCCATTGCGAACACGACCGTTAATCCGAAGTGTTTGAAAAACTGACCGACGACGCCCGTCAAAAATCCAAGCGGACCGAAGACGGCGATGACCGTCAAGGTCGTCGCGATCACGGCGAGCCGCACTTCGGCGGTACCGACGATGGACGCCGTGCGCGGATCTTTGCCCATTTCGATATGTCGGAAGATATTCTCCCGTACGACAATCGCGTCGTCGATCAGCAGACCGACTGACAAAGAAAGCGCGAGCAACGTCATGATATTGATCGAAAAGCCCGCGATCGCCATCAGGATGAAAGCGCCGATGAGTGAGTTCGGAAGCGCGAGACCCGTGATGATCGTCGAGCGGAACGATCCCAAGAAAAAGAACACGACGACGACAGCTAAAATCGTCCCGATCATGATCGACTCTTCGACATCAAGGACGTTGGCGCGGATCCACTGGGAAGTGTCGCGGACGACTTCGACTTTCGGAGATCCAGGAGCAGAAGCGAACTCGGCGTTGATTTTGTCGACGCGCTTTTTGAGCGCATCGACGACGGCGATCGTGTTCGCGCCGCTTTGTCGATAGGCGAGAACAAAAACCGCAGGCTGACCGTTGACGTAGGTGCGCGACGTTTCATCGACGAGCGTATCTTTGACGGTGCCGAGTTCGGAAATTTTGACGGGGACGTCATTTCCGAAAAAATTGACGATCTGTCCCTTGATGTCGTCGAGCGACTCGAACTGTCCGACCGTACGGAAGACAGTTTCTTTCGGTCCTTCTGATTTTTTCCCGGCCGGGATATCTTCACCTTGGCCGGCCAGTCGCGCCACCACGGCGCCGGCCGAAATCTCATGGGCTTTGAGTTTACGGCGATCCAGCTGTACCTGAATTTCGCGTTTACGACCGCCGAAGATCTGTACCAGACCCACCCGGCTGACTTGTTCCAGGCGCGGACGGATTTTTTGGTCGGCGAGGTCGAAGAGCTCGCCGGCGGGGAGGTCCGCGCTCAGCGCGAGCGTCAGGACCGGCTGGTCTGACGGGTCGATCCGGCGGATCACGGGCTCCTTGATGTCGCGAGGGAGCTTGCTCTTGGCGCTGCCAGCGCGGTCGCGCACCTGTTGTTCGGCATATTTCACGTCTGTCTCGAGAGAAAACTCCGCGATAACCGTGGACACACCTTCACGACTCACGGAAGACATACGTTTGATTCCGGAGATGCCAGAAATCTCGTCTTCGAGAGGTTTGGATACCAAAGTTTCCACTTCGGCCGGTCCTGCGCCTGGATAGGCCGTCGTCACCGTCACAATGGGAAAGGTGATGTCGGGAAACAGGTCCACGCCCAGCCGGGACATCGACATCAAGCCAGCGATCAGGCTCAAAATCACGACCGATGATATAAAAATCGGCCGGCGTATGGACAGTTCAGCGAGATTCATCTTCTACCTCATCGCTTTCAGGACGGAAGGCGCTAGTGCCATAGAGTTTCATTTGTGCGTTCAGCTGCAGGAGCTCGGCGAGAGTGCGAATTCGACCGAATTGTGCCTGCTCGTAGTCCAGTTCATACAACAAAACCTGTTGAGTTGTGCTGCGTCCGCGATTGTGTCGTGCGCGCTCGTATTCGAGTTTGGCGCGTTGGGTCTGCTCGAGTTCTTGATATAAGCCGAGTCTTGACTTGGCTTCGGTGAATTTCTGAGTCACGTCTTGCCAGTCGCGCGCTTCTTCGAACGTTTTTCGTTTGAAAATCGTGTCGGCGGCGAGCTTTTCTTTTTCATATCCTTGGCGAGATCGGGAAGCGGCCGAGAAGTCCAGTGGCACCGTGAAGCGAACGCCGATGGTCGTCGTCGGGCGTTCGGTGGTGAAGGACTGGTCGATCGCTTCAGCGCGGTCCGCATCAAAACCATTGGTGGCAAATTGTCCAAAAATCTCGACGCTCGCGCGGCCTTTTTCAGAGCCGAGTTTAGAGTTGGCGGCCGCGGCTTGCGCCTGCAATTGCGCGGCCTTGATATCCCCGCGGCTGGCACGCGAAGTCGGAGCCTGCATGCGGTCGATGACGTCCTGGGTGAGAGGTTGCAATCGCTCGCTCACATCGTTTTGATCCACGCCGCGCGCACTGTTGAATGTCCGCGCGGCCGCTCTTTCGGCGTCGATCGCTGCGCGCAGTTCGAGTTGGCGGGCCTTTTGATTGGCTTGCGCTTGCAGGGAGTCCGCGCGATCGGCGAGGCCTGAACTCGCGCGTCGTCCTGCCCATGAGACCAGGCGGTCGGCGCGCTCCAGGGCTTCTTCCTGGACACGCCGGGTTTCGCGCGCCAGCACCAATCGCCAATAGGCGAGTTCGGCATCCAGTATCAGCGAGTTGGCGCGAAACGCTTCCGACTCTGAGCGTGCGCGAGCGCCGGCTTTGATCGCCTGGATTTGCGCGCGAGTCTCTGAGCCGAATCCATTGCGCCAGAGTTGTTGCGTGAGTTCGAGTGTTGGTCTCGCTTCATGGAAGGTGGGGAAGGCGCCCGGGACTTCCGTTCGGCTGAGGCTGTAATAGAGCTTGGCGCCCAGACCGAATGTCGTCTGCTGTTGCAGGCCGAGCTGATAATTGTCGTTTAATATTTTGTTGGCGCGAAACTGCGGATTGAAACGCTCATCCGAAGTGGAGGAAGCTGAGCCGAAGGCTTGCGGAGAGGTGAGGAGTGACGCGTCCGAAGCGGTGAGGCTCGCCGCTTCGCTCGATTGGACCGCGGCTTGAACGGCTTCGTTTCCTTCCCGTACCGACTTCAGATAGTCGTCGATGGACAACAAGGGGCCGGAGGCCGCGCGCTTGCTTTGCGCTTCGACGGGCTCGACAAGAGCGGCGAGCACGAGCGCGATCGCGGATATGAGAAGAAAGAAAAGTCGGAGGAAGTTTCTCATGTGCCCTGCTTTCTGAGGCAGCCGTCGACGAAGATGCTGATGTAGTCGTGAATCGTTTTTTGTAAATAAGCCGGGTCCTCAAGGGATTGCCCGATCGTCTTTTTGCGAAGAGGTTCGCTCGTGACCGAATGGATGAGCGAGCCGAAGAGCATCGCCGCCGCATTCAGGGCGTCGAAGTCACTCCGAATGATTTTGACCTGTTGTGCGTGGACGAAAAAATCGCGGAAGGCGAAGAACACTGGTAAGAACGTGGTCTTGAAGACGTCCATCGCAATCGGGTTCTCGCCCATATCCAGGTCACGGTGAATGATTTTGCAAATATCCATGTCGCAAATATTGGCGTTCATGAATTCTTCGGCGAACATCGTCAGTCGCAAACGGAAGTCGGCTTCGGACTCAGGTTTACGTAAAAGTCGCTCCGCCGTTTCCAGACGGAACTTGCCGAAGTTTTCGAGGCATGCGCGATAAAGCCCTTCTTTGCCGCCAAAATGGTAGCTCACCAAACTCACGTTCACGCCGGCTTCGTCGGCTAAGTCTTTGACCGTCGCACCTTCATAGCCCTTTTCAGAGAACACGCGGCTACCGGCCGCGATGAGCGCGTCTTTTGTGCTCGCATCTTTCGGTGGCCGCTCCGCATGTTTGGCGGTCGTCTTGTCTGGCGTCTTCTCCGCTGCCATGATGTACGTCCCCTGGATTGAATTGGTTAATAAGAATATCGTCCTTTTGATTAAAAAAATCAAACGAACGTTTGAAAATCCTGAGAAGATAATTTTACGCAATAAAAACGTGCATTTATGAGGCAGGCCGGGTGCTCAAATTGGGTCAGCGTGCGCCCGTGGATACTCTGTTTTGATGGGGCAATGCGGGGAGATGCATATGCTCGCAAAAAGCTCAGAACTGTCATGGCCGCGTAGAATTTCGATAGATACGCGCGCACCAGCCGGCTGCCTGTTGTTTTGCTTTCATCGCCAGGATTCGTTGTCGCCTTCAAAAAGCGTAGGTGAATCAAGTGCATGGGCTCCGACCGCAATCACGCTGGTGCGAGAGTGGAGGGGGGGGGGGGAGGCTGGGCATCAAATTCGCATCTCCTCGTGAGGCTTCGGGAGCTGATGTGGAAGGCGCTCGAGCCAATAATAGGAACCTTTTGAACCGATTTATAAAACGATGGTGGTGATTGTGAAACGCGCTCTGGCTCTCGTGATTGGTATTGTCTTGCCGCTCTCTGCATATACACAGAATTCTCGTGCGGAGGATGCGACGGGTGGTGAGAACCCGTCTTCGTTCCAACAGAGTTTGTTGGGCACGTACTGGCAAGGTGAAGTGATCATCCTAACCGGTAAGAAGAGAAACCGTCAGGCAGGTCTGCCGATGCGTCTGTATTTTGCCCCTGCTCTGAACGAAAAGGGCGAAATAGTTTACTACTTTCAAAAATCCCTGGCGCAAGCGGGATGGCTTCGCAGACTGGGTATCAAGTTGGCGGACATCAAGGTCGATGCGCGATGCGGACTGTTGCCGCGCTCGATTCAAGTGGAGGCGGAAGAATCGGAAGCGGACATCGGGCGTTTGAACGGCTCGATCATGGCCGACGAATGCGCCGTGAAAAAGGTCGATGGGCAAGTGGTCATGGTGAAAACTCCGCGCGCCATCCCTTTAGAGAAGCTCGAAGTGGCCCGCGGCGCATCCGCACGCGAGATGACGATTCTGGCCGTGGCGAAAGAAGGCTTTGTCGAGATGGAGTATCGGTTTCATCAAGTCCCCCAGCCAGCTCTCGAACTGACGGAGTGGTTGCAGCAGGTGGATGCGAGTCGCTGAGTTTGCGCGTGCGCCATGTCTTAAGTCGATGTGGTTAGATCTTTGGCGCTGTGAGCGAAGCGCGGAGCAGGGGAATATACACTGGGAAGTGGCCCTGCTGGATGCTCTCGAATAAAACGATTTGCTCGATGCGCTCCTCACCGAAATGCCGCCGCACGAAAGGCGAGATCATTTCGCGCACGCTTCCCGCCGAGCGCAGGCGTCCCAGGGTCAGATGTGGATGAAACTCCCTTTGTTCGGGGGCGAAGCCTTCTTCTCCGAACTCAGTTTCGAGCGCGGTCTGCACATCCAGAATTGGCTGCGATCGCGACGTCCCCGCCCAGATGACGCGAGCATGACGCTCGTCGGGAAACGCGCCCATTCCAGAAATGCGGATTTCAAATGCGCTGGCGCGAGCGGCCGCAGCAAACAATCGTTCGCCGAGTTTGGGAAGTCGGTCTTCTTCGACGTCGCCCAAAAACATCAGTGTGATGTGCCAATTGGAGGGGGGAGACCACTTGACGTTCATTTCGTGTCGGTCGGCGTGAATGCGGAGTTTTCGGCCCGCCACGATCAACTCGGGGAACCGTTCGGAATCGATCGCCAATGCGAGAAAGAGGCGTTTGGTCGCCATATGTACTTTTCAGTGTACGTGACTTGTGACCAATTGCCATTTACTTTGTGACGCGATGATTGATTTCTCCGCCTATCAATTCCATCCGGTGATTCATCTGCCGCCGAGCTATGAAATCTATGATTTCACCACGGGCTATGATCCCGATCGGGTGCGATCATCCGCTTATGGCGTGGGCCGCTACAATGAAGTTCGGCCCGGAATGTACACGACGCCACTGTTCACGGAGGGCGTCGGTGAAGCCGATGTCCGCAATATTCACGTCGGTATCGATATCGCGGCTCCAGTCGGTGAGCCGGTGTATGCGTTTCACGATGGCGAGGTTCATCTCTTCGATTTTCGGTCCGCGCCGGGCGACTATGGGCACACCTTGATTTTGCGTCACATCATTGGCGGCGCCGAACTTTACGCACTCTACGGGCACCTCGCGGCGAAGTCGTTGGAAGGTCAGAGGATCGGAAAGCGATACCGCGCGGGCGATGTGATCGCCTGGGTCGGGAACCCAGCCGAAAACGGCGGATGGAATCCGCATTTGCATTTTCAGTTGAGTTACGACAAGCCAAACATATGCGATTTGCCCGGGACTGTGGCAAAAAAAGACCTCGCCGAAGCGTTGAGAAAATATCCGGATCCGCGCCTTGTTCTCGGTCCCCTGTACTGAGTTCTTATCGGACTGTGAAGCCGTATTTACGGGTGACGCCGCAGCCGACAAACACTCATGACACTTGATCGCGACCCAGGGTGTCTTCGCCTTCGGCGGAGCCGGCAGGGGTCGTGCGCAAGATATAGCCGGCGCCATAGACGGTGCCGAAGGTGTGGTCGAAGCCGACGAGTTTTTTGCGTAGGTAGACCATGTGCGTATCGATAGTGCGGTTCGAGACGATCGAGTCTTTCCAGACTCCGGCCAGGATTTGCGCCCGACTCATGACGCGTTCCTTGTTCACGACGAAGAACCGCAAAAGATTGTATTCCAGAACGCTCAAGGGCATGGTTTTGCCGTCAATTCGAGCCTCGATTTTGAGATCATCGAGTTCCAGATTGCCGCAAACGAGAAGGCCGGTCTTTCCATCTTTCTGATTTTCTTGATTCCGCTCTTCGACACGGCGGATTTTTGCGGCGATCCGGGCGATGAGCTCTTGCGGACGGGCGCTCTTAGCGACGTAGTCGTCGGCACCGCGCTCAAACGCCGTTGTTAGCATTTCAATGTCTTCCGAGCCCGAATAAATCAAGATCGCCATTTGACTGGTCGCCGGATTCTCCCGCAGCTTCTTGCAAAGATCGAGTCCGCTTTCGTTCTTCAGTTTTATGTCGAGAATCAGAAGGTCGGGTTTTTGCGAGGCAATGTGGCGCTCTCCCTCTTCGACGTTCGTGGCCATGGAAACGTCATATCGGCTCGAGAGAAGATCCACGATCATTTCACAGACCATGCTGTCGTCGTCGATGATGAGAACGCGATGTTTGGACGTCACTCGAGGCTCCTCTAGATGTCTTGCCATGTGTCAGCTCAGTTCTGCGTTCAAAAGCGTGCCGGGCTCAGTCTTGAGCCGAATTCATTGTAGATGGATCGCTCTATTAAATTTGTAGACGAGAACCGGGCGTCTGACCAGATTAGCTGCGAAGATTTCGTCAATCCTCATTGAAAGAAGTACAGAGCGTCATACTTCCGGTGCCAATATTTGCGACCTAAGTCGGCATAAAACGTGCTTCCGTCTGGGGTCGAGGGTTTTCATGTCACACGACCAATCGCACTCCCGCGTTCTCAGTTGGATCGCTGTCGCGCAGCTGTTCGGGCTCCTGGTTTTTGCCGCGTTCACGGAACTCGGCGGTGCCTGGATGGCGCCCGCCTTTGCGGTGCGAAGTGTCTTGGCTGCGGTCGCCATTGGCGCAGCCACGTGGCTGCTGGCCGGTCGGAAACTACCCATGATCGCCCCTTCCGTCTTCGTTTTTTTTGCCCTCGGTTTGCAAAGCACACATGCGCTACTGGAAGGTCCCTCGCGGATGACGGGCTTGGTCGGTGCCGCTGTTCTCTTTGTCGGTGCGGCCCAGGTCTTGCGGGCGCAGCGCGCCGATTGGCCCACTCTGTTTCTTCCTTTGTGCACTCTGCTTCTTCTGGTCCCGGCCGCTTTAAAAGATCAACTGTTTCTCGCTCTGGTTCTCACGGTCTTGGCCGTGTTGGTCGGTCAAGGCGTGATCGCGTTCCATGACCTCCTCGCGCGGGTTCCGAAGTTGGAGAGAACGCTTCTGAATTTGAATTCACAATTGAGTACGAAATTGAATCCGAAATGGATCCGGTTCACACAGGTGTCGGATACGGCCTTCACTTCTGCGGTGGCATCATCCACCACGGCCCGACATCATTTGAGCGAGGGATCGCGCCAGGACCGAGAGGGGAATGGGATGACACGTATCGTGCAAAAGGATGTTTCCGGGATCCCGATGAATCATGACCTGCAGTGGATCCGCGACTTGCAGGCGCCCTTGGCGGCTTTGCAGATGCTCACGCATGCCGACGACGAACTTTCTCGTGAGAGCAAGCGGCTGATGGATGAAGCGATCCTGCGCATTCGTCATGTCACGCAGCAGGCGGAGGCGGAGAGCGTGCGTGCACGAGCGGAGAAGCTCGCTGAGCCGAGATCGCCGATGATCGCGCCGGCACTCGCGCCCGAATCCGCAGAAGCCGCGGAGGGAGGTGGGAACCTGTCCCGTGGCTTGAGCCAAACTTATCATCTGGTCGACATCATGCGCATGATCGACGGGGTGATAGCCGCCAAAAGCGCCGCTCTTTTACGCTCGTCGCCGCACTCGTCTTCGAGTTCATCTGGTTGTTCATCTGGCAGTTTACCTGGTAGTTCACCCGGATCTTCGTCTGGCGTGACGTTGACTTGGGGGCGCACCGCGGGTCGTGACCTGCCGGTCGCGGTCGAGATCAATGCCGAGGATTTCACGACGGTGATCGAGTCGGCGTTGGATCATGCGATCGAGTCGCTGGGCAGCGGGCAGGGCGTCGTGCGTATCGGAATCCACCCGAGCCTGCGCCAATTGCAAGTGACCATCGAAGATAACGGTCGGGGAATCTCCGAGGAACTCCTGATGCGTGTCCAGGCACGCGGTTTGTCGTGCGGGATGAGCGCTGCAAACGGTTTAACGTTCAAGCAGATGCGCGCCTTGATCATGTTCTGGGGCGGGCGGGTGGAGCGTCAAGCGCGCCTCGGAGTGGGGAGCCGCGTGACGATCGAAATTCCTCGCGTGGATGCGTTCGCCTCGCCGTTCGCGGTGGCGCGTCCGCGCGTCGTGGAAACCGCGGCTTTGCTTAGTTGACACGGACCCCTTCGGCTCCGGTCAGCGTGCTCCTTTCAGGGCCGCTTTCGCCTTGATCCAATAGGCTTCAAGCTGCTCTTCACTCAATTCATCGACATTGTGTCCGTCCGTCTCCGCTAGGCGGCGCATCGTGAAAAAACGCTGTTCAAAGCGGCGGTTGGTGGTTCGTAGAGCTTGTTCGGGCTCGATCGCAAGATGTCGAGCCAACTGCGCGACGGAAAATAAAAGATCGCCGAGTTCGGCTTCTTTTTCTTCGGCGCTCCCCGTGGCAATCGCCGCTTGGAGCTCGGCGAGTTCTTCATTCACCTTCGCGAAAACACCTTGCCAGTCGGGCCAATCAAAGCGGTGTGCCTTCGTCTTAGCGCCGATCTTATGGGCGCGCGACAAGGCAGGCAGGTTTTCGGGGACATCAAAGCGCTCGATGGCGGAAGCGGTTGAGCCGGTGGTCGAACGATGGGCGGCGGCCTTTTCCTGTTTTTTGATCTCGGCCCAGTTGCGCAACACGTCTTCGCTTCCGCCAACTTGCGTATCGTTGAAAACATGAGGATGGCGACGGACCATTTTTGTGCTGATCGCCTCGATCACATCGTGAATATCGAAGCGTCCGCTCTGGCGGCCGATCTCGGCCTGCAAGACGACCTGTAAAAGCAAGTCGCCCAGTTCGGAGATCATTTCCGGCTCATCTCCGTTCTCGATGGCTTCGGCGAGTTCGTGTGCTTCCTCGATCGCGTAGGGAGTCAGAGTCCGATGTGTCTGTTCTTTGTCCCAAGGGCAGCCATCCGGGCCGCGCAGGGCTTCGACGATTTTCAAAATGGATTCGAAACGGCGGAGGTCATTTGGAGGTTGGATCATGTCCTCCGGATCTACCAGTGCTCGCGGCTGCGCACAAGTGTCGAAAACTGGTCCCCTTTGATGTTGGCATGAGTCCATCGCCCCAAGCGACCAACACGAAAGGGGACCAGTTTTGGGTCTTCGGCGTCGGCCGTGGGCGGAGGAATTACTTTTGACGGGTTGCGAGCGTCCTGGCAGTTTGGTCTCGGTCTGATCCAGATTGTGCGACTTTGGCTCGACTTCGGTCCAGATGGCGCGCGTCTTTTTCGCGATTCTGCCGAAAAGGACATCGAAAATGGCAAATAAGTGAAGGGCGCGCCCGCAGCAAGGCGGCAAGACAGCAAGACAGAATGGGCAACAAGAACAAGGTCGGCGACAAACGAAGTGGCGGTAAGCTCGGGCAGGGCAGCGGGAAGACGCATTCCCGCGAGTCGCTGCATCGTCGCGCCCGGTACATCGATCATTCGCTCGAGTTCCTCGAGTGGGTCAATGAGCTCGGCTTCGAGCGCACCTGGCTTGGGCGCGCGGCTCAGCGCGCCGATGAAGTGTTCCGCGTTCGTCGCCTTTCGCTCCTATTCCTCTTCAGCCTCGGTCTCTCGTTTTTGATGTTCTTTGATTTTGACCTGACCTACTCCTATCGCACGGGTGATAAAGCGGTCCGCGATATCAAGTCGCCGATCAGTTTCGAAATCGTCGACGAAGTATCGACCGAAGAAAAGCGGCGCACGGCCGAGAACTCGATTCCACTGGTATTTGACTACGATCGGTCGATGTTCGATGAGGCCTACAATCGTATCTATTCCGGATTTCGACGCATGCGTGACGAGGTTCGTCAGGTGCAGTGGCATCGCGACGAATTCGCGCGTGAAGAGCAGATCCGCGGCTTCTTCAAGTTCAAGCCTCACTTCGAAGCCGCTCTCGGTCGCCCGGTTCACGATCGCCATTTCGAGTGGTTGGCGTCGCAAAAGTTTTCACCTCGCATCGAGAATCTTGTCGTCGAGGTGTTGGAGAGTTGGTCCGGCTATAAGACGGTCGAGGGCCTGGAGCGCGTCATTCCTCCCCACATCAAGACCGTGATCCTGCGGGAGCTATCTCGTGGCGGCGCGGGACGCGAGGGCGTCGTGCCAACGCGGGAAGTCCGTGACCTCCTGAGGGAAGAAGATTTCAACCCCGAGCGCGTGGCTGGGTTGAAAGGTTTGCCGGGAATCGACCAGCGAACCATCGTGAACTTCGCACGTTCGCTCTTGAGCGCGAACATTACGCTCAACAAACATGAAATGGAGTCTCGCAAGCAACGCGCCCGGGACCAGGTTCTGCCGGTTGTGATCGCCATCAAGCGCAATCAAGTGATCGTGCCCGAGGGTTCGATCATTCAACCGATTCATGCGACACTCCTGCGGGAGATCGAAAACCAACGCTCGCACCGCAACCGCAATTTCACGGCGCTCGTCAGCGCGCTTTTGATCGTCTCGTTCCTTCTCGTGTTCTTCTCCTATCTGCGCCGGTTCACCCTCAATCGCGTGCGGGTGGAGAGTAAAGACGTCGCGATCATGGGTGTGACCATGGTGACCGTCGTGTTGGTCACGAAGATTTTCTTGTTCGTGCTCAACGCGACGTTCGCCAGCCGTTTCGGGACGGTGGTTCCGGAGTCCGCTCTTCTGTTCGCGGCCCCGGTCGCGGCCGGTGCGATGCTGGCAGGTCTGTTGATCGTCTCGGGCGAGCTTGTTTGGGGTTATGTCATTTTCCAGGCGGCGGTGTTGGGTTTGATGCTCGACATGAAAATGTCGTTCGTCATCGTGACGATCGTGGGCGGCTTGGCGGCGGCTCGCGGCGTCTATGCTTGTAAAACCCGAAACGATATTTATCGGGCCGGTGTGCGCTCCGGTCTGGTCAACGCACTGGTCATTCTTTTGGTTCTGACCGTCGAGCGTTTCGGCGACGACTCGTTCGCGCGCGACCTGATGTGGTCGGCTCCGGCGGGACTGATCTCCGGCATTCTGTCGTCGTTGGTGGCGATGATGTTGATTCCGCTCATGGAATCTCTTTTCAACGCGACGACGGACGTGAAGTTGCTGGAGCTTTCCAATCTCAACCATCCCCTGCTCAAGGAGATGGTCGTCAAAGCTCCGGGCACGTACCACCATTCGTTGATCGTCGGCGCCATGGTCGAGAGCGCCGCCGAAGAAATCGGCGCCAACTCTCTTCTGGCAAAGGTGATGTCGTACTATCACGACATCGGTAAGACCGAGCATGCCGCGTATTTCATCGAAAACCAAAAGCCGGGGCAGAATCCGCACGATCACTTGAGTCCGCACATGAGCAAGACGATTCTGATCGCTCACGTTAAAGACGGCGTGGAGCTTGGCATGCGTTACAAGCTCGGCAAGCCGATCATCGACGGGATCGTTCAGCATCATGGCACGACTCTGATCGCCTTCTTCTACAACCGCGCTCTGGAAGCTCAAGATGAATCGATCGATCAAGTGTCGGAAGAAGAGTTCCGCTATCCGGGACCGAAGCCGCAGTTTCGCGAAGCCGCGCTGATCATGCTCGCCGATTCGATCGAGGCGGCCTCGCGTTCGCTCGATGAGCCGACACCCGTACGCTTGCAGAATATCGTCAAGAACATCATTCAGCGTAAATTCATGGACGGGCAACTCGACGAATGCAACCTGACGCTGAAGGATCTTACGCTCATCGAAGAGGCCTTCATCCGTATTCTTCTCGGGATTTATCATCAGCGTATCGATTATCCGCGCAAGGCCGGTGGGGGAGCGAGCGAGCGTCCACCGCCGCCGACTCCGCCGACGACGCCGATCAAGTTCGGGTCACGCAAAGGACCCGCTACCGCATGAAGCTGACTATCGTGAATCGATCGCGGACGCGTGTGCCGCGTCGATTTTTGGAAGCTTGGGTAGAGCGCCTGGAGCGGGAGCTCGCGCGCGAGAACCGGAAGCGTGCTGTTCGCGCGGCCTTTTCGCTTCGGCCAGGGCAGGAACTCGGGTTGGTTTTTTTGGACACACGCGAGGCGCGCGCGCTCAATCGGACCTACCGAAAGAAGGATTACGCGACGGATGTCTTGAGCTTCGAAGGCGATGAAATCCATATGCTCGGCGAACTCGTTCTTTGTCCACAAGTGCTCAAACGTCAGGCCGCGGAGCATGGGCTGCGTTATCGCGAGGAGCTCGGCTATATGATCGTGCATGGCATGCTGCATCTTTTGGGGTTTGAGCATGAGCGCGGAGGGCGCGCGGCTCGGGAAATGTATGCCCTCCAGGATCGGATCTTTGAGGTCTTGTGTGGCCCCCCGGAAGCTGTTACACCTAAAAGCCGGCCGTCGAGCCCGGCTCGGGTGCGCCGCGCAACGAGAGCTGGACGATCCAGCCGAAAATGATCCAGTCGAAACAAATAAAGAGGGGATATGGGAATCGCGACCGAACTTTCGGATGTGAAGGGCCGCTTGAACATCGTTCAAGCGCGTGCCGACGAACTCCGGAGGTATCTTTGACATCGAAATAAAAGAAAAGCGCCTGCAGCAACTCAGTATGCAGGCTGAGAATCCCGACCTCTGGAGCAAGCCCAGCGAAATGCAAAAGCTCAATAAGGAAAAGGCGCTGTTGGAGAAGTCCATCGGCGACTGGAAGGGCTTGAAGTCGCGCGCGGACGACGCCTCCGTCTTGATGGAGATGGCCGTTGAAGCATCCGATGAAGACACGTTCCAGGAAGCCAAAACCGAAATCCTGCAACTCGAAGCACTCGCCGGAGAGTTGGAAATCAAGAAAATGCTGAGCGGAGAACTCGATGCCAATGGCGCGTATTTGACGATCAACGCCGGCGCCGGAGGAACCGAGGCACAGGATTGGGCGGAGATGCTGTTCCGCATGTACATCCGCTACGCCGAACATCACGGGTACAAACCATCGGTGCTCGAACGCACGGAAGGTGATGGCGCGGGGATCAAGTCGGCGACGATCTTGATTGAGGGACCGTACGCATACGGTTATTTGAAAGCCGAAAGCGGCGTGCACCGTCTCGTGCGAATTTCGCCTTACGATTCTAATGCGCGCCGGCACACGAGCTTCTCGTCGGTGTTCTGCTACGCGGAAGTCGATGATGACATCAACATCGAAGTCGATATGGGCGATGTCGAAGTCGACACGTATCGCTCTTCGGGCGCGGGCGGGCAGCACGTCAACAAAACGGATTCGGCCGTACGCATGCGCCATATTCCAAGCGGCATTGTCGTGCAATGTCAGAACGAGCGTTCGCAGCACGCCAATCGTGACAAAGCCATGAAGATGCTGAAGGCCGCTCTGTACGAGAAAGAGATCGAAAAACGAAATGCTGAAAAAGACGCATTGAACGCGACGAAGAAGGCCAATGAATGGGGCTCGCAAATCCGTTCCTACGTGATGCACCCCTACCAACTCGTCAAAGACCATCGCACCAATCACGAAACGAGCCAGGTGCATTCGGTGATGGATGGCGAATTGGATGATTTCATCTACGCCTACTTGCGTTCGATGACGGCGACCGACTCCCAGAAAGGGGCCTGAGTCCGTGTTTCACCTGTGGCTCACGTTCCGCTTCGTGACCTCGGGCCGGAGGCTTCTCTCTCTGGCCTCCGTCCTGTCGCTGGTCGGGATGACGATCGGCGTGGCTTGCTTGACAGTCGCGATGAGCGTCGTGGCGGGGTTCGAGGATACGCTCACGCGCTCCGTACAGGATGTGTACGGCCATATTCTCGTGTTGCGCAGACAGAGCCGTGGAGTCGAGTCGGTTGAGTCGTTCTATGAACAGGTGAAGAAGATTGTTCCCGAAGCCGTGGCCTACACCCCGGTGCTCGATGTCAAAGCGCTGATCGCGCACAACCAAAAGATCACCTATGTTTCCGTGCAGGGCGTGGAAAACGAGACGGTTCAAACCGTACTGAACATCGTGCCGCGCGTGGTGCGTGGATCTTTTGATCTCAAAGCGCAGGCGGGAATCCCGGCGGCGCTCATTGGCAAGGGCATTGCCCGCAAGTTTGAACTCAAGCCCGGCGATCGGTTCAAGGTGGTTGTTCCGAAGCCTTTACGCGAGGACTCCACCGGATTTGCGCCGAGCGTGCGCGAGTTCGTGGTGACGGGCGTCCTCGATCTTGGAAAGAACGATTACGATGAGCACGTCGTCGTCACCGATCTTGCGGCCGCGCAAGACATCGCGCAGGTGAAAGGCGGGATTTCAGGTTTGCGCTTGAAGCTGACCGACCCCCAGCTCGCAAAAGGGGCGGCCATTGCATTGGAGAGCCGTCTCGGTCCCGGGTACTTCGCCGCGAGTTGGTATGACGTGAACGAAAATCTCTTTGAAGCCATTCGCTACGAGCGTCCCGTTCTCTTCGTCGTTCTCTTGGTGATGATCATCGCGGCGAGTTTCAATATCAGCTCCAATCTCTTTGTCAGCGTCTTGCGTAAGTATTCGGATATATCCATTCTGCGCGCGATGGGGTTCGGGCGTCGGGATGTGATGAAAGTGTTCACGATGCATGGCGTGATACTGGGTGCGATCGGTACTTTTGCAGGAATCATACTGGGCTTGGTGCTGAGCGGAATATTCGTATGGGCGCAGTCGCACTGGGTGTTGATGCCGGGCGATGTGTACAAGCTCGATCACGTGGGTGTCGTATTCCGATGGCAGGATTTAGCGGCGGTCGTGGCGGCGTCGCTTTTGGTCTCATTTGTATCGACATGGATGCCCGCGTTCCGCGGCTCGCGCCTCGATCCGGTGGAAGGATTGCGATATGAGTAACTCGACGAGTCACCCCAAAAGTGGCCCTAAGAGTGGCCCTAAGAGTGGCCCAAGGAGTGCGTTGGGTGGTTTTTCAGTTCGGTCTCCGATCGGGTCCGGTCGGTCCGAGATGCAGCCGGGCAGTGCCGCACGCGCTTGGGGTGAAACACTGATTCAGGCACAAGTCGTCACGAAGTCTTATCCAATGGGTACCGGGCGGCTGGAAATCCTCAAGGGCATCGATCTGGAAATTCGCTCCGGCGATGCGCTCTGCATTGTCGGGAGCTCAGGTGCCGGCAAGAGCACGCTTTTGCATATTTTAGGAACTTTGGATCGGCCGACTCTGGGCAAGGTTTTGTATCGTGGCCAAGATTTGACGAAAAAATCAGATGATGAGCTGGCGGCGTTTCGCAATGTTTCCATGGGCTTCGTGTTTCAATTCCATCATTTGATGGCGGAGTTCACGGCGCTCGAAAATGTGATGATGCCCTGCCGGATCGCGGGTGCCTCGCCAAAAGACGCGCGTGCGGCGGCTGAAGAGCTCTTAACTTTGCTCGGGCTTGCGCAACGCTTGCATCATCACCCTTCGGAACTCAGTGGTGGCGAACAGCAACGTGTGGCGATCGCGCGGGCCTTGGTACGTAAGCCGGAAGTGCTCTTCGCCGATGAGCCGACCGGGAACCTGGATACCGTCAATGGCGAGAAGATTCAGGATTTGTTTTTTGAACTGAAGCAGAAGATGAACCTGACGCTCGTGGTGGTGACGCACGACGAGGACTTCGCCAAAAAATTTCCTAAGGTACTGCACATGCGCGATGGCCACTGGCTGTGAGCCGCATACCGGGTCGGAGCGAATGACTGCGCGAGAAGACTCCCGTGTGCTGATGAAATCAGCAATTCGCGGTTCTTATCTTCATATTCTCGCAACGAAACGAGGGTAGAGTTTTTGACAACGCGAGAGATTCGCGTTACGCTTCTTGCGAATTCATTTAACCCATCTAAACGACTGAGGAATTCAGAATTTGGGTCGACTCAAAGACAGAATCGCTTCGAGCCTGATGGCCCGTGCTCTGGGTCGCACGATCTCTTCCGCTGCTCCACGGGCAGTGGTGGCTTCGGTCGTTTTCGTGATCACAGCCATGGTTTTGGACGCTTCGCCCGCCCAGGCGCAAGCGGCGCGCGCACGCACGACAAAGCCGCGCGCGATGAATGCCACGTTGCCGGGTCAGGCGAAAGCGGCCTCACCTAATGCCGCATCCAACGCCTCTGCACCTGTCATCAATTTGATTCGTGTTGAGGGCAACAAGAAGATCGAAACTGATGCGGTGCTGGCGCGTTTGCGCAGTCAGCAGGGTTCGCGGCTGGATATGGATTTGATCCGCCAGGATGTCGCGGCCTTGTTTCAGACCGGTTATTTCTACGACGTACAAGTCTCGCGCAATGCGGTTTCGGCGGGCGTCGAACTTGTCTACCGCGTGGTCGAAAAGCCGGCGGTCGCCGAAGTCCTATACAACGGCAATGATGAAGTCGAAGACGATGACTTGCGCGAAGCCGCGGGCTTGAAGTCGTTTGAGATTTTGAATATGTCGCGATTGCGTGATGCGACCGAGAAAATGCAGAAGCTCTACGAAGACAAGGGCTTCTTCCTCGCCAAAGTCACCACTCGAGTCGAGGATGTCACCAAGGGTGAATCGGTCCGAGTTGTCTTCGATATTCAAGAAAACGAAAAGGTGAAGGTGAAGCGGATCGCCTTCCTCGGCAACCGCCAGCTTGGAGACAACAAGCTCAAATCGGTGATGGCGACGCAAGAGGGCGGATTCTTCAGCTTCGTTTCCGAGAGCGGCTCATATAAACAGGATGCATTTGATCGCGATATCCAGCTGCTCAATTATGTTTATTTCAATGAAGGCTATGTACAGGTTCGTATCGACCGTCCTCAGGTCTATGTGACACCCGATAAAAAGGGCATCTACATCACGATCCGCGTCGAAGAGGGAGATCGGTTCAAAGTCGGGCAGGTCGATTTCGCCGGCGATTTGCTGTTTGATCGCGCCGAACTCATGAATTCCATCGAGATCGATGCGACCAGCGGCGGCGGCGGCTGGTATGTACACGAAACGCTTTTGAAAGACATGCGCAACGTACAAGCGAAGTACGGCGATCTCGGCTATGCGTACACGAACGTGATCCCGCGGACGCGCGTGCGCGAAAAGGACAAGGAAGTCGATATCACGTTTGAGATCGACAAGGGCAACAAGGTCTATTTTGGCCGGATTAACATGTCGGGCAACGTGAAAACGCGCGACAAGGTCATTCGCCGTGAGCTGCAGATCAAAGAGGGCGAGCTGTATAACGAGACTCGGAAGCGCGAGTCGATCGCCAACGTGCAGCGATTGGGCTTCTTTGATGAGGTCAATTTCAACTCCAGCACTCCGCTGGACAATGCGGATGTCATGAACGTCGACATCGTCGTGAAGGAGCGCAACACCGGTACGATCCAAGTAGGTGCCGGCTACTCCACCTATTCGCAGTTCATCTTCCAGGGGCAAATCAACCAGATCAACCTGTTTGGCCGTGGTCAAAAGCTCGGCTTGTCGGTTGACTTGAGTAAAGACCAGTCTTTGTTCAACTTGAATTTCACCGAGCCATATTTCTTGGACACGGAATGGACGGTGGGCTTTGACGCTTACCAGAGCCGTCGAACCGCGCCTGAGTATCGCGAAGAGAAAAAAGGGGGAGCGTTGCGTGTGGGGCATCCGCTGGCGCCCTTCTTGCGCGGCTACTTCCGCTATAAACTGGATGAAACGACGATCTCGGATCCGGCAAAAGATGACCCGATCGATCGCGATCTCTTTCCGCCGGAAACGGCGAACGGGTGGACTTCGTCCGGAACCTTCACGCTTGAATACGATAAACGAAACGACCGGTTCTCGCCGACCGACGGTGTTTTCTCCAGCGCATCGATCGAATACGCGGGCCTGGGCGGAGAAAAGCACTACACGGTGGGGCGCGCGACCGCGCGCTACTATAAGAAGGTTTGGTGGGAATTCGTTTTCCGCAACAACTTGAACTACGCGTTCATTCGCTCCAACGAGGGCGACAATGATCGGATTCCGTTCAACGAATTGTTCTCGTTGGGCGGTGCCAACAGCCTGCGTGGTTACGATTGGTACTCGATCGGCAAGAAGCGCTTCTCGAATAAAGTGTTCTGTCGCAACGTCAGTGTCTCGGATTCGCGCTGCGGTAGCGTTGATCCGCGGGCGACGCTCTCCAAGGAGCAGGCGGAAAACTTCGCGTTGGTCACCTACGGCGGAACGCAGCAGCTCTTTTATCAAGCCGAAATTGAATTTCCATTGATTTCAGAGGCGGGCATCAAAGGTGTTGCGTTCTTTGATATCGGGGATGCCAACGATCGCTTGGACTTCAGTGAATTGCGTTCGGACGTCGGCTTCGGTTTCCGCTGGTTCTCGCCGATCGGACCGCTGCGCTTTGAGTGGGGATTCCCGATCGATCGGAGGCCGGAAGAGGCGGCGAGCAACTTCCAGTTTGCGATCGGAGCCCCCTTCTAATCGGCTCCAGACAGCCGGGTTGATACGATTGATTTTAGACAACGGATTTACTTAATGGTTTTAAGTCAGCAGTTTTAGGTAAACGGTTTCAATCAAGAGAGGGACATGAATATGGAAATGAAGCGTATCCTCCCGAAGTCGATGGCTCATGGCATGAAAGTGGCGGCTTTGGCTGCGGCCTTGACGCTAGGTTCGATGATGGGCGCGGCTCAAGCACGAGCGGCGGAAGTGAAGATCGGCTATATCGATATGCAGAAGGCGATCTCGGAAACGACCGCCGGACAGAAGGCAAAAAAAGAACTCGAAAAAGAGTTCAACGCGAAAAAAGAGGAATTGAGCAAGAGAGAAGCGAACATCAAGAAAATGCAGGAAGATTTCGAGAAAAAGAAAAACGTTCTCTCGGATGAAGCCAAGCAAGCCAAGGGCGCCGAGCTGCAAACGGAAATGATGAAGTATCGCGACCTGCTGGGTCAGTCGCAGCTCAACATCCAAAAGAAAGAGCAAGAGCTCACACGTCCGATTCTTGAAAAGCTTCAGGATTCGATCGATAAGGTCGCCAAAGAGGGCGGCTATACGGTCATTCTGGAAAAATCGGAACAGAGCGTGATCTGGGCGAAAAAAGATATCGACCTCACCGACGCGGTCGTGAAGCAGTTCGAAAAAACGCAGAAGTGAGCCGGTCGTGACAGAGACTAAGCCGTATCTGAGC
>JAMPXM010000248.1 GCA_023701225.1 Pseudobdellovibrionaceae bacterium | reverse complement strand
GGCCTGAAAGGCGAAGAGCAGACAAAGCTCACTCAGCGCTTTGGATTTTTGTCCGAATCGATCAGCTGTGTCCTGTGCGATGGAGATCGCGTCAGTCCAACGTTTGTCGCGCTTGGTTTCGCGTAAGAGCGACTCGTATGCGGGATAGAAGCGTGGATTGAGCTTCAATGCATTTTCGAAACGTTCAATCGCGGTCGAGCGATCTCCGAAACTGCTGTAGGCGGCGCCCAGGTGATAATGAACGAAGTAGTCTTTGTCTTTCTGCGCCCGCAAAATTTCCAGAACGCGAATTTCTTCTTTGTGGTCCTTCTTCATTCGGTATCCGCGAGCGAGCGCCAGCATGCCTTTGCGGGGTAAATCCGCCGCGACCGGCCGCAGGACCTCGATCATCTTGTCCGGTTGTCCTTCGACCTCGAAGTGCTCGGCCAGACGCATGCGACTTTTCATGTCGCCCTCTAGTCGGGCGATTTTGCTCCGTAGGCTGGCGACCTTTTCGTCACTCAGCCTGGCCTGTTTTTTCTTTTTGACACTGATTTCGGGGTCGCGGGCACTGAGTGTAATTTCATCCGCCAAGGCCTGTGCTCCCCAACTCAGTGGAGCGGCGGCAGTCACTGGTCCGGTCGGCGCAGGAGCGGGTGCTCCGGGGCCACCGGTATTCGGAATGGGAGTGCTGCCAGGGATGGGCTGTGTACCGGAGGGAACTGTGCCCGAGGGCATGACGGAACCCGGAGGAGCCATGATCGGCGCGGAGATGTTCGGTTGACTTTGTTGAGTCGCGGGAGCCGGCATGTTGCCTTGCGGGAGGGCAGGAGCTGGGTTGAGCTGAGCGTCGGCTGGACTTTGGGCAAAGGCCGACGTCGTCCCTAAGGCCAACGTGGTGATAACCATGAGGTTTCCAAGCCGATACTTCATTTTGAGACCGATTCTGCCGTTAAGTAGATCAGCGAGCTGATGACCGCCGATGATATTGGTATCGGCTCATTTTGAAAAAGGCTAAAGACCGCATGCAACGCCTTCGAAAGCGTCGTGCAAATTGTAAAAACGAGAGCGGCCAGGCGATTATTGAGTACATCCTCATTCTCGTCGTTGTCATCGCGTTGATTTTGGGTCTGGCCTATCAATTCAATTCTGCGTTTCGTGTCTACGTGACCAATTATTTTGGAAATTATCTCGCGTGTTTAATCGAAACCGGAGAGCTCCCGATTTTGGGCGCGAATTCAGGTGGAGGCTCTTGCCACGCTCAATTTTACAGACCGTTTAACCCCGCCGATGGTCAGCCTCTGCCAGGATTTGCAGGCAGTGGAGGAGGAGGTGGAGGTGGAGGTGGTGGATCAAGACCGGGCAGTTCAGGGAGCTCGGGCCAGACATCCGCAAAGGGAAACAGATCGAGCGACCGCTCGAACTCAGCGTCATCGCGGTCGGGAAATAATAACGGGAGTGGGGGCGGAGCGGCGGATTCTGGGAACGGAGGAAACGGCTCGGCCCGTACGGCCGCAAGCTTGATCAATGGCAGAGGCCGGCCGAAGCAGACGCAAGTGGGTCAATTGGCCGGAAACTCAAACGAAGCACCCAAGGCTCTTGAGCTCGCCAAGCGGAGATCGAATTCAGTCGGTGAGGTGGATCCGAACCAGGGGCGAGTGAACCGTATGTCGTTAGACCGCCGGTTTTTCTCCGATCGCGAGTTAGAAGCGCGCGGCAAGGAAAAACCGATCATGACTCTGGTGAATGAAGCGGAAAGCGGATCCACATTGCGCCCCAAGGTGACCTCGTTTGAGGCACGCCGCAAAGTGGCCGCCAAGGAGGATGACAATGAGGAGTCCATCGGTATCGGTGGAATCCTGCGGATTTTGCTCATCATCGCAATTGTCGTCATACTGTTTCTTCTGATCGGCGGGCAGGCGCTGCAAATTTCAAAGAGTTGGGAAAAATAACTCGGATTTCCTTTTAGGTCCGCGCCATCCACGACGGACTCTCCGCGTTAGATATAAAGTCTTCAGCTTCTGGGTTTCTCAGAAAAAACCGGTTCAAAATCTGGTTCGTTCGTGTCATTTTCCGCGGCTCAAAAGAATTGTCCATGGGCCATCCGCATTCCATTTTTCGGAGGCGCTTCGTGGGTGACGCCAACGACCGTCAGCCGAAATCTCGGGGGGGATTTTGAATCCAGTGGTGGGCATCAATCAGCGTAGTGTTTTCTCCTTAGACGAAGCTCGAGCTGTGCTTCCGATCATTTTGCGCATCACGCGTACGTATAGTGAGAAGGTCAAGCAACTCATCGAGCGACTGGATGCCTTGAGCGGTCAAAACGAAGACCTCGTTTTGAGTTTAGAGTCGCAGGTCAATCACCTCATTCAAGATTGGCAAATGAAAATTCAGAAGCTCGGCGCCCTGCCGAAAGGCCTCTGGATCGCCGATTTCGATGCGGGCGACGGTTATTTTTGTTGGAAGTACCCAGAGCGCACAATCGAGTTTTGGCACGATTACAACGATGGCTATACCAAGCGCGTTGCAGTCGATCGTGCTTGCCGGCCGCTTCATTTGGCGTCTTCCGCGACTCACTTGCCGTCGCACCCGACTTCGGATTAGTCTCACCCCTATGCGGGTGGCACTAGCTCAAGTCAATTCCACGGTCGGAGATTTTTCGGGCAATCGAGTGAAAATTCTCGAGATGGTTCGCAAGGCCGCGGACTTGGGCGCGGACCTCGTGCTATTTCCCGAACTTTCTCTATTCGGTTATCCACCCTTGGATCTTCTCGAACGAGCCAGTGTCATCGATGCCCAACTCAGGGAGTTCCGCCAGCTTCAAAAAGAGATTCCATCAGGGATCGCGGTTCTCGTCGGAGTGGTAACGCATTCTGAAAAAAAGACGGGTAAACCCTACCGTAATGCGGCCGTCCTTTGTGAAAAAGGGAAAAAGCCGAAGTCCTTTTTCAAAGAACTCCTCCCGACCTACGATGTTTTTGATGAAGCGCGCTTCGTGGAGCGAGGAGACCTTGCGCAGGGCTTATTTCGCTTCAAAGGTCAGCGCGTTCAAATGACGATCTGTGAAGATATTTGGGGATGGGACTTGCCGAAGTACAAGTCACCGTACCTTGAGAATCCGCTCAAAAAACTGAAGCGCGGTTCCTGCGATCTCGTCTTGAACATGAGCGCGTCGCCCTACGTACACAACAAAATCTCGTTGCGCCGCCAGGTCGTGCGTCAGGTCGCCACGCATTTCGGAGCGCCCGTTGTTTATGTCAACGCCGTGGGTGCACAGGATGAATTGGTTTTTGACGGCGGCAGTTTCGTGATGGACCCGAAGGGCAAGGTTTTGTGCGAAGCTGCCGGTTTTCGGGAAGACTTGGTCATTTACGATACCGCTCGCAAAACGGGTGAGAAGCGTACCGAACAGATGACGTTCAAGAAGATTGGCGAAAAGCGGACGGCCGTGGAGCTCACGCGCGAGGCATTGGTCCTTGGTATTCGGGACTTTGTGCGTAAAACAGGGCTCGAGCGGGTTCACTTGGGATTGAGCGGTGGAATTGATTCCGCCGTAGTCGCGTGTTTGGCGGTGGATGCGCTGGGTGCTGAGAACGTGGCTGGTTATACGATGCCAGGGCCTTATAGTGCTGACATCAGCCGGTCGCTAGCGGAGCGACTCGGTCAGAACCTTGACATCCGCGTGCAGGATATCCCGATTCAAGCGACGTACGAGACGGCTTTGCAAACTCTCCAATCCAGTATCGGAGAGCTGGAGTTCGGGCTTGTGCACGAGAACTTGCAGTCCCGTCTGCGCGGCCTCTTCATGATGGCGATCGCCAATAAGGACAACAGTTTGCTTTTAACGACAGGCAATAAGAGCGAGTACGCGACGGGTTACGCGACTTTGTATGGTGATATGTGCGGAGGCCTGGCGCCGATCGGCGATTTGGTTAAAGGCGAGGTATATGATTTGGCTCGTCTCTACAATCGCACGCAGGAGTTGATACCTGATGAGATTATCACGCGCTCGCCATCGGCGGAGCTGCGTCCCAATCAAAAAGACCAAGACACACTACCACCCTATGACGATCTGGACGCGGCGGTGCGCCGGTTGGTCGAAGAGGGGCGCCCGGCGCGATCAAAAATGGAACATTGGCTGATGGCGACGATCGCGCGAACGGAATTCAAACGGTGGCAAGCCGCGCCGATTTTGAAAGTTTCGGCGAAGGCTTTCGGCTTGGGCCGGCGCTATCCTCTCGCCAGCCGCGCTCGCGTTTAAATACACGGCACTATTTCTGATGGTCGTTGTGTTTAAAGTAAGCTGTCCAGAAAACCGAGTTGCTTGGGCTTTTTCTCGATCACGGGAAAGCGCTGTTCAGGCTTACCTGTGAGCGCTACCAGGTTCGCGATCGGTGGCATCACACCGCCAGTGGAAATTCGGTTCAGCATCTTGATAAAGAGCTGTCCGCAGTAGCTCGCATCCGCTTCGGCGCGGTGGAAGCCAGCGGAATCAATCGAAAGGTGCTGCACCAAGGTGCCCAGCTTATAGTTGGCGAGCCCAGGCAAGACCTTCCGAGCCATTGCGCATGTATCGAGCACGACGCCATTCGGGCAGGTGATTTCATGCCGTTTGTAGTCGGCGATGAGGAACTGAGTGTCGAAGGGCGCGTTATGGGCCACGAGAATGTCATCGCCGCAGAACTCCGCGAACGGCTGCAACACCTCGGTGACTTTCGGTTTCCCGACCAGCATGGCGTCGGTGATCCCGTTGACGGCGGACGCCGCTTCCGGCATCGGCACACCAGGATTGATCAAGGTCGCGAAAATCGCGTCAGGGAGGCCGTTCACAAAGCGAATGGCACCGATTTCGACGATTTGGTCGACGCCCGGTACCGTACCTGTAGTCTCTAAGTCGAAGGCAATGAAGCGCATCACTTACGGATACAAAAGAACCTGCTATAATTCAACAGTCCTGGACGCGCATGGCAGCCAGGCCTGAGGCATTCAGGTGGGCGTGGACCCCCAAGGACTTCGAGCGATGTCGTCTAAGCATCAGCAATTCATTGTGTTTTTGCCCGAAGGACGGGAACTTTCATTCATTGAAGGCGATACGGTATTGGATATCGCGGAATTCCATCGAATCGGCTTGGCGCATTCGTGTGGGGGAATGGGGAGTTGTGGAACGTGCCGCATCTTAATCGAAGGCGCGCCTATTTCGATTCCTGCCCGCGAAG
>JAMPXM010000247.1 GCA_023701225.1 Pseudobdellovibrionaceae bacterium | reverse complement strand
GCGGGTGAATCGCATTCGCTAGGTACGAATCAAAATTGATATGGGCTGTCAGCGATGAAAAGGTCGCGCCATATGGCGTCACGGTCGAGTTGCCTGCCTATTACGATGCACTCACCCGCGATGGCTCGGCGACGGTCCTATTGACCGCCAAGGGCCCGCGGCCCTACTTACTGAGCTATGATGGGTTCAATGAAAAGTCGTTTCGGGTTCACGGGACTGAGCCGTCAGGCGAGTTTGATTGGGAAGTGAAAGCCGTGCGCGCTGACGTTCCTGCGCTCCGGGTCGAGCAATGGGACCCCGATTTAGTTGAGGCCCATCCGTAAGTTGCGGAAGCCGCCGCCAATGTAACGCCAATGTAACGCCAATGTGACCTGAAGGCATGACAGCCAGGGGCACTTCGTCGAACAGATTCTCACCGGAATGGGACCTGAATGATTACGGGGACTTGAGTTCATGCATGGTGGGATTCGACTGGTGAGCCGTTATTTGAAACCTAACAATATGAAAATCGATCGTGTTGTAGCTGAAAAACGCGAGGTCAGTGTGCCTGGGTGACGGCACAATCCGTGCATTTCATTGCTGCGATGAAGCGCAGCTTACTCGGCTTTTTCTTAGTTTTATTGGCAGTTCCCGCTCTTGCGGGTGATGGAGAGGCGAGCTTTCCAGAGCATGATCGTGAGTTGCGTGATTTAGATCAGAATTACAATGACCGGGCCCAGGAGTTCTTGTCGGAGTCGGAAATCGGCGATCGTAAGATGAGCGTGATTGAGTTGAGCGAGGACGACCTCGACAATCTCAACCTGCAAGTTGAACTTGAAATCGCGGGCGGGTACGAGTCACTCAAGAGATCGCCATTTTTCTTTAGTGATGGCAAGCACAGGATCTATTTTTTAGAAACGGCGGTACCTAAAGCCTTGTTACCGTACAAAACGTCGCTTCCCTCGTGGAGCACGCTTTTTCTATCGCACAACACTCGGTATGTCTGGCGCCCTGATCTGCAGAAAGAGAAATCTCATTTTTTAAAGTTTAGGAGATTGGACGGAGAACCGCGATTGCAGCGAGAAAAGGCGCTGGCGCGCACTTCACTTTTGACTCGTTTAATCAATGAGAGACGCCCCGAGCACTTCGATTTTTATCCCGAGTCCATGACAATGACATTGAGAAGCAAATCAACGAAGAAGGTGCTCCACGCCTATATTGTCAGATTGGCTCACCCAAGTCGGGCGGATCAGACAAAAAAACTCTATCCAGTCCATGCGCTTTTCGGTCAGGAGCGAGAGTCGACTGTCAAGACGTTGCCGCCCAACCTTGTTGAGCTATCTCGCGTCGCCGGGATGACGACTGAAGATTGGGTGAACAATGAGTACATGTATAAGCTTGGATTGTTTATGGCCGAAGCCGGATTGAAATACGGGATTTGGCCGGAGGCGCATACGCAAAACTTGCTCGCTGAAGTCGATATGCGAACGGGACGAATTTCACGCTTTATTTTTCGCGACCTCTCGGATTCGCAAATCGACAGTTTCGTCCTCGCCCAAGATGGAAAGATTTTTCCCTCTGAGCTGGCAAGCGCCGCGATAATGGATGTGAAGAAGGTCGATAGGCAGCACACACCGTATAACTCGGATCGGGCGCGTGAAATGTTGGGTGAGTACCTTGGGGCTTATATGGACTATTCGCTTGCCCACGGAGATAAACGGCATTTTCTCACAGGGTTCCTTGACGAAGCTGAACGGCTCCTGGGTCGTCCCATGCGCAAAGGTGCTGCTCTTCGTAGGGCCATTGCGGGCGACATGTCTGCTTTGTTGGATGGTGGATATCGTGACCCGGCTCGGCGGCTACCCTGGCATTACGGGATTTTACAGTCCATCTACAATGAATTTCTCAGCGAGAAAGTGAAGCGCGAGCATCGGCCTGATGCGGCCGAGCAGGAAATTCTGGCTAAAGAATTTATTGAGTCTATGAATGAAAAGCGCGCCGTTTACAGTTTTCATTTTTCAGAGATCGCGCTGACTCAGTTCAGGACGCTGTATCAGAAGCGCGAAGGCTCGTCAGAGCAGTCATTAGGAGAGCTCCAATTCTATCTGCCTCATTCGTCCGCCAAAGAAGGGCAGGGAAAGATCTCGATCCAATTTCATTCGGAAAATGGTCAGATTTACGCGTTGAATGCGGTCTCCGGTCACGTGCTGGGCGTGGCCGAGAGAGCTGAGCGCGTTTCCGGCGGTTCATCAATGACTTGTGGAGTCCTGTTCGGTCGTTCATCTGTTCGATGAATGATGCATCTTCTCGTTGTGATTAGAGCTTGAGTCGCAACTGCGACGCCACTGTCCTCGTCAGATCTCGAGGAAGCTTCCACGTCTTCGCCAAAGTTGGAAACGTTGAGAAGGCATCGATTGTTCGGTCGATGATGGGGCTGACTTCTCGGCCACTCAAGCTACAATGTTTCCCAAATGCGATCAGGTCGTTCCGAGTGAACTGGTCGGCTTTCCCATTCAAAGAAATTTGGTGCGTGCGTGTCCACTTTCCGGTGGGATCATACGAATACATCATGTCGAAAGCGGGCGACAGATTCCATTCTCCGTCTCGGTTCATCAGAAAACCGAAGTTCTTCGTGTGATCGTCTTGGTTGCGTCCGACGACATTGAATACCGCTCGGCGAAAAAGTTCGGTGATCTGTGCTTGTGGTAAGTTGAGCTCTCGCATGACCAAGACGAGCTGCTCGTAGCTAAATGCATTGGTCAGGTCTCTGTGTGCGTGGGCCATCCCACACCAAGACGTATAATGGAGTTTGTCGACTTTTTCGTTCCGAATGATCCTATCAAAGCGTTCGATGAGAAAGTGTCGGTGATCACCTTCTTCCAAGAGGCGGCACGCCGGCATTTGAATCTCGCATTTTTTCGCGATGAGCGAATAAATGTACTCAAGGACCGTCACGCCTTGGGGGTCGGTGCCATCACGGTCACGATTCGCTTCGATACCATCAAACTTCATGAGCCAGTAGGTGTGATTCACACCGTGATCGAGATGTCCGACCTTGGGGAGGCCATTGGGATCCAGAGCGATCAGCGCTTTTGCTCTTGCGCCACCTGCGCTTGTTCCGACTCGAAGTAAGTCGAATGCGGCCTGCTGTGTTTCGGCGTTTTCGATCTTCTTTTGCAGTTCATCGTTTTTTGACAAAGTGCGGTTCGCTAGCTCCGTGAGGGCGGCGAGATCGAGTATTCCGCCCCGATTTTCTCCCTCGTGAGTGAGGCCTTGTGCCGGTTCATATTCGAGTGCTCCCATCGCGCGGTTGCCGACGTAGAGGAGTCGATCGATGGCTGTGATGTCTTGAGGGGAGAATCCCTTAGAGGCCAAGTGTTTGTCGATGAGTTGATTTCCGAATTTGTCCGGAAGACTGTCGGAGAGCATTCCCGGAAGACCTTTAAACGTTCGCTCGCTGATTTCTGGAAATTGGTAGAGGGTGGGAGCAAGCTTCATCTTCAGTGGCGCGATTTCAATTCCTGAGCTGATGAATTCAGGAGTGAACTCAAATGCCGCGACACGGGATCCAGCGGGTGGATACGAGGCAGCGCCGATCAGCTTCCCCCAGAGGTAAACCCTGACCGGCAAACTCACTCGTCACCCCATTTAAAATTTCTGACTTTCTTCTGTTTCTTGCGAATGCGAGAGGGGAGTTTTTCTTCTTTTGCGAGTGCGAGGGAGAGAGGGCTAAAGAGCGTTGGCTGCGGAAGCAAGTGCTCCAATTCCGACAAGAGCCCGACGCCGCGGAGGATGCGGATGAAGTTGATGAGCGAAATGTTCTTTCCTTTTTTAAAATGCGCGAGCGCGTCCTTTTTGACGCCGCCTTTGCCGAAGATCTCCTGATCCTGAATTCGGCGGGCGACCCGGATCCGTTCGAGTCTTCGGCCCAATTCAGCCAAGAGTTGTTCGTCCGAGAGAAGGGATAAATCTCTATGTCTGGGATATTCGGTATTATCGGCCATATATACTTACTATATCGGCTTTAACAGATTATATCTTTAAAAAACTTGAAACATCTCTCGCTTATTACATCTTAAAAAGCAGGTATTAAATGGTGTAAATGCATTTTAAATCGTATTTAATAGATGTTGTGCGTATTTCGGTGAAGGCGCCCGGGTAATTCGGAGCAAGCCGCCCGGTTGTCGGAGCGTAGCGACGCTAGCCGAGTGGTGATCTCATTTCAGATTTTGTCAGCCAAGGGCCGCTCGGCTTTTACGGAGCGAGTCAGCCTGGGGAAGCAGCTCGATTCGGTGGCAGTTGTGGATGAGACGGTCGCACAGCGCATCGGCCGCCCGCGAGCCGCCGAAGTATTGGTGCCAGTCTTTGATCGCGAGCTGCGAGGTGAGGATCGTGGAACCAAAGACGTCGTCTCGAAAGGCGCAAAGCAACCGACCCGGATCGCTCACGCGATTCGGTCGGCAATGGCGTTTCCACTCGCGGTCGTATTGGCCGCAAAATTCCCGACACATATCGAAATCTTGGCCAGTGTCCTGCAAAATAGACAATGTTTGTTTGGCCCATTTGTTGCTCACAATTCAGGCATCGGAGGCTTCATGCAGTTTCTATTAATTGTGATGGCCGCATTAATGTTGGCCGGATGCGGAGATGGTGGCGGAGCCAATAACGCGGTGAGCACCTCGGACGGCGATTTGGTGAATCTTGTGCAGCCGACGAATCCGGAGCAGACAGACTATACGAAAGTAAGATGCGGTGACCTCGAATCGTGCTCGCGCACTTGCGACATGATCCACCCAATATCTACAGATCAAGAAATTGGGGACCTGGTTTGTGGTCCACTGCCGACGCTTGCGGACGATGCCGTATGCGACAGCATGATCCGACTCCATCGCGAGCAATATGAGCCACAAAACTATGCATGCAAAAATATCGCTGCCATCCCAATGCTTGAGCGCGAAGAAATCGAATCGGTGGCCTGTGCTGAGTCCGGATCGTGTCAACTTACGTGTCTTTCCCGATACCGCCCACGCGAAACCAAGGATATATTGCGCGAATTTGGAACCAGTGGTGCTGCGCTGAGGGCTCTTTTTGAAAGCAACCTTGTGCGCGAGCAGCTTGAGGCATGTGCGGATGCGCCATCCAGATTTGTATTGAACCTACGACTAATGTAAGGCCGTGACAGAATTTGATACGCATGCATTCCATAGCAATTATCGACACATGCATGGAACACCTAAAGATC